>NZ_RQFT01000012.1:380000-724080 GCF_004769525.1 Leptospira bouyouniensis | reverse complement strand
CGCCTATTATCCGTTACATTTTTTTATTATTTTTGTGGTATTTTTTTGACTTAAAAATTAATCGATACTATTGTGACTAAATCGATATTCAGCGGTCGAATTTTCTCAAGACATTTTGAATTCACCTTGAAACTTTGTGTTCCCTTAGAATGGTAAAAAAATCTTTATTATTTCAATGTTTTTATGTACATTCAAAAATGAATCACTTAGAATTGTTTACTATTCAGATAAAAGCTGTTCGGGTTGATTTTTGAAAGATCGATATCGAAAAGTCTTACTTACGCTCACTTCCATCATAAAACTAATTAAAAAAATATATTGCTCTATAATTTACAAGATTTGGAAAAGGATAATTTTAATGCAAAACTATAGGTCGGTAGACAAAGAATGGAATATTAGAACTAGAAAATGTTATTATAGAAGAATTTTTTTATCCTGACCCAACAATTGAAATTGCACTATGGTGTAGTAACTGATTCAAACAATACTATTCGGAATAATAAATTAAATATATTGATTATCAATACAGCTGGCATTTTAGAGATGTATTGGTTGGCAACCCAAAATCCTAAGTATTTTTGGTATGAAATATTAAATTCTACCTCGGGTTAAATTTAATCCCTCGATTTGCAAATTTAACCATTTATTTGTGAAAAAAAATAGCAGCTAACAAAGTTTTTTTACCAACTAGCTAAAAACCTATCCCCAAATCCAAATATTACGAAGTAGTTCTACTAATTTAGTAAATGACATGGCTTCTTAATAAAATTTAAGAATTCCCAACTTTTTTCCAATCTGCCCCTTACTTGGGCACGATTGGAGTATATTTCAAAATAGAAATTAGCCCAGGTAGGATGTCGCTGTGGGTAGCAGATTCTCAGGAATCTCTGGTTTCTAATTTAAATTGATCAAGGAGTTTAATAGTCCCCCCATGCCTACACAGTTTTCCACACTTTCTTTACCTATCATCCATAAGGTCTCCAAAGCCTTCCCTACCAACATTCCTAGCCAACCTATAGTATTACCTCAAAATACCGCTAGATTAGGCTTAAATGCTCTTATAAATGAGTTTGATAAAGTTAGAATACAATATCAGGACATATACTTTCCTCTGCAAATAACTATATCCTCAAAGAGAATTTCAGCAAAATATACTCTCAAATTCACAGAACTTTTTCCAATAGTAGATAAAGCCATTAAACAATTTGAGAAATATCTATTCAAGAAACATTACAGGCGTGGTTTATCTATACCAAAACTTGTGTGGAGAGGAACAGGTTCTGAGGATCAAAGACGAGATCACTACCATATATTGATTTTACTTCCCCTTCAGTTTGACCTTAAAGCTTTGCTTCTTTCCTTTATATCTGAAAACTATGATATTTACACCAGATCGATTGATCATGATTCCAGGGCAGATTTATTCATTAAGGATTACACGGGATCATCTCGGGAATTCTTATACTATGTAGCCAGATCGGAAAATGAGGAAGCAGGTATAGATAAATTAGAATTAGGACTAAGTAACATCTATGGACAGTTCTCACAAAATATCATAACCAATCATTGTGGATTTATCCATAATACAATATCACGATGTCAATTGGCACAGCAAGTAACTTTGCATAGGGAGGCATTGAGTGAATTTGGGAATTTTGTGAATGCCTCAGGTATCGACAGAATTGGCTCCAACAAACAGTATATCCACCTGCCCTCAACCTACAATCATCCGATCAAACGACTTTCTAATGAACATTACACATATGTTACATTAAATGAAGCAAGGAGAGAATTCGTAAAAACTTTGACTAATACCTTAAACTCAAATGACAAAAATATTCATCTAATTATTGCAGTTACTGGAATTGGTAAGAGCTATCAGATCAATAGATTAGACGAGTTATTAATAAATGAGTGCAGAGTGTTAATCGTTTCACCTCGGCACGATACAATCAACGAATATTCAATTGGAGAGAAGCTCCCCGAAATTCCCAACAGCCTAAAGGAGGTATTCGATATTTCCTACCGATTCGGAATCTCACCGAAGAAAGCCCTCAAGCAATCCAATTGTAGTAATGAACAACGCTTACTTCTGAAGATAGAACTAGCAGATTACGAAGCAAGAACCAACACAATATTGAATGATTCTCCTATTGTCCATATTACCCATGCACGATATCTCTTAATGAGTCAAAGCCAACTAGCTAAATGGGATATCATCGTAATCGATGAAGATATCATGAACACCCTGCTCTCACCCAGGAAATTACCGATAGGGAATTTAGAAATAGTCTTAAGTAAATTAACTTCTAAAGTTTCAGAAGAAGAAGAGAACTTAAAAAAAGAAAGAAAGAAATTGAACGATATTAAGTCAGTTTTCTCCAGGAATTCTGATGATTACATTTTATCATCAATTGATAGAGAAGAATTAATAGAGAATCTTGCTCCAATAATCAACAAAATACCAAACCTTGACACTTACATAAGAGTTAACGAACCTAAGATAAAGGAAAAAGAAGAAGAATTAAAAAGAAATAAGAAATTAATATCAAAACTCAACAGGATACTTCTATCTGCTGAAAATGAACCTCTAAAAACTCCCTACTTTTCCAGCGAAATGATAAAAGACATTAATCTGGAAATTGATGAGTCTGTTAGGAAGGCATTCGAGCAAATTCTTGAAGAAGAAGATGTAACCGAGGATTATCTACAATCTACCTTAAGTTTATTCTTAAAATCCAAAAATTACCAGAAGTCTGAAGGCTTTATTGAGTTTATCCCCATGTTTAAATTCACAAACCAGAAAATTATAATCTTAACTGCCACTCCATTAATCATTGCATATGAGAGGTTAGCAGGAGATAGACTAGTTACCCACCGAATTAGCACACCTGAACTCAAGGCGACGATAATTCAGGATGCTAGTAGAAGCCTTTCTAGACATTCACTCAAAAATAAATTTGGTGAATACTTCTTCAATGATTTAATCGATTCGTACATTGAACTCGGATATTCAGCCATATCCTATAAGGATTCCCATCGTCTACTATCCGCTCACTTTGGAGCTACAACTAGTTTAAGAAGTCTTGAAGGCAAAAATCTATTAATAGCTGGAACTCCTAATGTTAGACCCGAGACCTTTCGACTTCAGAGTGCCTATCTCGGATTGAATTATAAATCAGTGGTAAATTATAACGAAGCCATAGAGCGGAAACCTAATGAAGGCAATCTTGTAACTTTCAATGGCTATTCATTTCCATTCATAACATTAAGTGATGACGAAGAGATAACCAGATTCCAATTAACTCTCATCGACGCAGAACTCCTCCAGGCTATGGGCAGAATTAGACCATATCAATATTTGGGCACGATCTTCATACTATCTAAGTTACCCATTGTGGGAGCAAAATTCCTGTAAAAGACATAACATTAATTCTAATAAGTATATTATAATTAAATATGAAATAACATTGTTTAGCTGCCATCATGAATATTTGTAATTTTATTAATTCGACTTCAATATTTTCCTCGAAGATTTTTGGGGAGCATTTATAGTGCCAAATGGCGAGCTTAAGGATTTTGATTTTTTTTGTCAAAACGAGGAAATAAAACCTTTAAGTAGAGTATAACTTATGAATCGGAGGGATAGAATGCAACAAATTAATAACCAATATGAACCAGAGACATTCGAACTATCCCTCAGAGAACTATTGCATAACATAAGGCAAGAAGTGAATTCGAATGGATATCTCGTCACGAACCCATTTGAACTACTCAACCTAGATATAATATATCAGTTGTTAAGAATGCTAAAACGGAAATCGGACAGCCAAAAACGTGAAATATCTGATTGGCTTTCGAATCCAAATCAAGCTAATGAACTTCTAGAGAAATGCAAGGAGAGTAAATATGAATTTGGAACTGCGAAGCAGACTACAATAAAAACCAACGGAAAGGAACGCTTAATATACTCTTATAGAACAAATGACAAAATAGTCTTAAAATTTTTATCACTTGTTTTGAATGAAATTTATAATCCAGATTTTTACCCAACGTCTTTTGCATATCGTCCTAACTTGAGTATTCAGGCTGGGATGAAGTTAATCGAACAACAATCTAAAGAAGACAATTATTGCATTAAATTAGATATCCATAAGTGCTTCAATAACATTGATACCGAGAAATTGATTAAAATTATAGAAGATAAAGTGAAGCATCCACAGTTTTTGAAAATCATTAAGAAATCTTTGTGCACCTACACGAAGGTTTACGGGAAAAAAGTGAAACATTCTGGTATTCCGCAGGGAAGCGTTCATGCTCCAATATTATCTAATATCTATTTGCACTTCTGCCTGGATAAACCTTTGAGGGAAACCTATCCCAACAAGGCTAAACTCTACCGCTACGCCGATGACATCTATATAACAATGAAGGAGAATACAAGCAACCAAATCAACGAATGGTTGGAACACAATCTAAGAGACCACAACTTGAGCATCTCAGAAAAGACCCCTAACGTCACATCGGAGCTTAAGAATGGTCAACAATTCCTTGGATATAAGATAGAGAAGGAGCGGGATCAGTTAACCATAGACATAGATGAGACAAATATTAATCAAAAGATTATTGAGATATGCCTAACCAAACCTGAACATCTCCCCAACTATCTTAGAAGCCAAATAAAATCCATGAATATCTCTAAGGAGACCCAAGATTCTTGGCACAACCTACTTGTTGCACTCCCCCACTCTCTGAGGAAGAAATTGAACATCAAGGTAAACCAAGACTCTCTAGAAAACCTCCTCGCCGAGATAGACCTGTGCGTAACCCCTTTGCTTAGAGAGTTGGGAACTAACTACTCGAACAAAAGCTTCCGAAATCAATGCATGACTGAATCATAGGGATAAGGAGGAAAATAAATATCACCCCTGACTAATTAACAGTTATGAACGCTACCAGATAGCTCCAAGAATTGAAGGATTAATTCCCACTTCTCGGAGCCGTTGATTTAAAATTTAACTATTTTATTACGTAATCTTACTAATCTTCTATCATCTTTAAGTCATAATTATATTCTATAAGCCTTTCAATATCTCTTTGGAAGATAAGCAATCTGTCAGATAATGACTGCAAATCAGATAATAAGAAAAATCGAATGTTTGGATTTCCTTTTGCAATCGCCTTCGCAATGAAATCTGATATATTAACGATACCGAGAGTGATCTCGCTAAAACTTATCATATCATCCGATAGTTGGTGAGACAGATTTAGCTTCAGGAATCTATTATTGGGCGAAGTAACGGAAATTAGGAATTCCAAGTATTGTTTGTAATCGCTTTCAAAGTTATATATTGCGATCGATATTTCCGCAATTGTTATCAAAATTTGAAAGTGCAAAATCTTAAATGCATCCTGTTCGATTGCGTCAGGTCTTGCGTCGCATAGGACTGAAAAGTCCGAAGTAAACTTCGAAAACAAATACTGCAATTTTAAAATAGGCTGTTTCGGTAAAATTTCACTATTCATATTTGACTCCTGCCAGGAAACAATGTACCTGCTATCTAATTAGTAGCCTACTATACGTAAATTTTTGATTTATGGGGATTTTATCCAAGTTCACGCAAATCCACTTACTAATTTGGCGAGAAGCCCAAGCAAAAGGGCAGAACGGGGTAGAATATATGAATTATATCGAAGTCCAAGACCAATCGAAAAACTATGTAAAATTCTCTATGAGGAGTATAGATCGAACGCATATACCTGTATTGATAAATCAGTTGGCACAATATTATTTGATTCACTGCTTTATTAATTTCGTAAATCAAATGAATAAAGCTAATTCTGACTATTTTCTTCATGAAATTGAGGAAAAAAGAATTGGAGAATTTGTCGATCAGCTAACAAGCAATTTTGAAGACATAAAGCTTTTATCTGAGATAAGTTTTGAAGAGTTAATTATACAATTTCCAGAATTAGGGAAAGAACTTATTCGACAATATTCAGATTTAGAACGAGCAAATATATCTATGTGTTTTGGAAAAGTGGTAAAAGCATTAGCAGTTCAAGACAATTCCCGCTAATACTTCATTAGTTGCTTCTCCAGTTTAGCTTGGATTTTCAGCGAAACATTATGATCTCGCTGCCTGTCATCATCATTATATAGCTCGTGAAGGTTTGAATAAAAGCACACTTCGCCAAACTTCATTTTGATTTGCTTCAATTTAAATCCAGGATGACAGTGAATTAAAATGCGTAACAATCGATCAAGATACTTACTTATAGGATCAAAGTTTGATTCAACACCATCAAAGCCTTCCTCAATAAATTGACGATGTCTCTGGTTCAGTTCAATAGCTAACATCAATATAATTACATCCTTCTCCGCATATGACTATCTGGCTTGGAGTTCTATCATACAATTTATACAGGCAAATCGCAAGCCCGCCTTACCCCAGACATTGACCTTACAGGTCGGGCAAGAATATTTGACCTTTTTTCCTGAAAGTCCTTGTGGATGAATTATCACTATTTCGCCCCACGGAAGAGTAAATCCATTCTTTAATAGTATTTGGGTCTTCATCTGAAACAATCCATTTTCAATGATGTAGTCGCCCATCTTTTGCCCTGTTTTTTTTCCTCCAGGCTTTCCTGTGTCCGAGGGCATCAGTCCAATGGTCTCCATCTTAGTCCCCCACTCTGCGTTATGGTATGATCGTCTAGATGTTTGCTTACCGAAATGCTCTTGCCATAGATGAGTCATTTCATGGACTAAAGTGGAAAGCACGTCTTCGATATTCTCCTTTTTTATATGTGCTGGATTAATTGCGATTTCGTCTGTCGTATTGTCTCCTGTTGTCTTTTTGAATCTTTCTGGTGAATAAAACCCTGCTGTATTCAAATTTTTCCTCTGAAATGTTATCAAGCATTTAGGCAACATATTTTCAAATAGATTCTCATTATAATAATCATATGCTGTGGTCAAGGCAGCGTAGGCAGATTCCGTTGGATCATTTTCTTTTTTCATTTATATCTCCTATCATTGTATCGTTCATTACAAATTATCATACCAAAGGTAAAAAATCTTAACTCCACAAGCGAAGAAGGATTGCATGTGGAGTTTTCTCTAACTTTAGGTCACGAAACTGCAACATGCTCTTGATTTGAGTTAATCGCATTTCCAATTGCAAGACTTCCTGTCGGGTTCTCCATTCGTAACGAAGAACCTAACTTTAGCTTAGTAATAGCATCACCAAAGAAAAGCTTTTCGAGCTGTACTTTTATTTGCTTAAGTTCTGATTTTGGAGGAATAGGCTTAAATTCGAACTTGGGAAAATTATCATAAGTTTTTCCATCGAGAATCCTTCCCGCCCTCTTCTTTCTAACACCCCCCCATTGTTTGAAGTGCATTGGAACATTTTGTTCTTCACACTGCTTTAAAATGGATTGAACCCATGATTTCTCCATTGGACGGCACTTCGCACCACTTTCACCACCGACGATAACCCAATCTAACCTGGATAGATCAATAGCTCCTAAGTCTTCCAACAATGGCTCAATTGAAAGAAATCGAGTCTTAACATTTGTATTCCGAAGGATACTTACTCTTTCTCTATATGCCTTACAATTCTCAACAGTAACCCCCATCCAGATGTTATCTTGGCTAGAAAATTCCTTCAATTTAGAATCGAATAGTTGTTTCATTCGAATAGGTCTTTTGGTGAGTATTTGGTAGATATGCCAATTTACCTCTCGCATTACGGTGAAAACTTTATAAATGTATTCATCCGAAAAGCTCTCGTGAAACAAGTCTGACATTGAATTCACGAATACTAAAGATGGTTTCTTAAATTTTAAAGGTTTGAGAAGCATTTCGGGCACTTCCCTCGGGATAAAACCCATTTCGTAAGCATTGCCTTTAACTCCACGGAAACGATTTGCAAACGTTTCGGCGTAGCAATTTTTACACCCAGCTGATACCTTTTGGCACCCTCGCATAGGGTTCCACGTCTCATTTGTCCACTCGATACTTGTCATATTTTAGCTCCTTTTTCCCCTCTACTCTAAATATACTCCTTTTGAAGGAACGAAGGCTATGATTGGAAATTTTTCGAAGAAAACTTAAATTTTTTTGCCAAAGGAGTTATCTATTAAATTCCGAAGGGAGGATACAAAACGGAGAAAAATAGTCTAAATTAAGAAAAGAAAAGCCTTCGTTAAACCTATAGCTAAAAATGGTTAACTAAAAAATCAATAGTGAAAGCTCCAGATAATAAATGAATAGAGAGGATATATATTTAAAGAAGCTTGAATGATGTTGGGAAGTTAAAGTAAAAAAAAATGAGGATAATAAGGATTTAAATTCTAATAATTTAAAATATAATATCAGATAGCATTTTCAAGCGAATTTATAAGAATCAATAATGTGCATACTGCGAAATTTATAAAAAACATTTGCAATAAAGGAGCAAGGGCTAGTCCAAATAATTTTTAAATCCTTTGCTAATTCCTTTGAATTATTTATCAATAATCCTAACACCATTGACATATTACTTTACAATTACATGAAATATTTAATTACTAGTGCTTCCAATATGAGATACCCGTCTCTTCCTCCCGATTAAAAATTCTATAATTCAAAACTTTCAATTTAATTTGTTTGAACTTAATAACTTGTTCTTTTATGTAAGGAAGTCCTTCACTGTAATTAATTTTATATTTTTCAAAATTATCTTTATTTAATATTCCATTGTATTTTGCGGATAAATATGCAGTCTCCGACTTTGTAAATACCTCATATTCCGCTATACAAACTACCTTATTATACTTCAATTCTTCATATTTTTCAATATCCATGCTTACAAAAATGGGAGGAGAATAAAAACGTTTAAACCCATCTGAATATTCATCTTCAATATTCAATAAAAATCCTCTATTTTTCATATCATAAGGATTCTTTTTGAAATCAGTCTCAAATATTAAGTATTTTTTTGATTTAAGATTTGCATTCTCTTTTATTTCTTTCTCATACTCTGATAGTTTTAACTCTAAATATTTAGATGTTAAAGTAAAAAAGAATTCGGGATTTTCTATTTCATTTTGGTGAACCAATAGAAAATTTAATTTGTTTTGATAATTCCGTAAATCGATGATTTTTTCCGACGGATAACCTTTTACTAACCTCTGCTCATTCTCTAAAAAAAGTGAATCATAAACTTCGATAGCTTTTTTATAATTATTCAAATTCTCATCACCCATAACAAAAAATATATTATCATTATTGGTGGTTAGTTTCTCTTTCTCAAGTAAACGAATTATTTCAGGATTTCTAGACACTCCATACGAGAAGTATTCAGAACCTCTAAGATTCAGATGATACAATTCAAAATCACCTGTATAAACAAATCGTTCTATTATATGCGGAAGATGAGTATTCTTTAATTTTTTATCATATTTAACAGATAGATCAAAATCCCATCCATATTCTCCATCAGAGCAAACTATTTCTAATCTGTAATCCCACCTTCCTTCTCTAACATCCCATTGCGAACAATGCGATAAAGAGGGAATATCTGTTTTTAAATTTCCGTCAGGATTTAGTAAAATTTGATAATATTTCTTACTAACTGAAGTTGAGATTATATATATTGGTTTTCCAATAAATGTTGAAATCTTATGATTTGATGTTTTTATTTTCTCAATATTAGTTGCGCAGTTTGAAAAGATAAAAGCAAAAGAGAAAAGGAAAGCAAAAACCTTTCTATTATTCATATAAAAATTCTCCTATTTTAAATAATTTAATACGAAAGAAATCAAGTGAAAACAAGACACTACATATCCAAAGCCTAACAATGATCCAGTTACAATTCTACGAAGATTATTCGATTTGATTTTAATAAATTCCTGAAATAACCAATCGACTGAAGCAGGAAGCATAAACGATATGTAAGTAATTAACCCGAACCTTATTGGCAGACTAACTATACTTATAATAGCAAGTAGCTGCCCTATAATTACTCCAGTGCATCTTGCACATATAGGGAATTGCGAACCTTTATAGTAGAAACTTCTCTCAGGCAACTGATGGCACATAAATGGCATCTCTGCCAAGGATATCCTAGTAATATCGATTAAATTCCTTAGCATTATTTCCTAATAACCGTTGTTTTGGTTTTTCCACTTCCGCAAAATCCACATAACAATCCGAAAGGTCCAGCAAGGAAGAAGCCGATACAAGCCTTTACAAAACCAAATCCTTTCGTTTCACTTTTTACTATTATTGTTTCAGGAGTTCTTGATTCTGGCTTTGAGAAACTAATTGAGTCCGAACTATTCTGAACTTTAGCTGGTATTGACTTTAGCTGTTCAAGTGTAGTCAATTTTTCCAAAGTTGCTCTTTGAAAACAATTAACGCACACTTTAAAACCATCAAATTTAATTAATGATGTATTTAAGAATTTTAATTCTGTCCCACAACTTGGGCATGAAGGATTACTCATTAGTTACCTTTTTACTGTTCAAAATTGACAGATTTCCAAAAAATTTGCCTAACCCACATTATACTGCGTTCACTTAATGTCAATCAAGACGCAATATAATGTGGTGAAGTTTGAAGATTTTTTGATAAAAATTGGAAGTAATATTCGAAAACTTAGGCTACAAAAAGGTTTTAATCAGGAAGATTTAGATTCTGGAGATTATCCAGTTCCTGTTAGGACTTTACAGGAAATTGAGGCTGGAAGGGCTAATTTAACCATGAAATCAGTATATAAAATTGCAAAACATCTTAAAGTCCAACCAAAAGATATTATAGATGTTTGATGTCCATTTTAGAAAATAATCACTTTATTGTCCTAGTAGTAGATCAGAAGAAACTACCAACCCTTTGCTTAAAAAGGATTGATGGACAGAGTTTCTGGAGCATACTACCTTAATCCAAACAGATTGTCCAAAAAACTCGATAAAGTTATTCTGGATTTTTGCCTCATCAATCCAACTCATGGTTCCTTAATTTTAGCCCAACAATTGAATTTGAAAGGTCGCAGAGTAAATCCAGTTGGATTACTTGAATTCTTTACAAGAACTAAGCTTCTTACAAAACACCAATGACTTTTAAGAATTAATCAACATCTCCAAGAGCATCGAATAGAATTGAATGAAAATAAAATAAAGCTATTTGGCAAATTTATTCCCGAATACCGAGATAGGCACATTCTAGCTGATTTTACAAGGGATTTTTTCGCTATGGATACATTTATGGTGGGAACCTTGGAAAGAATAGGGACAGTCTATTTTCAACCAGTTATTGTTTGTCATTCAAAATATGCGTGGAGAGGTCTTAATACATCGAAAATTCCAATCAATGCTATCCAAACTTTAAACAATGAAGTTATTCCTTTCATCGAAGAACATAACATTCCAATCAAAACAATTCTAACATAAAACGAACGAGAATACTGTGGGAGAGCCGACCAACATCCGTTTGAAATATTCCTTCAACTAGAAGACATCGAACATAGAATAACAAAAGTGAGATGACCACAAAGCAATGGATATGTGGAAACACTTCATCGAACATTGCTCGACGAACACTTAAGGTTCGCTGGGAGAACAAACTTTTATGAAACAGTAGAAAAAATGGGAAAAAGTTTCCATTTTTATCTTAAGTTTAAAAACAATGAAAGATCACACCTAGGAAGAAATATGAATAGAGAATCTCCTTATCAAGTTTTCCTTAAAGGAATCCAAGAATTGAAAATGGAAGAAATCAATAATTTAATTAAATTAGAGGATTGTGTACGGCGAACACTGTATCTGTACAGAACAAACAACCCTTTAGAGAGAAATATCAAATATATTCCTTGCCGAACCCGTGTAATCGGAATACTTCCCTGATGGAGAATCTTCTCATTTTCTCGTCATCAAAATATTAAGACATATTGCGAATTCTCAATTGGTTATCAAAAAATATCTTGAATTAAGTAAAATGAAATCTGAATGCCAATAGCTTTTCGTATTCAAGAGCATTATACATTGCGAAAGATTCTGCAGACAAACTCTTCTTTAAGTCCTATATTACTTAATCTTAAGTAGAAATTAAACTTTTTTAGAAAATAATCTAATCTCTTCTATAGTATTGAAGTGATTAAAGTCTATTGCACCGAAACAAATGAATTTAAACTAATTTTATGGAAATCGGATAAATCTAATTATTTGTTTACTCTTATGAAAAATGGAGTTCCTAAACAAAAATATACTCACGCATAGGCATAAAATTCATTTTCAAATGTAACGGGTGATTTGTATCCGATTTTGGAATGCAAACGCTTTCTGTTGAAAAAAACTTCGATATACTCAAATAGAGAAGACCGAACATGTTACAAAGAATGAAATCTTTTATGATCTGTAAACTTTCTTTTTAATGTAGCAAAGAATGATTCAGCTGGAGCATTGTCCTAAAAATTTCCTTTTCTACTCATGCTCTGTATAAAGCCTTTAGAACTTAATTCTTCACGAAATTCTTTACTTGCATACTGGCTTCCTCTGTCAGCGTGGATGATGAGTCCTTTATTTGGTTTTTGATTATTAACTGCATTCTCAAATGCTCTCATAACTAATGTTGTTTTTATATGTGTGTCAACCGCCCTGCCTACAATTTTCTTGGTGTATAAGTCTTTGAAATCGCATAAATATAAAAATAGAAACACATAAGGGATATAAGTTATGCCAGTCACAAAAACTGTGTTTTGTGTTTTGATGTTAAAATTCTGATCAAGTAGGTTTGGGCTGATTGTTTCGTTATGATTAGAACCTGTCGTCGCTGGAGGCTTAAATTTTTGCACCGTAATGGCTTTTATACCATTTTCTCGCATAATTTTTGCCACAGTAGGCAAACTTACCTTGATTCCCCTTGATTTTAATTCTTTCCGAACTCTTGGGCTTCCATAGGAAAGCATTTCTCATTTGTGGAATCCTTTAATTTAGGTTAATATCTCGAATCTTTTTTGTTTTCGAATACTCTTCCTTTTTTTCAACTAAGGATAAAAACCCTTATGTGTAATTTCTAAAACCTCGGACATCACTTTGATAGAAAATCCTGATGATTTCCTATGCTCTTCCATAAAAAGATATTTTTCTTCTAATGACTTAAAGTGATGCCCATTGCCTTTTTTAGATTATCCCTCTGCTGTTTGAGATTTTGAACTTCTCGTTCAAGTTCTTGAATTCTTTTGTCTCGAACGTCTTGTAGAGATTCGTTCTCGTTTCCCTCTTGATCCAGCTCCTTCTTCCATCGCCCTAATATTCCATTTGGAAGTCCTAATTCTTGGCATACCAAATTCTGTGATTTTCCACTCGATATTAGGTATTGAACAGTTTCTCTTTTAAACTCAAGCGTTTATTGTTTTCTCCGCTTCATGGCAACTCCTTATTCTCTTTTGTTGCCTATTGTCGAGTATATAATCTGTTAGGAACTCCAAAATTACATCTATTACTTAAATCCTAGTAAACAAGGATCGTTCCTTTTGCTTCGCTATTGCATATATTTTCCGCATTGGTAAACCCCAAAGAAGCAGGTAGTATATACTCATTTATATATATATTTTTTGAAGAAAAGCATTTAAAATCAACTGACTGATTTATATTGCATTTACTTGGATATTTAGTTAATGATTGCCATTCAGTAACAATTTTACTGGGGTCTAATCCAACTATTGTATAAACATTTATGCAGTACTCACTTAAACTGAGCACTACATTTTGTTTATCAATTGTAGAAAACCTAAACTGCATATTATTAATAGGCATACCCGCATTATAGTCTAGTAATATCTGATTAGCTAGCAAAAGTAATGTGGTTGAGTTATTGAGCTTATTATTTTCTTCTTTTAATTCCTTTGCCGATTTTAAATCAGCACAATTAGAATACAAAAGAATTAAGAATGAGAAAAAATATATGTTTTTCATTTATTTACCGCACGTATTAGTATTCTGATTATACAAACTTTGAGTACAATTATTACCATTTCCATCAGTACAAATTCCAACTGAGTTACAAGTACCACTTTCAGGTGTCTGTGGTTGCCATCCTGAAAAATTACAGTTCGCTACACGACAAGTATTCAAAATAGCTCGTATTACTAGCCAATTAAAAACACTTTCTTGTGCATTTTTCTTCTCTCTGTCATTCATATCTGAGCGAGTAAGTCTTTTTCTTTTAGGAATCGTTCTTAATTTTGTGTAATTATCTGTAAGCCAATTACCAATGTCTCCGTGAACTGTGTCTTTATACATTTGATTTAATGATTTCCCTAAATCACTCCGTTTTAACTGTTCAAATCTAAATCCTGAATTTCCAAGAAGACCTCTAAGGTTCCTATCTAAGTCATTATTATGTCTTGCTAGATCTTTCTTTTTTCCAAAGTAAAATCCAATCAATAAGCCTTCCAATTTTTTATCTGCAGAAGCCAACATATAACCAAGTAATCCAAAAATTGTTGATTGACTAATCCTATTTCCACTATTATCAGCCCATATTATCGGATTTCCTTCCACATACATCATTCGGTTCATACCTTGTTCTTTATCAGGAAATACTAAACCATCGTTACTCGCAAACCTACCCAAAGCTGGATCATAATACCTTGCCTTGTAATAGTACAAACCACTTTCCTGATCTTCTTCTTGTCCCGTATATTTGAATTTAGTAATGTCTGGACCATATGAATCGGTTCTAAGAATTTCACCATATGGTTTGTAAGTAATATGGCTCTTACCGCCCCTTTCCCCACCTACTAAAACGTTTCCGTTCCCGTCGGTTATCATCGTAATACTTCCCAAATGGTCTGGGTGGAAAAAATACATCCCAGAAACTCTTGCATTACCCGTTGAAGAACCCCCACCTCCGCCACCTTGCCCAGGAGGCTCATCACCCACTGACTGCGTATCACTAGGTATATTTCCAAGTCCTAACAACCAAATCGGTGTTCCTGATTCACCTTCTGCACTACCCAGTAACAATGGAAAACATCCCGCCGTTGTAGTAAAAGAGAATAAAACAACAAATAACGCTGTTCCGTAACGAGGAATCTGTTTTTGAATTCCATTGGTTAACTCAGGTAAGATTGAGATTCCAAATAAGTCAATGGTTTGGTTCTCAGTATTTATTTCTTCTGTCTGGTCTTTTGTTTTGTATACAACCCAGAACAAAAGTATAAGAATTACTACCCAAGGAAGTGCTCTATGCCCCTCTTTGATCTTTCCATCAATATAGATATTCGTGTCCTCTAAGAAACTCACTAATGCAAAACCAACTCGGTTCTTCCAATACGTATTACAATCTATGTTTACATCTTTACAAAATGGATTCACTAACCACTCGTTTGAAGCCATCTGGTTAAGTAGAATCACATCCCCTCGGCTATACTGGGCGACCATATCTCCTTCCGCACCAATCACATACAACGTATGTTTCTCTTGTGCTCCTGGGGAGCGGTGGATTTCATAATAATTTCCGAAGCTATAAGTCATCGTATTCGAATTCTGTAAGGATTTTTTAATCCTCATTCCCGAATGGTCATATGTGTATTCGAACTTGTCTCCACCAATCGTCTCGATTCGTTGCAATTTGTTTTGTGCATTATATACAAGTGTGTCTCCGTTACGACCTATCATATTCCCCATAGCATCATATGTATAACCAACAATCCCTGTATTTGGACTATTTACTCTAGTCACCGCATGGATATGATTTCCATTATCATATGAATAAGTAAATGCTCCCTTGTTTAGTAAGTTACCATTTCTATGATAATTGTAGTTCTCCTCTCCATACTTACCAATTGCTTTCTTCACTCGATTCAAATGATCGTATTCAAAACTTTGGTTACGAGATTCATTCATTAAATCAGTAATCGCAGATATGTTTCCTCGTTTGTCATAATCATACTTGATACTTTGTTCGACAGAACTGTCTTTCAGGTAAGTCACAAGGCTTTGCGGTCTCATGCGTAAAGGGTCATAGCCAATTTTAGTAACTATACCATTACCTGTTTTCCGTTCTATGTAATATTTATCATCTGCAATTTTTGGACCTTCATAGCTCACAACTGTATGATTCAAGCTATTACCATCATGGGAGTCCATAGTCAAAAAAGCTAGTTGACCAGTCCCTGTATAGTGATTGCGGACGAGTGTTCCATCAGGATACGTGACAGTTTTTACACGACCAAAATCATCATAGCTTCTCTGAAAAAGCACTTGTAGATCATCAATGGTGCGTTTTTCGCCAATTGCATTTCCCTTTCTATCATAAGCTAATTCAGTGACCCCAGAACTATCTGTCACTTTCGTTAATTTTCCGATTAAATGGGCACTTGCTATGGAATTTCCAGAATCATATTCATAGATGGTAGGTGTCTCGTTTCCAGGGATCACTTTTGTGATCCTTCCCATTCCATCCACTTCATTGCGTACAACTATCCCTCGAGCATCAGTCTGAGTGAGCAAATCACCAGCTACATTGTATGTGTAAGAAATTGTTCCTGAATTTGAATCGGTATACCTAGTTTTCCTTCCACCAATGTCATAATTAATTTCCGTAATTCCATTTCCAGGATCAGAGATTTGAACCTTACGATCTGCATTATCATATTGATATTCTAACGTTTCCCCTTGAACAGTTTTTGTTATAAGTCTTCCCCAATTATCTAGGACTTGCGTTTCTGTTCGGATCACTTCCGATTGGTTAGTGGTTGTCACTGTGGTTGTTCGAAGTCCATATACTATCCTGGAAACTTCACTAGTAGCAGTGATTGTTTCCTTAGGTCGTTCGAGTGAATCTTCCGCTTGCGTATAATAATAGGTATAAGACCAACGAGGAGACTCGCCAGTAAAATAGGAGTTGGATTTCTGTATCTCTCTCCCCATATCATCGTACTTCGTATCTACAGTAGAAACAATTCCATCCACAACAAGAGATTCTTTTTTAACAATCTTACCCAGTAAATCCGATGTTTCCCTTGTCCAAACTTCGCCCTCTTCAGTATGAGTAGTTTGTTTAGTTATGAATTGAGAACCATCAAATGAATACTCATTAGATTCCTGTTTTTCACCGTTGAAGAAACTCGCAATTTTTCTACCATATTCATCGTATTCAAAAGTAACTACATTGCCATTTGCATCTTCATTAATAGTCTCAACGTTTAACTTCGAATCATAAGTTTTCTTGCTTGTTTGACCTAACGCATTCCTTGTGACTGTTGGTTTACTACGTGTGATATCGCCATATTCATATGTCAATGTCCTGCCGAGAGAATCAGTTGAACTTGAAACATTACCAATCGCATCATAGGAATAATATATTGAATACCATTGACTTGAACTAACTAATTTACCCTCAGAAGATAAATCAGCTCCATTAAATGTCCATTTTTTATGTTCAACCAAACTTCCATTTACAGTCTTTTTTGATTCAATTGGTAAAGCCAAGATATTCATGGCTGAATTATTTGAATAACTCATCTCCAATCGTGTAATTCGACCGTTGAAATCTTCCACGGCAACCGATTGTGAATAAGCAAAGGCTTGATCATAAGAAATACTGTTTGTTATTTGATCTTTTAATTGTCCGTTCTCGTATACTTCTTTGGTTGTTAAATTTGGAATCCTTAACCTGGTGCCTGTATGTGGGTTATATATAGAATATGCGTAAGCATTTCTTTCCATTAAAGAATTATTTGCAGTATAACTTTCTGAATTGGATAGAAGACCCGCACTTGTCCCGCTTTGTATGTAAGTAGAGATATTTCTACTTTTTAAATCACCGTTAATTAAATTTCGCTCGGTAATAGTTTCAAATCCCAAGTTTTGACTCGTTTCCAGATCGCCTGGCTTAAAACGTGAATTGGAGTAAGAGTATTCTGATTTATATTCCGCATAACCTAAACCTGCCTTTGTTGATATTGAAGATACCAATAACTGCGGAGAACCATTTGGTAAAGATGTCAAATAACTCCCTGTTCCTTTTTGAACAGCTCCTGGAATATTCTTTTTCCATGCATATTCTACCTTAGTTTCAGCTCCATTGACATTATTTATGATCTTACTGAGCATACCTCCAGTAGCACTTGGTGAAGATGAGGAAATTTGGCGTGTAATTAAATTTTTTCCATATTGGTAATAAAAATCAGGAATACCATCTTCATTTCTATCTTCAAACCTTGCTGAAGCAATTTCACTAGATTCAACAGAAAAATCGCTTGTGCGACTGAATCCTCCGTTTCCATTACCTGAATAAACGTGGTAAGCTAACGTATTGAATTCTTTAACAATAAAATCCAAATTCCCGTCTTCATCTAAATCAGTAAAATCAAAGCTTGAGACGACAGAAATGTTTGGATCGTTTTTTTCTGCAAATCTATCTGGTTTAATGACAGTCGGCAAACTAGAAGTGATAATGTTTCCAAAATCAAAACCATCTCCAGTGTTAAATATCACATGAACTTGAGATGAAAAATTATATGGATTTTCAGTCCATCTGTCATATGGATTAAAATGACTATTTGCATTGGTTACTGATACATAATCTGGTAATCCATCTTTGTTAATATCAACTAGCCAATTTTTACCATTATATCCTACAGAATAACGTGGCATATTCTGTGCAGTCTGAATCATAGTATTTTGATTTAAATTTATTTTAGTTATAATAATTTGATACTGCGAATAATCTAAATTTACATTTCTTATTCTATTTACTTCAATATCTAGTTCATTGGCTTGCCTTTCTAAAAGTTCTCGATACCTAACTTCAAAAAATTGTTGGTCTATAGCTTTAGTTAAGTTTTCGATTTCCGAGGCTGTAGCAGTACCTGGTCTCCCTAACAATTCCCAATACAACCATCGCCAATCAGCGTAAATCGAGCCTTCAATGTATCTAACATGAAAAAAATCACCATAGGCACCGTTGACTAAACTTAACATTTCATTTTTAAAATACGATACTTCTGCTTGAGCATTTGCTTGCTCTTGTTTGTGCCTTTCTTTTACTGCAAGCAACATCGCCTGCTCTGGAGGTGGATTCACATTTAATACTTGAATATGTTCAGGAATTCCATCTCCATCAATATCAGAAAATTGATTCATTCGATGTGCAATAAATGGATTCGTATCTAGTGTTTCTTGGACTAAACTTCTATTTCCTCCATACCATATTACTTTCTCTGCTTGAAATCCTCTACCTGTTGAAATATAAATTGCCATTTTATCAGGGTATAAATGGATAAAATCTGTCCTCCCATCTCTGTTGATATCAACTGCATAATCTAGAGGATTATAGTTTTGAGTTAATCGATAATTTTGTGATGTTGGCTGAAGTTTTACATGGGGAAAAGCAACGGCTGATTCTAGCCCGTTTCCATTCGAATATGAAACATAAAGCATTGCATTATGTTCATAAATTACATCTGTTTTTCCATCACCATCCATATCAGCAACATCAATGTAAGTATTATATTTGATTGGATATGTAGGTGATGTTACTGTTCTCCCGTTTTTCTGATCATCCGTTTTTACATATATTTGATTTCCATCCATCCTGCCCAAAAATCGAGAGAATTCAGATATGCCATCCCCATCAATATCAGTTGGCAAAACCATACGGTTCGGAGAAATTACACCATTATTGCATCCATCGGCTGAGAAGTATAAATATTCTCCACACATACTGAAAGCAAAATCGGGACATCCAGGAAAGGCAGTACATAAACAAGCAAGAACACCTATATCACAGGTTTGTCGATTTTGGTTACCGATAGGATATCTACCTACCATTTCTACATCTGGATTATATAAATTCTGATCTACTTTTAAAGCATTAAAATCAAATCCATCACCTGTACCTCCCCCAGTCTTTGCTATTCCAGGTGGCGTAATTTTATTTTGAAGTTTATTAAGAGCAGTCTTAGATTTTGGAGGTTGACTTGCTTTCATTGTGAAAACAGCGTAAATAATATTTTTTAATAATAATAATCCCCTATCTTCTAAATCTATCTCCGAACCGTAACCATTGGAAACCTGGGATGGAGATGTATTTAATTTTGATCCAATTCCTTCATGACTTGGCGTATAAATAAATTCTAAAGGTAAATGGGTAGAGAGAGAAAAGAAGTTATCTTTTTCAAATTGTATTTTTGTAAGCAAACTATCTTTCGATTTTGCATCATTTGAATAACTAAATTCATAAGAATGCACATGAGAATTATCAGAATAAAACCTTATTCGACTTATCAGCCAATCTCTAGTTGTTAAAGTTTTTTCAGAATAATCAGTTTCAATATCTTCTCTCGTTGTGTATTCAAAGCGAACTTCTCTTACTCCACCTGCATATGAAATCCTAGATAAGTATAACTCTCCCTTACGAACTTCCCATTCATAATTTATAGTTTCGCCGTGAGGTTCACGTTTTTCACGTAATGCCCAAGTCCTAACTGCTCCATTTGGATGGATTAACTGTGCACCACTGCCACCATAACTATACCTGTTACCATCCTTATCATAAGCTATAAACTCAGTAGGTCCTCTTCCTGAATCTCCTTGCGGAAAAAAACTAACGAAACTCTCTTCTTTTGTATAATATACTGATTTATTAGCATTTGAGTCTACTAATTGACCATATTCTGAACTGTAATAGCTATCGTTGGAATTGTAATTAATTCCATAGGAAATATCTCTTTTTATATAAGGAATTCCAGATAATTCATATCCTTTCCCCAATAATCCATTCCCACCACTAGAAGAATATGAAATGCTTAACTCTGGGGTTAAATCACCAGTCCCATCTGGCACTTCTAAGGGAAAATTGAAAGAGGCATTCCCAAATTGATCTGCATTTACTTCAGGCATTTGCAGGGGAAGTCTTTGCCCACCCAAAAAAGACAAGAACGAAAATATAGAAACTAGAACTAAAACAATTTTAATAATATTTTGTCGCATAACCTGAATACATTTTATAGGAATAATTCTTGTCATCTAACATAGTTATAAAATTAATGTCAACTATTCCGCATAACATTAATGAATTCTTTAAAATATTTTCAACTAACAACAATTGTTTGTTTTTTCTTTTCAACAATCAGTATCTCATTAAACGCAGCTGAGCTTAGATTTCCAAATGGAGATGGCTTCTATGCTGAATTCGTATATGAAGATGAACGAATGCTCGTTGTCCGTTTCAAAGATAAAGAATACAAAATTCCCAAGAAAGAACTCGAGTATTATGATTTATCTAACAAGGGACAACTGAATAATTCTTACAAAATTACAATTTTATCACTAAAAAATGGAAGTGTGATAAAAGGAACGATCGCAGAACGAAAAAAAGATGAAATCATAATCAAATCAGAGTTAGGGTTTTTGACAATCAGTAAGGATGAAATCAAGAACAACAATTCAGAAACTGACGAACATCCAGAATTTCCAATCGTTTATTTAGCAAATGATAAGCTAGATAACCTAACACGAATAGGAGGAAGTGTTTCCTTTTTACCTTTGTTTGCTCCTCTTGGCACTCAAACGCCTCCGTTATACGGCATTTCATTGTTTACTGAACCAGCTTTTTTGCGATTCAAAAATACGTATCAATTAGGATTTAAATACGAATATTTACAATCAACTGGTCCGATTAGGGAAATCAGCATTCATTCTGGTTTCACTTACCTTTATCAATCAAAGGTATTTAATTCAAACCCTCTTCTAGATTTCTATGGAATCGTTGGATTAGGGATATCGTCGGTAAATTATAAATACGATCAAAGTAATTCAAAGGTTGGAGCAAATCCTTCTGCCTATTTTGAACTTGGTTGGCAAGGTCTCAAATACGGACCTTCTTTTTATCGATTTGGATGGAAGAATCAATGTTTCTTCGAAATTGAG
Organism: Leptospira bouyouniensis; assembly: GCF_004769525.1. Lineage (NCBI taxonomy): Bacteria > Pseudomonadati > Spirochaetota > Leptospiria > Leptospirales > Leptospiraceae > Leptospira > Leptospira bouyouniensis. Next base: position 702,153 of record NZ_RQFT01000012.1, on the reverse strand, counting down.
AAAACCCATTGCGGATCAGGTCTTGAAATCACAGGTGGAATGAATTTCTAATGAAGCAAATAACGTTTTTATTTTTAGCATCTCTCTTTCATTTAGTCAACTGTGCAAATCCACTTACTGACGGTGGTAACGCAAATACAGCTAAAATTGAATGGCAAGTCGTTACAAGTATTACTACAAATTCAGCAGTCGTAAGTTGGAAATGCTCAGGAAAACTTCCAGGATTTTTAATCACCACTGGTCCAAACTATAGCAATGTTGATACCTCCTTTTTGGAAAATGAAATACATGCTGTTTCATTATCAAATTTGATTACAGATTCAGAATACCGTTACGTTCCTTCTTGTGGATCAAAGGAAGGAGGACTTGGAATTCCAGCAACGTTTAGAACTTTATCTGACAATGCGACAAGATATCGAAGGGGTATTTGGATTGTAGGGGGAATTGGATCTGACAAAAACCCAGTTAGCGAAATAGATTTTTTCGATCCAGTTGATAACACTTGGTTTCCAGCTATTACAAATGTACCTACTCCGAGACTAAACGCTCAAATAGTCTCATTCAAAAACAAAATTTATGTAATCGGTGGAATTGTTAAAAATGGTGCCTCATATACTATGAGCCGTCTAGTTGAGGCATATGATCCAATAACAAACACCTGGAATCGAAACCTTTCAGATATGCCATCCACTCTGCAAGGCGGTGTAGTTGGTTCATTTGATGAAGAAATCATCATCTTAGGTGGAACAACAACAACCGACATGACAACAGGAACAATCTTTAATACAATTTATAAATTCTTCCCAAATTTAGGGAATAATGGGACTTGGATCAGCCTACTTTCTAGCACAAATATCTTCCCTCGGATTGATATGGCTGGTTGCACGTATAATGGAAGCTTAATCTTTACAGGCGGAAGATTCTATTCAGATGGTTTGGCATATGCAACTACAGATGCATATTCACCATCTTTAAACTCTACATCAGGTAAAATTGAAGCATCAATTTCTTTAGCCAGACATGGTTCAGGATATGCATGCTACAGACCAATATCGACCGATCCATTCCCATCTGATACACCAGCAATTTTTGTTGCAGGTGGCTCAACAGGAACCAATATATCTCAACCTGTTACGGCAGTGACAAATTCTAATCGATTTGAATATTCGTTTCTAGGAACAGCATCAAATTCATTTGTCACTGGCTCAAACATACCAATTGCCTTATATTACCCTGCTATGGAAATCTCTTACGAAAAGAGGAAATTATATCTCTTCGGTGGAGCATCTGAATTTAATTTGCCTATTGATCAGGTGTATACTTTAGATTTAACAAATCCTGGTGGTAATCCATGGGTTCAAGAATCTTTGAATATGCCTAGAAGTAGATTTGGTCATAAAGCTGTGATTTTAAGTAGATAAGAGCTAAAATATGAAGAATATACTTATCACAACTTTACTATTATTAGCGATTTCTTTGTTTGCAGAATCTATTTCTGAAGAAGAGATATTTTCTTTTCGTTATTCATTAAAAAATAAGAATTTTGAAGAAGCCAGCGATCTTCTAAATAAATTCCAAAATGCAAAAATTGACCAAGCAAAATATGAACTACTTGAAACTGAATTTTGGATCGCCAAAGGTGAAGATTTATACCAACAAAAGAAGTATAAATCTTCTTTTGAATATTTTAATAATGCCTATTCCAGGTGGAGAACAAATCCGTTAATTAAGGAAAGATACACAGAATTGGCTGGAAAAGTATTACATGATGAAGAACAAGTGCAACCTTTACCACCGATTAAGCCAATCAAGAAACAGACAGAAAAAGAAAAGGAAATCGTCTTTATCGACACTAATTCTGATTCATATTTTATCATTAATAGTTTTCGAATTGAATCATTAGAAAATGAATTAAAATTTTTGTATGGAATTGCTGGATCAGTATTTACCCTGCTATTAATACAAGTAATTATAAACTTAATCCTACTTATACGTAAATAATAATATCATGATACTTTTAAATCTATGATTTAAATACTAATATTTTTTGAACATAAAACGTGATAAATAGAAATAAGTTAATTCAAATACCCAGACATTCTTGAAAAGATTAATGCTAAAATATAGGTATAAATTATCTGCCTAATGTAACAGAAGACTCACTCAATTCCAGAAAGCAAACGACCAAAAAAGATTGTAATACTATTTGAAATTAAATCCATTACAAGACCCGATTCAGAAAAAGCAGAAAGTTTAGATACTATTTATGGCTAGATATTAAGAAAAGATGATGAAAAAAACAGAGGGTAGCGAGATTCCCATAGCCTACAGAGAATTAATTGCTGATACTTCAACTGAAGGAAATATAGAATCGGTCTCCCAAGTCTTAATTCACATTATGCATTAGATGAGAAGGAGAGGGTTGAAGAATCAAACTTTAGAAGTCTGGAAATTCTAGATAAAAACATACCTACTGAGAATCCATTCGGTTTGATGGAAAGATGAAAACCTTCCCTAGAGTCTTATACCAAGGGAAGGAAAAAACTTAATTAAATAAATTGATTATAAGCCTTATAAGCTCAATCCATTTATCCAATCGAATTATAATCTGGAAGAATTTATGTAAATCCTCCAGATTATAATACTTTCTTTTCACTTTGGTTGTAGGTTTTAAATCTACAACTTTGATTCGTTGCGTTTTTCTTTTCGCAATCTTCATTCTTAGTTCCCATCTCAAACAACATATAAAATTTCTATTTTTTACCCATCCTCCAGGAAAGGAAGGGTTTATGTCACAATAGAGCGTCAATAAATTTCGATCAAATTTTATTTATTTTTATTTAAATATAGATTGTTGCCTTTTTGACGTACACAAAGAAGGGTTTCTAGTAATTAACTATTATTCGAGTTTCTAAAATTTTTTTTATTATTCTTAATTGTTAGATTATACCTACAAATATCACAATAATCGTTTTTTATGATGCTAATGTAGTGAATGACATCATCGATATCATAGAATATGTTGCTTAGGTTCTTTCTTGAGTAATCAGGTATGGCATCTAGTCCGCAGTAAGACTGGAGCCGTCCCTCCCCAACTAAATTGAAGAGGTGGGACTCATTACCTACTTTAAGTAAGTGTAATTCAACCATTTAACATTAAATTTTCGTGAATTGATTCAAGATACTTCTTAAATGCAATATAATTAACCTTAGTTGCAGTCAATATAGTTTTATTTCCATCGATCAAAGCTATTACTAATTTATTATTTAAATCAAACGGAAAAACAAAATCTGTTCCTTTTGAATATCTGTTCTCTAATTTATTTCTTATGGAAACTGGTAGGTAAACCATATTAATAACCTTTAAGCTAATCTTACCTAGAGAAATATCATCATAGTAATCAATGATATCTCCATGATGATAAAGTTCTGTTGGATCAATTTCTTCGAACTCTAATTTTATAAGATTTTCATCTAACATTACAAACCTCTTAAAACCTATGATTATACTTCACCTAACAATATTGTCAAGCCTTTCAAAAGAGACTTAACGAGACATTATGTGGATTATAGGAAGTTATAAGGCTCCAAGTGATATTTTTTCTGCTATTAATTCCTGGAGTCTTTTTCGCATTATTTCTTTTAATTCATCACTGCTAAAACTACTAATGACATGTTTACTGTTAGCAGATTCAAGAGCCGTCCATTCAACCGAACCTCTTTGAATCTCTATTCCATTTTCTTTTGCAACTATAATATAATCTAAACCCTCAAAGAATTCCTCAATTTCAAAATTTCGATTTCCTATACTAAACTTCATTTTGTACCTCTAATTCTATAAAAGATAAATATCTAAATTTCTAATAAAGTAATTTTTTTTTCAAAATATGGGCTATGTCATAAGCGTTCCTCCATTTTAAATTCATATCCTGGACTAGATCGGCTAACCGATAGTCCATGGCTAAAGGGATAGTCTCCTCTACTCCCATATTATTAAACCTGATTCGGAAATTCCTGAATGACTTCTCCCATGTCCTTTCATTCTTGGAAGTTACCTTATAGTGATTCACTCGCTCCTGAATTTTCTTAAAGCGAGAAAACGAGATATCTTCATTAACCCGTCTAGGATCGATATAGAACTGGTTAAGATTCAATTTATCCACGATAAGTAGCTCGGTCTTTACCCAAGGATCAGAACAGTAATAAGTATTGAACTTCTTAATCTGACTATTGAGGAAATCATTCGAAATATCTCTATGACTCCGAATAACCATATTATTCAAGCGTTCAGTTACCATCTGTGATTTCAGCTTCATCGAAGTAACTGACTTGTTATTACCCCTAAGCAATCTGACATTAATCCTCTTGGAAAAATTATCACAGATTCTCTTAACCGTTACAGAATTAAATTCCTTATCCATGAAGTTTAATTATATCCCTTGCAATCTCTACTATCTCTTCAAGAGTATGATATCTCTTAAGCTCTCGAATCGAATCCAGAATCAAACAGACGTTCTCTTTCTCTACTTTTCCATTCTGAGTTAAAGGGATTTTCAATTCTGCATCACAGTTAGATCCTGTTAGTTCCCTTCCCGTTACATAACATCTACCTTCTTGTTCCCTAAGAATTTCTCTGAAGTCAGAGATGTTAAATCTAAAATCCTGTTTAGTTCCCATATTTTCGGTTGCTCCTATATTTTTTGGTTTTGAATAATTTTTTATTAAATTGTTTCCAATTGGTTTTGATTTGCTCTTTAGCCTCTGTATAAAGAAGGTAATAAAGCTCGTTTGATTTTTTGTAGATACGATAAGTATCCATATATCTATCACTAGTTTTGGACATATTTATTAAGCCTACGTTAACCCACTTCTTAAGGATGAAGAGAACCTCTAACCTTCCATAGCCTGAAGTCTTAACGAGATCATCTAAAGTTGTCCATTTTCTCGTTTCCAAGAGAACCCAAACCTTTCTAGCGATCAGATTATATTTGGACTCATTCCTTCTCTTATGGTTCTCAATGTAGCTTTGACTCCAGAATTGATTATTATCCTGAATAGCTTCTTTAAGAGCCTTAGATAAATTATCTAGCTTCTCAGAATCCAAGTAATTGATTAATGAGGATCGACTTTCAAGCTTCCTTTCTTCTAGCGTTAGTGGTCGATAGAGGTATTTTTTGATGTTATGCGTTAGGTTTTCTTGCGAATAGCTCTTATTACCTAAACCCACAAAATTCACTTCACCCAAACTCAGTAAACTTCTCAATTCAGGAACAAACCTTATATTCCCTAAGAAGCTTATTTCGTCGAGGTAGAGCTGAGAATATTTGGGACTTACATATCCATAGCTTCTGAAGGATTGCTTTAAGATATTATTCCTTGCTTCAGCTCCGTTAGAACTCACACCTTCCCTAGTCACCCACCTTTCACGGCTTAAGTTATATCTTGGATCATTACTCTTGCGAGAATGATTGACCATTTTGTGGTTAGGTCTATCCCAGATAAATGTATATCCTTCATCAGTGTAGAGAGTTACATTCTTAGGAATCTTATCATCTAAGTCCTTCCCTAGGTATTCTTGATTATTAAGTGGAATCGATTTGTAGAAACTCATTCCGTGATTAATCCCTACAGTGTGAACTAATACTCCCTTCTGTTCTCCTCCAAGTGAGTTACTCAAATAGATAGAAGCTGTTCCTGTTTTGTATCTTCTACTTCTGAATTTATTTGCCCTCAATGAAGCGGAAAATAAACAAACGCTATCTGCTACAGCTATAGGTTTTTTATCTGATTCTACAGGGTTTTTAAGCTCCTCGTATAGATTCTTCTTAAGGTTATCATTGAGCTGTGAGAAGATAATTTGGAGCCTTTTTTTTAAGTAGAAGCTGGTCTTATAGGATAGGTTTAACTTACGACTGATCTCCATTGATGTCATGATCTTAGGGTACTGATTCACCATGTCCCAAATGATGAAGCTTATGTAGGCTAGATTCGATTTGTATCCCTGGAATGGAGTATTGGCTGTGAGAGAGACCATTTTATGGCATGAGGAACACCTAGCGATGGATTCCCTACCCTTCACTTTGAGATAAACTAGATTAGGTTTAGAGCATCCACAGGACTTAGGATAGAGAGCGTTAAGGATTGTGAGCGTTTTTAATTTGAAGAACTGATTTAGCTTAGGATCAGATAATATATTGTGCGTTCTTTTTTTTATTTTGTCAGTATCTTCGCATGAAGAAGCGAGCCTTTCATTTATCTTTACACAGTTAGAACGCTCTCCTTGTCGATTATCGCTTTGTTCCTTAGTTGGACTTGATTTTGGGTTTTTGAGGTTGGGTGAAGCGGATTTTGTGGGGGATGGTGAGAAGTCCCCACCAGTTAAAAATTCCAAAATCAACTAACATCTAACATAACTAATTCGAGAAATGAATTTTTTCTGATTCCAATCAATGATTATAAACTTTTTGATGATTGCGACTAACAATTGATCACGATTGTTTTTGCAAAACGATCATGCAAACACTGCCTTGTTTTTGAAAAAATTAAAACACTATCTAGTAAAAAAAATATAAATCCCAAGATAGGAATGTTGAATAAAATAGCAGGTAAAATATGTCTCAACATAATCAATCGATCGGTTGAAATCATTGCACCTGATTCATCAATAATTTTGATTTTTATTATTTTTTTTCCCATTGATTGTCCATATTTTTCCAACAAATACATATTGAACACGAAAGGAAATAGTATAAAAGCTAAACATATGCAAAAAAGATAAAGGAGACTGATCTGATTCTCTGACTGAATCCAAAGATCCACTAAAAACATGATTAACAAAACAAAAATTCCACTCCCATAAATAATACCTATGTCAATGATTGCCGCCAAAAACCTCTTTACTGGTGTTGCCAGAGTTACGCCATAAGGTATATTATAATTTTGATACTGACTCATATGATTGATCCGTCCATCTAATGGATAGGAAACAATCAAAGAATCCAAATATCAATACAATAAAAAAAATGCCTTTTTGAATGAAAGGCAAGAGTGGAAAAAGAAATATTGATTGATATCTGAATTCAATTGAATCAAAAACGATTGATCATTATGATTTTGTAAGCATTACTTATACACATTACTACATTCAATTAATTGTTGGTATTTTGTACTTTCTGGTGGCCATGCAGTCGAATACCTTTTGAAATGAACATTCGTATATTTTTGTCCGTCGTAATCTTGTTCGTAATAAGTCGATGCAACAAAACATTCTCCATTTGGCCTTTTCATAGCGACAACTCCACCAAATCCCCTCGCAATTATGATTCCACTAATTTCATGACGAATTGGAACAAAAGATTTTGAAACAATAACAGCACGTAGACTTGTCAATTTTTCTTCAGAAAAAGCGGTAGCGTAAGCTTCCAACATTAATTTCGATAAATTTGGATCCACCATTCCTGCCGGTGGAAGTTTAATTGTTTTTGCCATTTCAATGGACTTTAAATCCTTTTCTTCTTGGATCTTTTGATCAGCTTTATTTTCCTCTTCTTTTTCTCGTTTATATTCTGCCTGTTTTCTTCTACCAAATTCATTTGCCACTTCACGGCATGGGATTTCAGGCATTCCTAACGTTTTACAATTTTCTAACCGTTTCTCAACTTCCATATCACTGAGCTCAGATAACGATGCACAACTCGAAACCAATGATGCAAAAACACAGAAGTATAACAAATTGGTTATTTTAAATAAACGATACATTTTAAACCTCTAATAGACTGGCAACAGTCTAATCGAAACTTGTGATTCACACAATCGCCAGTTTTGGTGATCTTGAACAAAAAAAATCTCACAAGAATTGGTGAGACCTCAATATTATGATAAACTATTTATAGACAAAGAATGAATGACATGCTGGAATTTACATACTGTGAAGTATCTGATCGCCATCTTATTCATTTTATTTGATACAAATTGTTACGATACTAATCCAGTAGCAATCAAAGGAATAATAGATTTCAATGGAAACTTCACACAATCGATAATTTCCTTAAATGGTGAATGGGAGTTCTACCATAATCAAAGGATCGATCAAATAGAGCCAAATTCAAAATTTTACGTTCAAATGCCATCGTTATGGAACAACGACCCGGGATTTGTTGGAGATGGGTATGGTGTCTATCAATTAAAAATGATCAATGTACCAAAAGTCCCTTTAGCATTACATATTCCTGAGATGTATTCTTCCTATAATGTTTATGCGAATGAGAGATTAATCGCTAAAAGTGGTCTAGTTGGCAATTCCAAAGAGGCAACCATTCCATCATTTGACCGCAATGTTGTAGGATTACAAACCGAAAATCAAGAAATAAGATTATCGATTGAAGTTGCTAATTTTCATTTTCCAAGAGGAGGAATTCCGTCTTCCTTAAGGATTGGAGAATATAGTGCCATCAAAGCGTACCGTGAGAAAGGAATTGCAGAGTCAGTTTTTTTATCTGGTGCAGCATTTATGTTAGGACTTTATCATTTAATTGCCTATTTGATTTTTAGAAAAGATAAACCATTTCTTTTTTTCGGCATTTTTTGTTTGAATCTTAGCTTACGTCCCTTACTTATCAATGAACAATACTTAGTTGAAATATTTCCTTCCATTTCTTGGATTTATTGGCAAAAAATAGAATTCCTAAATTTTTTAGCCTTACTACCCTTCTTTTATCATTTTATTCGAGTTTCTTACACAAAAGAACCTCAAAGTATATTCTCAAAATCATTAAATGTAATCTTCATTTCTTTGGCTATATTGGTCGTTTTTTCTGATCCAATCATATTTGCAAATATTCCTGTTCCAGTTTATTTATTAATTGGTGCAGCTGTTTTTGATTTAACTCGATTACTAATCAAACAAATTAAATTAGGAGACAAAGGTGCAAAAGTTGTATTCCTTTTCTTTATATTTTTAGCGATTATTGTATTAATTGAAATTTTAATCGAAAGAAATATTTTAAGAGGATTCCATTTTATCGAAGTTCCTGGATTTATCATCTTTTTAATTTCCCAAGCATATGTTTTATCTCTCCACACTGAGAAACTGAGAGTTGAAAAAAATCAAGCAGATCTAGAAATTTTAAATGAAAGACGCCGAAATTTACGACTTGAACTTTCGTTCTCGACTGAAAGAGAAAGGATACTGTCAGATTTGCATGATCATTTAGGAGCAAAATTAACTGACCTTAGCATTCGAATCGAATATTTAAAACCAAACCAAACATTAACGGAAGCAGACATTGATTTTTTAAAAATGGATGTAAAGAATTGTTTTCAGAGTTTTCGAGATACAATTTACGATAATGATGATTTTCGAATTATGACGGAAGATTTTATGTATGGATTACAATTGAATTTGACTCGAAGGTATGCAAGAACCAAAAGAGAATTGAGATTTGAAACAAATGAACATACAAGAATTCAATTACAAAAAATTGATAATGAAGAATTAAAACGTAATCTATATGCGATTACAGTCGAAATTGCGACAAATGATCTGAAATATGGTTCGAATGCAACGTATTGGAATTTTGATTTAGATGAAAATGGATTAAATGTAAAAATGGATGTTGATTCCAATTTCAAAAATAGTGGGGAATTCTCAATCGGTACTCGATCGATACAACGAAGACTAGAATCATTAAACGCAAGATGGACTGAAAACAATGAAAATAATCATTATACAATCCATTTTTTTATCCCAATCCCAAATTTACGAAACTAACATGAAACATAAAAAAATTTTTTTGGGACTTGTAGAGAACCAATCCGAGTTCCAAACTTCATTTGAAATCAAAACGAAAGAAATGGATCAGGAGATTCAATTCTTTACCTGGTCAACTGCAGAAGATTATTTAGAAAATTCAAATCAAGTGAAACTTGATATACTCTTTGTGGATATTCGTTTGCCTAAAATGGATGGTATCGAATTAATACGAATTCTATCAGAAGAAAATCCAAATTTAAAAACAGCAGCCTTGACAGTCGCTGATTCAGAAGAAACAATATTTGCTGCCCTAAGAGCCGGAGCTTTAGGTTATTTGCTAAAATCCGAATTATCCGATTTAAATCATATTGTCACAACGATTTTGACAGGAGGTGCAATGATCACACCAACAATCGCATTACGTATGATCCATGCATTCCGTACACCTTTCGAAAAACCGGAATTTGAACTTACGAATAGAGAAAAACAGGTTTTAATTGAAATTGCTTCAGGTTTATCAATTCACCAGGCTGGACTTCGATTAGAAATAAGTGATAATACCTTAAATACGCACCTTAAAAATGTTTATCGAAAATTAAGGGTACGCAATCGAGTACAGTTAATCGAAAGGGCTAGAAAACTTGGTTATATTGAATAATGAATTTTCCTTATAAAAATCAGTATCAAACATACATTATTTAAATAGTTCATCGATAAGCCTAGGAGAAGAAATGACTTTGATTTGATTGATCGCTGATTTAGAAATCACTTCGTAAGAACCATCATCATATTCAATTTCTATTTTATCCATAAACAAATACAATGAGTTTGGCCTAGGATTCCGATTTGCGTAAAATATATTTTTACTAAATCCACCTGGAAATATTGTTTCTTCATTGACAATAACTTCAGAAACCTCATTCGGTGATTTAAAAAAACTATTCGTAGCGGCCAAATGGTATTTCATTTTCGTTATCGTCTTAAAAGAATTATTAAAGATTTGAATGATAATGTCTTTTCCAGTTCCAATATTAAAAGAATAACTTTGATTACTAAAATCAGTTGTAGCAAAATCATTCAATATAATAGCATATTTCTTAGGATTTTTAATTAAAGGTTTTAATTTCTTTTTTGTTTCTTCAATTTCCGATTCCATCTTAGAATATTCATTTAATAATTTTACTTCAGCTTCTTTTAAAGCCAATAGATTGCCATCATCTGGTGATTTGTCTCCCATAAAAGGAATCACTAAAAATAGAGGGAGCCAGGCATATTCTCTTTTTCGAATCTCTTGTTCAATTGGTTTTCGTTTTTCAAAAAAATAGGGACTTGTTACTGAAAATTGAATCGTTTCCACTGCATCGTAATAACAGGGAACCAAAGTAATCGTAAGGATGCTGATTAAACATAAAAAAGGTGAGTTGTTAGTTTTATATTTTCTTTTTTCTTCTATGTTAATTTTAAAAAAATCTGCATTTGGATCATATTTTAAACCTCCTATGGTTTCACCTGGCAAAAGAGGTATGTCCTTTTCATAGGAGAATGGTTTCGGTTCCTGGGATTGGAATTTGATTGTGGATGTTACTTTTTGTTTATCAGATGATCCAGAGGGAATTCGTTCATAAAAAGTAATACAATTTAGAAAAAGGCAAATTAGGAAGTATGGAATGTATTTGTAATGTGACATCGTATATAAACTCAACTTAAGAGTTATTACCATAATCAAAATCATTGTAAATTATTTTTTGCCAAAAAAACCAGAGTTTCTATCACCAGAATTGGTGAGTCATTTTACATCGAAAGAATAAATCTGTTCCCTGTATTTTAGGATACGAGATTGCGTAAATTATGATTACCTTTCCAATCTATGCTGATAATATTCCATTCAATGAAGGAATTACGATCTCAACCAAAACCAATCAAAAACCATACATCGGTTCGATTCCAGAGAAAAGGATCAAACGGTTTTTATTAGTTACCCACGTTCAATCATATAAACTCTCCAAAGTAGATACCAAACCTCACAGATTCAAGCATGGATCTTTTTTACCATTTCACTAGTTTATCCTATTTGAATCTCTACTTACCGTCTGTTTTAGGTAAGGCGAAGTGATAATTTTAGGGTTTTCGAATATGATCCAATTCGTGTCATACAAAATATTCCATCTAATACTCTGAAGACTTATAACCATAAGAGAAGGATTTTAATTTGTTGTTTCATCATTTCGATTGATTGTTCATCTAATATTCATGTTGTGATGAGTCTCAATCCTCAATCGAAACTGATTTAGACTCTCCTATGTGAAACTCACCTCTCCTAGTTTAACAAAGTTCAAACCAAAAAGAGACAAGTCCCAATCTGTTCCAACACGGGAAAAACGAATGGAAAATTCGTGAATTTATTTTCTGGTTTATGACGGCACCATCGATGGTATCGTTTAAAAAAATTGAGTGAGCGCTCACTTTTTTGGTTGACAGAGTCTACAAATCTTCCAATTTCCTCCTCTTATGGGAATTCATCTCGTGCATAGGGTTTCAAGACAGCTAACGGTTTGTTTTGTCATCTTTGTGCTTGGCTCACTGGGAAACCTCATCGCACAAGAAGCCATCCCTGAGCCAGGTTGTATCAAAGACCCTCCGCCTAAGAACCTTCCTTTTCCCATGGATCCATCCAAACAACTTTGCAAAAAGGACATAGAAGATAAAAAAGATGGTTGGTATCCGACAGGCCTTCCACTGATCAATTCGGATCCAAACGAAGGGATTGGTTATGGTGCAAGGGCTTATCTCTATAATAACGGACCAAAAACAGATCCATTATTCTATTATACGCCTTACCGGATGAGGCTCTTTGCACAGTATTTTAATACAAATAAAAATGCCCAATACCACCAAATCAGTTTGGATATGCCTTTTCTAAAAGATACAGAGTGGAGGTTAAGAGCAGATGCTTTTTTAACGATCACTCCCACTACTTTATATTTTGGAATTGGTGAATCGAGCATGAAACCACTTTCCTATCTGGATCGAAACCAACCTTACAATCGTCAAGTAAACAATGCAAGTTTCATCGACCAAGAAACAAATCTCACTTACTACAGACCTGGTACTAGTTCTGACCCATTCCAAGTAGGTGGAAAAACTTTATCAGGAATTCCACAAACACCTGGTTATGTGGTAACTGACAAGATGTACAATCGTTATACCATTGAGACTCCAATGGCAACTGTGAGTGTAGAAAGGTCTTATGTGGGTGGAACAGTAAGATTAGTGTCTGGATTAAAATTTTCAAATAATATCATTCGTACCTACGATGGAAAAATGGTCAGAGGAATTGATCCAACTTTCGACCAACTGAGTGCTGATGTTCCCAATGGCAAAACTCGATTAACAGAAGACTATGAAGGAAAAAAAATTATAGGTTACCAAGGTGGTTATGTCAATGCAGTACGTCTTGGAATTGTATACGATACAAGAGATTTTGAACCAGACCCAAATTCAGGTATTTTTGCCGAAGTCACGTATGAAAAACATGATAAGGCGATGGGTTCAAATTATCAGTTTCAAAAGTATTTTGCACAAACAAAAATGTTTTGGAGCCCCTTTCCAAAGTTAGTTGATAAGTTAGTCGTTGCCAATCGTTTTGGTCTAGGTGTAACAGAAGGTGAAGCACCATTTTTTGAATATCGAAATATGTGGGGTACAGAAGGACTTGTGGGTGGACTTGGAGGACTTCGTACGTTACGTGGATACAAACAAGATCGTTTCGTTGGACGTGCGATGGGATGGGGGAATTCTGAAATCCGATGGAAATTTGCAGAATTAAAATTAGGATCAGAATTTTTTGCCTTTAATATCGTTCCCTTTTTTGATTATGGTAGGGTTTGGGACGACGAACATAAAATTAATCTAAAAAACTATTTTTATTCTCGAGGGATTGGGCTTCGCATTGCTTGGAACCAAGCAACAATCATTATGATTGATTATGCAAAATCAAGGGAAGATGAACAACTTTTTGTTAATTTTAGTCATGTTTTTTAAATCTTAAAAAAATCGACTGTCTTTCTCAAGTTTGCAGCTTTCCCTGATAAAGCAACACAGAGTTTATCAATATCGTTCACAAACTGATTTAAGTATTCCGTACCTTCCGTAATGGTAGCGATACTTTTTGCGAGTTCTTCTGAAGTACTTGCTTGTTCGTTTGTATTTTGTTCAATTTCCATAGCGGAAATGGTTAATTTTTCAAAACTATCTTTCACATTTTTGACGAGCTCCAATTGTTTTTTTGTCATTTCACTGGATTGTTTGATAAGTTCAATCGTTGTGTTTACTGACTTCCCAATTTGAGTGAAAGTTTTTTCCGTATTGGATACAGCAAGCCTTCCTGATTTTGTGGAAGCAGAAGCTTTCGATACTGCTTCCAAGATTCGTTTTGTATTGGAAAGAGTTTGTTCCCCTAGTTTGGAAATTTCACTCGCGACTACAGCAAACCCACGACCTGCATCCCCTGCCCTCGCAGCTTCGATTGATGCATTGAGCGAAAGCAGTCCAATTTTATCGGAAATCTCTCCAATCACTTGAATCACATTGGAAGTATGATCAACACTTGTTTCGATCTCTGACATGGCGGAAAGTGTCGAATGTAAAGCTGTTTGGCCTAATTTTGTTTCTTCTTCCATTTGTTTCGTTTCTGATTCAGTCAAACTCATCATATCATGAATGGAAATAATTGATGACTCCATTCCAATCACCAAGTCCTTTGCTTCTTTCGTGATATCGTTTTGTTTTTTGGCTCCGAAAGCAGTAGAACGAATGCTAGCTGACATTTCTTCGACACCAGCAGACATTTCTTCAGATGAAGATGCCTGCTCCATCATAGCTTGAGTAAGGCCCTGTGTCTGAGTTGCGATCACTTTGGCATCAGCATTCAATTTATCTGACTCTTCAATGACTACGGAGGTGATTTTACGGATACTATGAATAAATGAATTTAAAGAAATGGATCCATGTCCTAATTCATCTGTAGAAATAATAGGAACTGACTCTCTTAAATCACCTGTTGCCAATTCTTTATATCGATTGGCCATTTGGATAGTGTTAAATTTCATTGCTTTCACAAAAAGAGATGTTAAAACAAAAATATTAACCGTGATAAAAACTGCCATTAGCACCAAGGTGACTTCTGCATTCTGTAATTGCGCAAATTTTGTCACCTCTACAAGTAATAAATACCCTAAAGCTGTAAGTGTCATAGTAAAGACAGCGGACATTGTAAAAAAGATACGGGCATAAATTCCCACTTTTGGAATAGTCTCGGATTCTAAAGGAAGATCTTTCAGCTCCTTTGTAATCAAAACTTCCGAAACTAAAAGTTCACTGAGAAAAAAATGAGAAACACCAAGTACAGGATAAATAAGGATCGGTAATATAAAATAAGGAAGGTATTCTACGATTGTCGGTGTAAAAAATTGAAACGTAACAAAAGCTGCTAAGGGAATTCCAAAAGACCATTGCACAAGAAAGTATCCTAAATTTTTTTTTGGAAATTCTAATAGCTGGCGTTTTATTTTTTGTTTTTCCAAAAGCGATTTATTACTAAATGTATTGGGGATTGTTGTTCTTAAAAGATTTTGAAACTTTAGAAATCGTATTGTAGGAAAGATATAAGACGTAAAAAGAGCAATGGTTGCTCCAAACACAACGAGGATAGATTTTTCAAAAGAATAAACACCAGCAATGATAATAAACAATACTGCAGTAGGAACTGCAAGTACTGCGGTTAATAATTCAAGACCAATTGTCAACCGCCAACATAATGATTTAATTTTTGCTTCGTTCATTTCGCTTTTTCCTTGATCTGGACAATCTGGTAAAAGCAATTTTCGGTATAGTATTATTTTGATGTACGTGTATAAACACCGTCCCAGTCGATAGGTGGTGGGTTTTGGAATAAAGTTTGGCAACGTTTGATGAGTAAGTGACTACTTTTATCTTCTTTACCTAAAATTTTAGAAACATTCTTAAAGTGTTCAATAGCATCTTCCCAATTTCGTTTCGAATATTGTGAAAATCCTAATTCATATTCTTTTTCTGCATCCAACATGATAGATGTAACATCTTTTTGAAATGATTCTAAACTAAAAATCTTTACAGGCGCTTCTTTTCCTTTCACACGGATCCAATCCAAAAACCGAAAATGAAACGTATCCTTACAAACAGATTCAATGCTTTCGGAAACAAGGATGGAAACACCATAGTCCTTTGCTGCCGCTTCTAATCTAGCGGCCAAATTGACACTATCTCCCATCATTGTATATGATGCCAAACTATCTGTGCCCATAAATCCCACCTTAGCCAAACCACAGTTGAGTCCGATCCGAAAGACCATCGCACGTGCCAGTGGAGTGTAATCTCCGCGTTTGTTCCATTCAACACGTAAATTTTCAAGCTCAGTTACCATCTCTAGAGCTGTTTTGCAAGCAAGTTTTGGATGTTCTTTATTTTGAATCGGTGCCCCAAAAATCCCAACGATTGCATCTCCAATGTATTTATCTAACGTACCTGCATTGGCTTTTAAAACCTTTGTCATCGCTGAAAGGTATTCATTTAGAAGTTTAGCAAGATCAGTCGCACTTAACTCTTCACTGATGGAAGAAAATCCTGCAACGTCAGAAAAAAAAGCGGTAATTTCCCACTCTCCTCCTTGTTTTAAAGATTCCATATTTTCAAGGGCAACACTGACAACTTCCGGATCAACTAAGTTGCGTAAGATGTGATTGAATTTTCTTTTCTCTCTACCTTCTGTATACGTAAGATAAGCAAAACCTAATAAATAAGAAATGGGAAATCCCAAAACAAATGAATATGTTGATAAAACCATATCCATTCGATATAAAAAATAAAAAGTCCCAATAAAAAGTGATACTGCAAATATCGGATATATATTCTTTAAAAGATGCCACTGATTGATAAAAAGGATCAGTACACCAACAAACAGTACGATTATTGTGAATCCAATCCCATACGATTCCGGTAATTCTTTTAGTAAATGGCCTTCAGTTAAATTAGAAGCAAAAACTGCTTGGGCAATGACTCCAGGAAATAATCCATGTGGTGTCACCACATCATCGTGAGTTGATGCAGCAGATGTACCTATAAGAACAATTTTTCCATCAAATAATTTTGGTGGTACAAGCAAAGAATTTGGGTCTTCCACTTCTCCTGAATTTAATTTTTCAAGTGATTCGATGATGCCCGCAGCAGAATACCTTGGAATATTTCTTAATTCTTCTTCTGTATAAAAATAAGACCGAACAAGTCCATCTTTACCGACTGGCACAATTCGTCGGACATCGCCTTTTAATAAATAAAAATTTGAATCTTTAGATTCTGTTTTGTAAGATTCACCTAACGCAAATGCTTGTAACGCAAGAGTAGGAAAATACAATCCATTCCATCTAACAAAAGGTGAAAACCTCCTTAAAATACCATCACTATCGGCAATCACATTCACTACATGAATCATAGGAGCTGTTTCCCCGATTAATCCAATAGGAAAGGAAGCATTTTCATATTTGGGAAATGGAATCTTTGTATCCAAAGGAACACTGAATTTCTGACTGATGGTTTCGATTCCTTTTCTTGGAATTACAATACCACCATCACGAAAATTTGCTGCATGAGAAATCTCCCCCAAACTCTCGTTAGCGGAGACAAGAGCATCATCATAATCCGACCTTTCTGTAAACATGATATCTATAATCGTGATTTTTGGTGGAGTGAGAAGTTTTGTATATCCTATGAGTGTTGGATAAATGTGTCGTTTCCAAGGCCATTGTCCAAGCTCAGGGTGATCTGCATATTTGGCAATACTCTGTTCATCTATATCAATGATCACGATATCATTAGAAAATCGATGGTGTGAAGGTAACAGATGGAAAAAGGCATCTGATAATTTGCGATCAAGCGTAGCAGAAAATTTAAATAATGTTAAGAAAGTAGTGAGGAGAGCTGGGATCACTACCATCAAAAAGATGGGGATTAAAATTTTACTTTGTTTCATTTTCCAATTCTATTTTTATATTCACTCCATCGATCGACAATGATCGGAGTGCCTTCCATTGAAATCGAAGATTCGATAAACACAAGTTTTGCAATCCTAACATTGGTTTCTGGATGTGTTTTTTTCAAAAGCTCAGCACCATCTGATTTTGACATTGTGTTCAAATAACTAGAAAGTCCTAAGGGAGAATAACCAACTTGAGAAACTAGACCTACTGCAGCTTCATCCGCTTCCAATTCTACTTTAACATCGCGACCAGTTTCAAAAAATTGTTTTTCCATCTCTGTAATTGCAGTTGCCATCGCAGAGTTCACCACCTCACTTCCAGGAGGTGATAAAAGGCCAGAAAGTATATCCACAAACACATTGGATTCTTTGAATTCACCATTATGGAATAATATCACATGACCCATTTCATGAGCGATGATCCCTGCAAGTTCCGCTTCAGTTTGGATTTTTTTTAAGGCACCAGTTGTTAAAAACAAATACCCTCCTGGGCAGGAATAAGCATTTATTTCATTGGATTCAATGATACCAACACGAAACTCTAAATCTTTTCTGGAAGAAACAGAACCTAATCGAAACGCTATGGAATTCAAATAACGGGTGAATTCTAAGTCTTTGACAATAGGATATTTTTTTAACAATCTAGCGGCCAGAGAACGACCCATTTTCACTTCTGCTTTTGTTTCACCTAAGACAGGTAACGATTGATTTGAAGTGAATGAAAACAAGTTTTGTTGTAAACTTACGTTAGGTGAATTTTTATCATCTTTATCATTTGTGACTTCTGTAGAGAGTGGGACGGATTCTAACCAACGTAAAGATTCAAAATCATACAGTTCTCCTTCTCCTCTGACACGCATTTTTTGTGTTTCAGAGAGTCCTCTCGCAGCAGCTGTTTTTGTAAAATCAGATGCCCTTTGTCTTGCGACAACTGCTTCCGAAGAATTCGAAGTGATCCCTAACTTCATTTGGTTCCCAGGTGGGAGTGGAGAAACAAATAACTTAGAAACCCAACCAGTTTTTTCTTCCACTCGCACTTGTACGAAAAGACCTTGTTCGCCCATCGGAGTTAGTACTTCTCCTATTTTTAAACCAGTCCCATCTGCATTTAACTTTGGTTGAGAGAGTAACTTTGCTTTGTTGCTTTGCACATAAACATTCCCTTTGGCAAAGAGTGAGATTCCGAGGAATAAAATGAAATAAATTAACTTGTTCGGTCTCATTTCCCATGAGTGTTTGTTCAATTCAATCTTTGAAAACTCTTTTTTTAATTTTGACTTTCGAATTGACAATTCTTCTCTTTCCATTGTCATGAATGACTGATGAAACATTTTTTTCTAATACTCTTACTTTCGAATTTCATATTGGTAGGTTGTAAAAAAGAAAAAGATGAAAGTAACTCGCTCAGTGCCTTAGCAGTTCGATTTTTGGTTCGAACACTCCTCTCTTCAAATATCAACGCGGAATTACCTTCCAATTTGAGTGTTGCAGTTCCCAGATCCATTCGTAAACCATCAAATGGTCTTGGGGCCAGTGTCTTTATAAAAAACAAATCAAATAAAATGGTCTTCAGTAATAAAGGCATTGCACAAGATACATTGGACTATGGATTCACTGGGCAAAATTTTTTAACAGATGGAACAGGGATAGTAGCTGAAATCCTAAGAGATTCCAAGAAGGATTTAGTCCTCATCAGTGGTTCTTATACTCTCGCAAAAGCAAGTCCTGGAGTCTGCATCCCAGGTGGTGCATCCACAGTACGCATCACACAAAGTATGGAAGAAGAATTTTTAGAAGGCATTGAAAGGCTTGGCTTAAGCCCAGAAGAAGCAAGGGGAGAACTTGTCAGTTTACAAAACGAAGGAATTTTGCCTTTCATTGGTCAAGCTGTGCCAACTCCTGCCATGGTATACAGAACCTTAAGTAATAGTGAGTATGATATCGAAGTTTCCTATTCTTTTGCCGATGCGATTGGAACACCACAACCCTGCCCTTCCAATAACCAGTTCCAAAAAAGCATCAAATTCAAAAACGACAAATCGAAAGTATTCAGCTCCATCACTCGTTCTTTACGGGTATTTGGAATTTCTTTGAGTGTGGATGCTTCAATCACCTACATTACCCAAGAAGGAAAAAAAGACAAAGCCATCCTTAATATCAAACAAGTGACATCAGGTTCAGGCAATACAGACAAATCCACAACACGGTTTACCTTCGAAGAATGTGCAAACGATACAAATGCAAACTCAAATAACTGTGTGACTTTAAACTATAGCAATGTATATGATGATGCCGCTGGCAATAAAATCACAACTTCCGTGAAAGGTCGAACCAATGATCTTGGTGGGTATGTGCTCACGGAATACATTGACAATGCAGATAATTTCGAATACTACATTACAGAAACCTATGATCCCAATGGAGACATTACCTACTTTGCTGTCGATTATTATGATATCGATAACAGCATAAATGATGAATACGAAGAATTGGGTGTCCTCGATACAGCTTTATACGGTGAGTTTATTGAGACAACTTATACCTTTGAATGGGATGTATATGTAGATTTCACAACTCCTTTACCTAGTGGTGGTATTGGTGCAGGTGGATATGCTGCCTATGATGCTTTTGTCATTATGCCTAATGGAGTAAATCCCAATAACTTCCCTGATGATTATATTGGCTGGGGTGAATTTTACATCAATGAGTCTGATTCCACTGAGAGTTATTATGTGGATTTTTATGGTTCGGCCGACCAAGTCAGCAATGCAGATGTTTGGCGGTATGAAATAGATTCCAATGGAAATGAAGTGTATACCCAACTTTTAATCGCACCTAACGTTTTATATCAATTATAAATGAAAAAGAATGTTCCACTAAACGATCCAATACAAAAACCTTTGCGAAATTTTATGTTCAAACACCATGACTTCTCATCACAAACATCTTTGAAACAAAACGACAGGTTTCATTCTATATGTACTCTTTTTTTGGTTTCATTTTTTTATTTTATCTCTAGTTCGGTTTTCCCATCTGAACCTTTCCACAACTTACAAGGATTTTATGGTGAACGAGCGGCGGGACTTGCTGGGGCATTTACAGCCATTGCAGATGATCCTTCTGGTGCCTATTATAACCCTGCAGGGCTTGGTTTTACTCATAACGATGGGATTTCGATTTCGGCGAGTAACTTCAAAGATATAAAACGTAGTTATATCAATATTGACACACCTGGCCAAAGGTACAACCAAACCCACCAAGGATTTGATCCCAATTTTATTGGCTTACTTAAAAATTTTGATCGTTGGAAGTTTGCTTTTTCAATTGTAAACACTTACAATTATTCCTACAACCGAGTGGACCAAGTAAACTACCCGCTTGTCTCCCCTTCCATTAATTCAACAAGAAACTATACGAAAGAACGATACAACCAACTCCTTGTAGGTCCAAGTTTGGCGTACCTTTTGAACGACAAATTGTCATTAGGTGCAACTCTTTATTACATGAGTGATACAAAAGAAGTATCAAGAACCCAATTCCAACAATTCTCTGATTTGAGTTATGTCATGCGCTCTTATGTTGATAATCGTCGCACAACAGGAATTATGCCAGTACTTGGGATCCAATACCAACCAAACCCAAAAGTATCACTCGGTATGAGTTATAGAAGAATCTTTGTGACAGGTGGAGACAGATTATACAACGAAGTATATGCAGATTCAACAAGAAGGCCTGGATCTTCTGCCATAGATTTTATTGAAGGTACGGGTGATGGTGCATCTTCAATTGAACAAGGAGTGCTCACACAAAAACCAAAACTTGTGACTTCCATCCCACAAACATCAGAAATGCGATTTGGTGTCGCATTTTTTCCTACCTCAAGGTTTCTTGCCTCCTTCGATATGATCTATACATCTGGCTATAAAGTGAGACGTAACCAAGATGAGATCAGTAGTTTCGGAAGAAGAGTCACCTACACAATCAATGATACGGAAGTAAGAGAACTCACTCGTTTTTCGACAACCAATTTTGCTGCTGGTATGGAATACTACATTGCAGACACCTTTTCTATATTAGGTGGAATTTATACAAACGAACCAAATACAAAACCTGTCTCGTGGACAGAGTCTGCTATTGATTTATACTTACAAAATACTTTTGGAAACCAAGTGACAGCGAGTGCTGGCGATGCGAGTGTTATTTACAAAGTGGCAAGGTCTGGAACGAACCCAAGGAATGAGTATTCTAGAAACCGGGGTTTGAGTTTGGGATTTTCTTGGGTTACATCTAAATCATCTGTATCTGTGACGTATATACGAGAACTCGGTTATGGTAATTCCAGAATAGATCCAAATTCTCTTGCTCAATCCTTTGAATACAGTGCCAATTCCATCTATATTATGGTAAGTTCTAGAAACTAATCTTAAGATTTCTTTTGGGATTTTGATTGAAAAAAATCCCGTGCATCATCATACCCTTGGGTCAAAAGTTTTTCTGCTTGTTCCTTTTTAAAATTTAAAATACTACCAAGACCTAACATTTGTTTTGGCGCAATGACTGAAATTTTTGCCTTCGTGAATTGAGTGCGAAGGCTTAAGAAAAAATTTTCTACGGAGGTGAGTCCATCCATTACTGATTTTCTATATTCTAAACCTTGTTCGACACTTTTATAAGATCCAAGTAAATACAATTCAAATAAACGTTCTAAAGCTTCATCCTTTGTTTCGGGTGTTTCCATGATCTTATTACTACCAACAGGGGATAATAATACCACGACTATATCGGAAGCTTCATGCGTTAACGCAGGCAAAATGGGGGTATTTGCCATCACTCCACCATCCCAATACGGTTCCCCATCGATCATTTGCCAAGGGAATATCATCGGTATGGCAGAAGAAGCAAGTAAGTGTTCAATGCGTAAGGATGGGTTTTCAAAAAAACGAAGTTCGGATGTGAGAATGTTTACAGCCGAGATGATCACTTTGGTTTGGGACAAATTTAATGCTGAAAAATCCAAATGTTCATGGATAAATTTTTTCAAAGGGTAGGTTTCAACAAGTGGGTAATATTTTCTTCTAAATAATCCTTTGATCATATTCCATATCGAATAACGCATGATATGTTTTTGATTCAGTTTCAACCAAAGTTCGGACAATTTCTCTGAATTCATACCTGAGCCAATCGCACAAGCATTGATTGCCCCAACTGAAGTTCCGCAAATGATATCAGGTTTCCAATTGATTTCTTCTAAATACCGTAAAACCCCCGCTTGGTAGGCACCTCTTGCCCCACCACCTGAGAGAACCAATGCTTTTTTCTTTGCCATATCAATTGCCACCAGTAAAAATATCTCTACCTGTTACATACCTTTCTTTCCACCATTTTTCGCTTAAAGACTGTATGACAACTCCACGACTTGTCGATGCATGGATAAAATTTCCATTCTCCAAAACAAGTCCCACATGTGTGATTTTTTTTGCATTAGGAGAGGCTGAAAAAAACACTAGATTCCCAATCTCTTGTTTTTCTCTTGTGACAAATTTTCCTATGAGGGACTGGTCTTTTGCGGACCTTGGGATGGCTTTTTCTTTCATCCCAATTTTTGGGTCGGTTAATATCGATTTGGTGAGACCAGAACAATCAATTCCACGTTTAGAATAACCACCATAGAGATAAGGTGTACCAATCCATTGTCTACCCACGGGATCCACAAGTTTCCGTTTGGATTCTTTATGTCCTTGGTTTGGAGTTGTGACAACGTCGTATTGTGCTTCGTTAAAAATAAGACCTGGGTCAAGTTTTGGACGTTCTTTTGTGATCCATTCCCCTTCCTCATTCCAGATGATTTCTGTTCTCCTACTAGAAACTTCAAAATCTTTGATAGAATTTTTGCCCGAAAGTACAGAAAGTGTATCGTCAACCACCAAATTCCACTTAGAATCAGTAGTATCAACTTTGAATTCTCCTTTGATCTCTGCTAAAAGTTTCTTTTGCTTTTCTGGAATTAAAGAAGAAATTTTTTTAGGTAATTTATTTTCCAATTGTTTAAAGACCAAACCAGAGTTAGGTTCCTTTTTTCGAAGCAAAACATATAACCTTCCTGCCACAAAAACTGTGTCACCACTCCAACGATTTTTTTTTGCCAATTGGAAAAAATACAAAATCTCTTCCTCTGGAACCTGGCTTAAATTCATTTCTTTGTAAAATTTTCCAAGAAAAGGAATTTCAGATTTTGTTGGTTTGACCGTGATGAAATAAGGAATGAGTTCCTCTACCTCTTCCCAAAGATACCCATGGTCCGCTAAAACGACAAATCGTTCAACTTCCATGGCAAATTCAGAAGCAGGCATTGATTCAAACACAGCCCAAACACGAAGGGACTGGATGATAGTTTGGATGTCTTTTTGGTTGGCTCGTTCTCCCAGTTTTTTTCGGATCTCATTTCGGATGAGTAAGGTTTCTTGTTTGTTATATCCGGTTTCAAGTAAACTATCTAGGTTTTGTGAATATATAAGGTAAGGAAAAAAGAGTACCAAAAGAAAAAATATTCGGTTGAAGGATTGCAAAAAACATTTTGAAAACATGTCCCAATGAGTAGACTGTAAACATTTTATTGTAAAGAAGGATTTATAAATTTCTCACGGTTCATTTTAATTTTCTCAACAGATGAAATGTATCCTAGTTCAATCAAACGTTCGTAAGCAAACCAATCGAGTAATCCAAAATTATTTGTTGGAATTTGTAAGAACAAATCCGAAATCTTTTCTGTTTGTCGGATCCGTTCTCGACTGGATGCCAAAATGGATCGAATGATGATATCACCAATGGGTGGGAATTTTGGTTTCATCAAGTCTTGAAAATTGATGAGGTTTGTCATCTGAAAGAACGGATTTGTCATCACACCTGGATTTTTATTGTCAAAATATTCACAGAGTTCTCGGTCTTGGTCTGGGTAAATATCACCAAACACATCTACAGAAATCACCTTCCCAACTCCACGTTCTTTCAAACTGATCCCAGGGACATTGTCGAGTACACCTCCATCAACATACACAATTCCATCATCAATGAAAGGAGGCACAACTCCTGGAATGGAAGTACTCGCTCGAATTGCTTTCCATAAACTTCCAACTTCTTGGACTTGGATTTCCGAATGAGAAAGGTTTGTGGCTATGGAAAAATAAGGGATCCATAAATCTTCGATTTGGATATCACCAAAAAAATTTCGGATTGCTTCTGTATACTTTTTCCCAGTGGTAAGTGATAAAAGTGGGATCGTATATTCATTCAAAAGATCCTTTGATACCCAAAACTCTTTTGCCTTTATTTTGCTACCTTCACTTGTTTCTCCCATAGCAATAAGAGCAGCAAAAATTGACCCTGCACTTGTACCAGAAACCATATCAATGGGAATTTGATTTTCTTCGAGTGCCTTTAAAACTCCTAAATGAGCAAATCCTTTCGCACCACCGCCACCTAATGCAAGACCAACGGACTTTCCGAGTAAACCCCTACCTAATCTTTCCCAAGTATCCATTCTTTCCATATGGACATGAAAATGCCTATGAAATTTACGTTTTTGTAAATGTTGTATCGTACCAGGGATCACATAATTTTTATTAGGTTGAATGAGAACCAGTATGTGATTTCGATCGTTGTATTTTCGTTTATCAATGAGTGATTCTAATTGGATACAACTAGGTGTATTATTAGCTTCTTTGATATAGACAAAACTATCGGATTGGCGTAGAGCCCGTTCAACAAATGAGCTAAGTTTGTCTTCATCTTTTAATACATAAAAAATATAATCATATTCCGATTCAATTTGAGTGAAAAATCGAATGATCCAAGGTTCACGGTCAACTTCCTCCAATTTTTCTAACTCTTTCATACGTTCATTGAACAATGATTCGTCGACGACATAAAATGATCCGTATCGTAAAAAAACAATCCCAAGATAATGGATGGCATCGAAGATCGTTTTTTCAGGGAGCGATGAAAGAAGAGAAAAAGTTTTGGCTTGTGGGACAAATCCTTTTGTTTCTGTTTTGGCATGTGCCAAACGTTCGGCGATGATCTTTGTGATTTGTAAAAGACTTTCTGGGTATTTGATAAGGATAGAAAGTGCCACTTCTCTTGGCACTCGGATGAGTTCCGAGTCGCGTACTGCTTTTACCGTTGCTGACCTTTTTTCACCCGTAAACAAACTGAGTTCTCCAATGATATCAAGTCGTTTGAATTCTCCAATATCACGAAGATTTCCATCGGGGCCACGTTTTTCATACCGGAGTTTGCCTGCAGCGAGAATGTACAAATCGTTCCCTATGGAATTTTCTAAAAATAGAACCTCCCCTCCTTTTAAAAATTCACGAACGGTGTGGTCCATCATCTCACGTAAAACCGAGTGAGGCAAATTGCGAAACAAATCTGCCAAGGTTAGATACTGCGCAAGGCTAGGGTTTTTTGATTTTCGGATTCGTTTCACAGCTAAGGTTATAGAGAAAGGATTAAAAAATTTCAAGCAACCTTTTGGATTTCGAAAAAAACAAACTTCAATCCAATCAAAAAAGAAGAGTAGTCATATTTCTCTTGTCCTTACAATGGGAAAGAAGAAGTGGCATATGATAGCAAGTTTACGTGGAAAATTACTCCAATTAGAAATTGATCGTTTGGTGGTGGAAGTGTCGGGTGTGGGGTATGAAGTGTTGATTCCATTCCCCTTACACTTAGAGTGTCAGGACAAACTCAATTCAGAAATTTTTATCCATACCTACCACTCCATTACCGATCGCGCACAAAGGTTATTCGGTTTTAATTCAAAAAAAGACCGTGAATTATTTGAACTCATCAAATCCCTCCATGGCATTGGAGAACTCACTGCCTTAAAAATCCTTTCCTTTTTCCAAGCCGATGATTTGTACCAGATCGCCAAGGCAGATGACAAAAAAACCTTAGAAAAAATCCCAAAAGTGAAAGGGAAAACATCTGAAAAAATTCTATTTGAGATCAAACAAAATCTTAAAAAATTCGAAATGTTCTTAAATGAGGGGACAACCGAAATCAGTTTTGTGGATCGAGAAACAGACCTTGCGACACTTGCTCTCATTCAACTTGGTTTTGATGAGAAAACTGCCACCAAACAAGTAACTGATGCTAAAAAATTAAATCCAGGACTCAGTGCCTCTGACATCGTCAAACAGGTGATTACTGGTACAAGATAATTCAAAACATACGGTGTAAATACCAATTGTTTTGTTTTTTGATGAAACTTGGATTGATGAGGTAACGTTCTAATTTTGGTTTTTCCGGAAACCGAAATTTCACTTCCACTTCTTCCTTTGAACCTACATAAAAATCAGCATACACTGGGCCCGCTTGTTTAAAAACATCTAAAATAGTAAGATTACCATCAGAACCTTTTTTTTGGTTAAGTTTGGTTTGGTCAAAATAATATAACGAAAAGTATCCATTTGGGTCAATTAGATCTAATCTCACTTCTTCTGTTGTCCAATAACCCTTTGCATCGACAAATAAACCTGTTTCTCTGTGAACAAAGGAGAGTAAATGTTGAAAATGGCCTTCACAAAGATCAATTAACAGTTGTTTTATCTCAAAAAGAATAAAAGTTTTATCAAAATTTGATATCCCATCCCCATACATTGTTCCCAAAAAAACGGGAAATGGGCATTGCTCTTTTGTCTTTTGGACTTCCTTCGTTTGGCTATCTATAACTTTAGATGTATTTTGTTTTGGGCTCAAACAAAAACAAAACCAAAAAAGAAGGATTAAAAAAACGATATAGGTAATCCGAGAAAATGGAATCCGAAAATGGGAAAAAAAGGAAATAAAAGAGTTAATAAGTCTTCGCATTACATTGTTTTGTTGAGAAGGTCTTCGAACATATCACCAGAATACATCTCAAGTGCTCCATTACTTGCGGCGATGATTTTTTTCCCTGCTTCTGTTACATCAAAATTTCCAATCACATACCCTTTGGTTGCTCCCATATCTTCCATTTGGTTTGTCATTTCACGAAGGAAAACATCGGATACCTTTGCATCTTTCCATTTTCTCACTCGAAAGAGTGCTCGTTTGTTTACATCTTCTTTGGAAGAAGCGAGTAAATTGACACCATCTGCTTCTGGGTTTGATATCTCTTTTGTCACTCGATATCC
The DNA here is from genome assembly GCF_004769525.1 of Leptospira bouyouniensis. NCBI lineage: Bacteria > Pseudomonadati > Spirochaetota > Leptospiria > Leptospirales > Leptospiraceae > Leptospira > Leptospira bouyouniensis. The sequence goes on along the minus strand of NZ_RQFT01000012.1, from coordinate 674,159 downwards.
TAGACTCATCACCATCCTTGTGGCTTGGTTTTTAAAATTGGTTCCTTGTAAACTGATGAATTTTTCAAATTTATCAAGACCAAGCATATCCAATTTGGATGTGAGTTTTTTCCCACTCTCATCCACCATTCCTTTGATATTAAATGGTTTGGAAGAACGCATCCCACTTAATTCAAAATAACGGGAGTTTGGAAATAAATTCACAGACAGTAAATTCAATTCGCGAGTAAGATCATATTCATGTGTTAATGACTCAATAGTACCCGTTCCGCGTTCCAATCGATACTTTAAATTGGCAAGGGCAACCACATCTGGATCATCCAATCTTTCCGCTTCTGCTTCAATTAAATATTCGGCCCCTTCATCGTAACGGCCCATGTACGTTGTGATCATCGCAAAATGGATACTACACTCTGTGATTTCACTCTGCCATGCATTGAGTTTTGCCATCTCAAGACACAATCTACCATACTTCAAAGCTTCAGGAAAATTTTGCATTAGAATGGCTTCTGTCATTAGGAACTGGAATAAAGTAAAACGGACAAATTCATCATCGATTTGTTCACTAATGGCGATTGCAGTTTTTACCGCATCTTTGTGTTTGTTTTCGCGGGAAAGTGATAAGGCATATAAAAATCCAGAGACAGGAGTTTTTTCAATTTTGTAAGCCTTTTCAAAATACTCTCGTTCTTTACCCCCGCCAGTGACACCCGAGATCACACCTTTGGCGATATAATATGAGGCCAGGTTGATTTTTTCCTCAGGGATTCTTGCAAAAAAATGATCCGCAATTTTGAATTCTTTCTGACCAAGTGCCATAAAACCCAAACGAATACAGGCAATCGGATTCGACCTGTCAACATGGAGTGTGTCCAGGTAATGGAAAAATGCTTCTTCAAAAAAATCTTTGTTATAATAAATCTCAGCGATTCGGTTGGATACCGTTACTTGGTCTATTTCTTTGGTATAACGGTTATTTTTTTTGATGATTTCGAGGTGTTTTGCCTCGTTGAGTGGATCATTTTCCATGGCATAAATTTTTGCCATCACGTAGTGACCGTATGGATTTTGGTGGTCTTCCTCTAACTTTTCTCGAACGAGTGCTCTCGCATCTAGAAAATTCCCTAAAGTCGCAAGGCTTAGGGCTTTGGCATAACTATCCCGCCTTTGCCCAATGACAAAGGTCAAAAGAAACCCAAGCAAAATCACAGCGGCTCCTACAAAGATAAAAAATGCCAAATTCGAATACTTCCTATTTTCCTATTTTGGTTGGTAAAAAAGAGTCTTACGTCAATTCTGTCCTGGAAGTGATACAACTCACCTACATTTCGTTTGCTCTTCGACTTCTCTCAAGAGATCGTCTTTATTCCTTGGCCTATGGCCTTGTAGGAACCCTTGTTTTTACTTTCCTCGTACTTGCGGTACGGATCCACTTCCACCTATACGGGGGAGTGTCTCTTACTAGTATCGTTTCCTTTGACAAGTCTCCTCAGATTCTTTTTTACGCCACAAGCTTTGCACTCATGACTTTATTTTTCTTCCACTGCCTGCATGGACTTGGTGAGATTGGAGTGATGATGGCAGTCGGGGGAAACCGAATGGGATGTATCTTTTTACATTCGTTGTCCTTATTTTTCCTATTTTTACCGAGTTTCCTCCTCGCAATCCTTATCAACATGGGATTGTTACCTCCCCCTCCCGACTTTGGGATTTGGGGGGAAGTTAAGTCCGTTTTCACATGTTTGGTGTTATTTCTATTTTTAGGTATCGCTGTCGCATTTCCAACCGTTGGCATTAGCACGTATATGGACCCCTATCAGTCCATACGGAGACAAAAATAATGTTACTGCGTGTCCACAACCTGACGAAACGATTTGGAAAAGAAGAAGCGGTGAGTTCGGTGAGCTTCGATGTGAACCAAGGGGACTATGTTGCCATCATTGGTCCATCAGGTTCTGGAAAAACCACTCTCTTATCCATGTTAACAGGCATGTTATCTCCTACAGAAGGGGACATTTTGTTCGACCAAATCAAACTCTCTCAAATTTCCAAACAAGAGTTAGCAGAGATCCGCGCCAGAGACCTGGGCCTTGTTTTCCAATTTTCGGAACTTGTAGGAAACCTAACGATTAAGGAAAATATCCTACTACCGGCTTTATTCACCAAAAAATTCTCAAACGATGACTACCTCCGAAAATGTGATTATCTAATCGAACATTTAAAATTAGGTGATATCCAAAATTCTCTACCAAGGACTTTATCTGGTGGCCAGATCCAAAAAGCAGCCATTGCAAGATCACTTATCAATGACCCAGCTATCCTTTTTGCCGATGAACCTTCAGGGGATTTGGATCCAGAAAATAGTTACCTTGTTCAACTATTACTGAACGAATACAATAAACGTAATCATTCCATCATTCTTGTGACGCACGATATGAAACTCGCCTTTGATGCCCAAACCGTTTATGAAATGAAAAACGGAAGGTTCGAACAAGTGATCAAGGGAGAGTGAGGTTTTGAAACAAGCCATAGGTGTTGATATTGGTGGTGGGAGTATCCGAGTTTCCCTCTTTGATGAAACAGGAAACGAACTAAAGTCCAATCACACAAAAACGCCAGAACACTTAGACAATGATTCATTTTTAAAACTGCTCGTTGAAACCATTCGCCCGCTTAAAGATGGAAGTATAGGAATTGGAGTTGGTTCTCCTGGACCTCTCAATAATGACACAGGTGTAATGCTTAACAGTGCCAATATGGTAGGTCTTTCAAACTTACCGATCAAATCTGTTTTAGAAAAAGAATTTTCACTTCCAGTATTTTATGAAAACGATGCCAATTGCGCAGCGTTAGGTGAAGCAATTTTCGGAAATTACAAACAATATGAATCCCAACTAATTCTAACACTAGGAACTGGAATCGGTGGAGGATTTGTCAAACAAGGCCAATTGTATACAGGTTACCTTGGGAATGGAATCGAAATTGGACATACCACAGCAGTCTTGGATGGAGCCCTCTGTGGTTGTGGGGTTCGAGGTTGTGTCGAAAGTTATTTTTCCACAAAAGGATTTTTAAATCGATACAAGGAAAAAACAAACACTTTACTCCCTCATGCAGAAGCTTTTTTTGAATTGGTTAAGGCTGGTAACAAAGATGCAAAAAATATTTTGGATTTTGGGACAAAAACCTTAGCACATGCTGTCAGAAATGCGGTCCAATTACTCAATCCGGAAGCAGTTGTTTTTGTTGGTGGCATCACGAAGTCTTATGATTTGTTTGGTGGTCCATTGGAGAAAGAAATCCGCGAGACAATTTTTTCTGTTTTGAATGAGCGATTAAAAATGGGACCAGGTGGAAATATATCTGGTACACTCGGTGCAGCATCACTCGTATTTGTTAAGGAGAAGTTTTGATATGGAAAACTGTATTTTTTGTAAGATCATAAAAGGAGAAATTCCTTCCAAGAAAGAATACGAATCCGATTCAATTTTTGTATTCCATGACATCACCCCACAAGCTCCGATCCACCTACTTATCATACCAAAAATTCATATCACAAGTATGAATGAGATCAATTCACTCGACCCAAAAGTGATCCATGAAATTTTCCAGGTGATTCCCAAACTTGCTGAAAAAAATGGAATCTCTGAGAAAGGATACCGTGTTGTGAACAATTGTGGGAGCCATGGTGGTCAAACAGTCTCTCACATACATTTTCATTTATTAGGTGGTAGGCATTTACAATGGCCACCAGGATAGGAAAAGCATTAATATGAGAAAACTTATTTTTGGAATTATCGTTTCAGGCATTGCAATTTATTTTTTACAAAAGAACTTTGATATCAGCGAATTCAAAAGATTAGAAGGAAAAGTGAATTGGTGGATATTCCCTCTTCTGATTCTATCTAACCTTTGGGCTTTCATTCCTTTTTCCATCAGATGGTATCATCTCCTAGAAAAAAAGATAACGATTAACCAATCTTTCTCAACGGCTATCATTGGAGTTGGATTGAATATGGTTTTACCGGCTCGTGGTGGTGACTTGGTAAGACTACTCATGAACAAAAGAGATTCAGATTTGCCTCTCACCCACTTACTAAGTAGAATTTTCTTAGAAAAGGTAATGGATTTAGGTGCCGTGGTTGTGATTGGAGCAGCTGCTCTTTTTTATATGGGATTAGGGCAAACAAAAAACCTAAGCCTACTTTTGATTTCTAGTTTAGTGATCATAGGTATGTTAGTTGGTCTTATTTTAGTAAAATACTTTTTATCTTTATTAAGGTCCATTGCACTAAAAATCTTTTCAATCGTCGGCAAACAATCACTATATGAAAACAAACTAGATCACCACTTAGTTGAATTTTCAGAGTTTTTGCAAGGGGATAAACTAATCAAACCACTAGCCTATTCTCTACCAATATGGGTTTTTGGTTATGCTATTTCTTACTATCTAGCAGGTTTACTGATCGGAATGCCCGTTCGATTTCCGGAAGCTTTACTCTTTATGTTTTTAGGAGGAATGGGTGTTGCGATTCCATCTGCTCCTTCAGGAATTGGTGTATTCCATGCGGCGATCATTTCAGGATTTATCATTTTAGGAAGAGACCCAGGAGAGGGTTTAGTTTACGCTACAGTGGTACATTTAAGCCAGTTCCTGATTACGACGATCCTTGCATGTTTCGCATATTTCTTTTGGCGCTTAGCACACCGTAAAACAGAGAAGGTTGATTAAAGTTTTTATAATCTTTGAATTAGTCAAAACGATTGGCTTTTATGCCAATCGTTAACTTAAGCATAAAATTTGGAATATTAGCTAAGTGCTTTGATCACATCATCCGGAGCTTGTACTAACTCCACAAGGACACCTTCACTACAGAGTGGAAATTCTTCATTACCTTTAGGGTGGATAAAACATACGTTATACCCAGCTGCACCTTTTCGTATCCCACCTGGTGTAAAACGAACCCCTTGTTTCGTTAAATACTCAACACATTCTTCTAACTTATCGATCCAAAGACCAATATGATTCAATTTAGGATCATGTACCTTGGGACTTTTGATTGGGTCAATTGGTTGCATCAAATCGATTTCAACTTTGTACGGTCCATTCCCCATAGAAAGAATATCTTCGTCTACGTTTTCCTTTTCACTTTTGTAATCGGAAACCTTAGTAAGTCCCATGACCTCAACCCAAAACTTTGATAATTTTTCTTTTGATTCGCCACCAATGGCAACCTGTTGGATACCTAAAACTTTAAATGGACGTGACATTGAATTTGCTCCCCTATCTCTTTTCTGTATCAATCGAGTATGACTGTTCCTTCAATGTCCTGTCCAAGTTCCTCTTCGAATACTATTTTTTTTATCACAGTAAAGTATTTTATATTTTCGGTAGAAGTAATCTCATTCAGCGAGTATAAGTAATGTACTAAATTGGGAATTTAGAATTTGAAACTTTTGCAAAAATTCTTTGATGGCTTCCTCACTGACTCCTCCAGAATAATCAAAATCACTTTCTAAAACTAGTCTACCTTCCCCGTCCATGTAACTTCTAGAGTAACGCATTTTTTGGTTCCATTTATTTGCGAGTTCAATTTTGTTTTTTTTGTCAGTATTGAACGAGGAATAAAATTGAATGGAGGAATCATTTCCAGAAACAAGACCTACTCTGAAATCTTGATAGGATACAATGAGTAGTTTGTCTTCATCACTAATGATTTGGTAACCTAACTCTAACAACAATTTTTTGATTAGATTTTTTTCGACTTTATAATGTAAGGTGGCAGATTTGTGCGCAGATTCGGATTCTTTTCCTTTGAGGGCCTGCGCGTTGACTGAAAAAACTGTGGAAAATACTACAAAAATTAAAAGAGAAGAAATAAACGATCTCACAAACTACCTCATTGGCACATAAAAATTATACCAGCTGCCACAATGAGAAAATTTCATTCTAACAAACTGTGATTAAGAGAATCTAAAATTCAATCTCTGGGATTTCAATCTATTTCTCCAGGAAAAGATTCGATTGGGAAAAAAAGTAGAAATTTGGACAGAAATTCATTTACTTTTGGCATCACCTAGGAACTGCTAATCCATAATCTATGAAATTTTCCATACCCTCCCTATTTTTATTTTCAATTCTTTCTTTCCAATTAATTTCCTGCAAACCTGCCCAAAACAAAACTTCAAACAAATCAAACCTAAAATTCGATTCGATCGAAACGTTAAAAAGTGAAAGCAAATACCCCTACCTCTATGTTGGGAAAATCAACTTAGAACATTTTATAAAATTAAAAAATGACATTACGATCCTACATCTAACTAGCGATAAAATCAGCGCCTCGGCATCTTTTGGAGGTGCAATCAAAAAAGCATACGAACTGCTCTCTATAGATTTTTATCCAAAAAGTTTTTATGACTTAAACAAAAATAATGGAAAAATAATCAGTCATGGAGTTTTAATCCCGTCCGAAGATACTGTCTTTGTACGCCTAAAACAAGAAAATTACGATCCAAAAGATATTACAGAATGGGAACCGAAAAAAAGAAAGGAACTCTCTCAGCATTTTGCATCTTTAAATCTTGAGTATTCAGACTTAGAAAAACACTTAGACACCGTTTACAATTTAGCAAAAAACGATACAACGATCACCAAGGACTTCAAAGATCAAAATATTTTATTAGAGAAAATCATTTTTAATGCCATGTTAGGATATGCAGAAGAGATCGACCCACACACAAAAGTTTACGATGCAAAAGAAATTAAAACGGAAACATCTTTCAATGTTCTTAATAATATTTCGCACAGAGTCTTTCCTGGTTACCCTGATATTCTCTACATAAAAATAAAAAATTTTTTGCAATTTAATGACAAATTTACAATCGCAAGTGCTGCAAAAAAAATCATTGAACACGAATTAAACGAAAAAAAGAAAAATCAAAATACAGTAGGCGCACTCCTTATAGATTTAAGAGAAAGTGAACAAGCAAATCTCATTGAGCTTCGAAAGTTTTTATCACTTTTAATTTCTTCTAAAAATTTATTTAGCATTAAAAATCGATATGAAGAAAATATATACCCCTCTTTCAAAGGTGATGCAATTGTTTGGGATGGTCCTATCGGAATTTTAGTAGGTCCAAAAACCACTGCAGGAGGAGAACTCGTTGCGGGAAGTCTTCGTGAAAATAAAAATGCCATCATACTTGGATCGAGAACCTTTGGGCAAGGTACGTTCCAAATGTTTTTTGAAGTTGGAACTAAAACAGGATATTTTTATGCTATCACCAATTCAAAAATGTATCTTCCTTCTGGTGAAGAAATCCAAGGATTTGGTATTATTCCCGATATCAATATAGATGATCCAAATAAAGCAAGCAACATCCCCCATGAAACAAAATTTTGGAATTGGATCAAACCAACAAAAGATAAAAATCCATACATTCCCAAAAACATACAATCGAAACTTGATGAACGCCTTAAACAAAACTCCACCTCCAATGGTTTGTTTGCAGAAGAAAACCCACTGGATTTAGATCCAGTTTTAACAGAATCCGTAGATTACTTTAAAACATATCTAAGTATGATGAAAGAATTGAAATAATCAAATGAATCAATGTCTACCTTCACTTACAATTTCGAGCTAAATAATAAAGAGATAGTTCGATTTGCGATTGCATTGATTTATTCATACTGGATTTTGTATTCATTTCCTGATGCAACAACATCGTTATCATCAGGAATTACTTTCCGTGTAATTGGATTTAAAAGTTCTTTCTCTGGACGACCATTACAAACATTGCTTTTTCGAGTTTCTAGTCAAATTCGACATTTTCTTTGATCGCCTCTACATCTTTCGCTGCATTTTGTTTCGTATCGATAACGTTAAGTAAGTGGATTGATGAGTCTTGAATATCAAAGTTAACTTAAATTTGTATGATGATAGATATGTCAGGACTTGATCATTAGAATCTCCTTTCGGTTCAAGAGCCTTTGCCTATCGGATTACATTTTGGTCTGCGGTGATAAGAATTGTTGTTTCCTTTGTACGTTCAAGAATGGAATCAATGGTTACTGATTTAGGTTCTAGAATTTTTACCATACCAAAACTTTTTAATTTTGAATTTGTAAATGTTTTCTTGCTAAAAGTAAAGTTTAAATAGAAGGTGTTCTAACGTTTTTTAGCCCAACACCACGCAAAGGATATATAACAATATGAAACATCTCTTTTTGGGTTTGATTTGTGTGGTTTGTTCTATTGGTTATCGATCAACCTTAATTGCTGAAACCAATTTTAAAGAGGAATCCATTCCAAAGGATGGAACGCCACTTTACCCATCCAAAACGTTTGAAAAAAATCAGGACCATCAAACTGCTCCAGGCGAAATTAAATTTCGCCTTACTGGAATGTTAAAAACGGATTTTGCTTATGCAAACCAATCGGTATTATCCTTTGGATTTGATAATTTAATCGGACCAACCGTTGCCAAAAGACAAATCCAAGCTAGAGATGCAGAACCTCGCTCGGGGATATTCCCTACAAGTTCCTTACTTGGAGCAGAGATCAGTTATGGCCCCAAAGCAAAGGCAATTTTTGAAGCTGACTTTGTTGATGTAACCAAAAGTTCTGTTGGGGCCGAAACAAAACCAAGGGTACGACAAATGTATTTCCAATACAACCCAACTACTCAATTCCAAATTTTTCTGGGTAGGACTTGGGATTTATTTGCAGGTGTTTTTCCTCAATCTTATAATGCTAGTGCCTTTATGTCAGCATCAGGTAACATTGGATGGCAAAGGGAACAAATTGGTTTATGGTATAAGTTAGGTGATTTCAAATTTGGTTCTGCCATCGGAACTACTGGATTTCATAATGACCCCAATGTAAAAACAAATATAGAACGAAACACGATGCCAACAATTGCCGTACGTTTGGATTGGACCCCTTCCACTAATTTATTATTCACTACTTCTGCAATCGGTACCAAACTCAAAGTCAGTGATCCAAATACCGATTCCTCAAGAGATGGTTTACCTTTGCATGCAGATCAGTCTTTGAATCAATTACAAACAAATCAATTAACGTTTTCACAAAAAAACAAAAACCAAAGGAGCACTTTGGATTCAGGAGGGATTTCGTTTGGTTTTGTTTGGAAACAAGGAAATTTTGAATCAAGAGGTGAAATCACCTATGGAACTAACCTAACATCAATTACATCATCAGGGATTGCACCTTTCCAAACGACAACATATGGAGAAGAATTTACTGATAGTAAATTTGGTTTTCTCTCAGGTGGATATGCAACCGACGCAAAAGCCAATTCCAAAAAAAAATTTGAATCCCCAAAAGAAGTTACTGGTTTTTTAAGTTTGAATTATGATTTTTCCAAAGAATTTGGTTTCGGAATCCATGGAGGTATATCAAAGATTACAAATCCAGAAGTACTCGTAGGTGCGGATCATAATTTGTTATCAATCAGTCGTTCTGATCAATTCCAATGGACGTCCAATCCAAAAGTGATGGGTGCCATTAAAGAAAATCTTAATTATGGATTCCGTATGAATTATGACCCAGAAGACCGAATACGTTTTTTTCTACAAACCGATGTATTTCGCACCTATTACAAAGATGTAGAAAGATACCAAGGAATTTCGAGTCATATAGGAAGTTATGATCTAATTTTACAAACGGGTGAATGGAGGGAACCTGGAAATAAATCAGAACGTTCTAGTGCAGTAACGGAATCAATGATGATTCGTCTAGGAGGATTGTTTCGATTTGATGCTTAAGTCTTCAAAATCAATCCATTTTAAAAGTAGTTGTTTTAAATTTTCTTTTTGAACAGGTTTACTCAGATAATCATTCATTCCAACTTCAAAACATTTTTCTTTTTCGCCTGCGATGATACCTGCAGTGACAGCAATGATTGGTATTTTTTTTCCTTTATTTAATTTACGTATCGCAATCGTTGCATCATATCCATTTTTCACAGGCATTTGGATGTCCATCAAAATGACATGTGGTAATTCTTTTTGAAATACTTTCACTGCTTCTTCACCGTTTTCTGCTTCCAAAATGATAACATCAGACAAAATGCGTTTGATGAAATTTTTCATGAGGCCCATATTCACAACATTATCTTCAACGATTAAAATTTTAACAGTTACCTCATTCCGTTTCGATTCTAATTTTTTTTGGTTTGCCAAATCTAGTTCAGCCACATCCGATTGGAGACTCTGATCAAATTCTGGAATACGAAACGGAATTTCAAAATAAAACTCGCTCCCTTCTCCAACCTCACTCTTTAATTTCAATTCAGACTTCATTAAACTAAGCAATTGTTTACAAATGGCAAGACCGAGACCTGTTCCACCAAACCTTCGTGTGGTGGAGAAATCTTCTTGCGTAAAAGAATCAAATATTTTTTTCTGATTTTCCTTTGCAATACCGATTCCCGTATCTTTGACAGAGATTCTAACTTTTACTTCTTTCTCATTTTCAGAATTGATTCGGACCAAGCGGCATTCAATCATTCCCTTTTCCGTAAACTTAATCGCATTTCCGAGTAAATTTAACATCACTTGCCTTAATCGATTGGAATCAAACATTAGAGTTTGTTGGATTGATTCATCAATGGACAAACGGATATCCAACCCTTTGATGATGGCTTGGATATCCATAATTTTGATAGCTTCTTGGATGGATTTTTTAAGATCATTCGGTTCTTCCGCAAGTTGTAATTTTCCTGCTTCCGCTTTCGAAAAATCCAATATATCATTCACAATATTTAGTAATGTGTGAGCCGATTGTTTTACAATTTGGGCATATTCGCTATAAGAAGAATCTAACAAAGTTTCTGCCAGTAAATCTGAATAACCAATGATTCCGTTCAAAGGTGTCCGTATTTCGTGACTCATATTTGCTAAAAATTCAGACTTCGCATTATACGCGTTCTCTGCTAGTTCTTTTGCCAGTTTAAGTTCTAACTTCGTTTCGTACGATTCTGTAATGTCCCTTGTAAACATAAGAATCCCACCGATTCCCCCAGAAAGTAGACTCCAAGGGCGGATTTCCCATTGGATCACTTGGTCTTTATCCCAACCCGGTGGTCTCCAAATATCTTCATCCTTTTTTAAAACTTCACCCTGTAATCCGCGAGAATGTATTTTTTTCCATTCTTCACCAATGTTTGGAAAAATTTCATAATGGCATTTCCCAATGATTTCTTCTTTGGTCATTGGAATTTTATAATCATCGATCCACCTTTGGCTAAGGGCAACATACCTCATCTCTTGGTCTAACATCGCAACGGCTGCTGGTGCGTGTTCAACGAAAGACCATAGAATGGCTGTTTGCGATGCGAGAGCCACTTCCCATTTTTTTCGTTCATTAATATCTTGGATGATGCCATAAATTTTAACTACTTTGTCGTTTTCATATTCTGCTCGACCAATGGTTCTAATCCAAGTTTGGTTCCCTTTGGCTGTCACCATTTCCAATTCTAAATCATATTCCTTTCCTTTCGTGATCAGGTCTTGGACAGCAGCGGTAATTTGTTTTCGAGTCTCTTCGTCATGGTAAAATTGAAGGCCTGTTTCCAAGCTGGGTATATAACTTTCTTCCACTTCATGGATCCGTTTTGTTACATGAGTCCAATTCGCTTGGTTTGTTTTTAAATCCAATTCCCAACCACCAATTTTGGCAAGGTTTGCCATTTGGTCTAACAAACGAGAAATGGATCTTAATTCCATTTCTGATTGGATCGAATCTGTTATATTCAAGATTTGAGATAAATAATAAATTGGATTTCCCAAATTGTCTCGGATAATGGACTTATTTAGGATTGTCCAAATAGATTGATTATTTTTTGTCAGATATCTTTTTTTAATTTGGAAACTGGGAATCAAACCTCTGTTTAATTGTTCCAAATAGGATAATTCCAAATCCAAATCATCTGGATGAGTAAACTCAGACAAAGTTTTTTTCTTTAACTCTTCTCTTTCGTATCCAAGCCATTCACAAAAGATAGGATTTACTTCAATCATCTCTCCATGTGGATTGGAAATTTCCATTCCAATATTGGAATATCGAAATGAGGAAGTAAATAAGTCCCTAGAAATTTCTGCAGATTGTAAAATCGGTGGTAATGATTTTTCTTTACCTTCAAAAAAAACATCTAAAGCAAGTAAGATGTATTTCCTTCCTAATTCAAAAAATTCTTTTGTATGGAATAAAAAAGGAAAACCTGCACTGTTACTAGGATCAAAACAGATTCTACCAAGAATTGAATCGGAATGATTTACCTCTGTATCAAAATTGGACCCAGAGAGTGTGAGAATACATTCAACAGGAAATGGTTGGTCCAATGTTAATCCCATCGACTTTTTTGCCACCGCACTTGGATAAATAATCCCAATACTTGTATCCCAAACCAAATAACCAAAAACACCTTTTTCAAAGACAAAGTCACATAATTCAGGTTTATTTGTGATTAATTTGATTGGATTTAACATATAAGGTTTTTTCTATTACTTTGAGAATGTGACGGAAAAAAGACCTCTCAACTCACCCAACTCATACCCAATCGCTTTGTCATTTGGGTATTGTTTTCTCAATATGGATTTTGTTTCTTCCGTCATTTCGTTTGCTTTTCCATGGCATTGTAAACATTGACCCATCATGATTATTGGGATATAGACAGTGACGTTTTTATCCGACGACAGAACTCGGTTAGGAAATACACCTTCCTTCGATTTCAAGTTTCGAATTTCTGCTAATATTTTTGCTTCATCATCTGTGACAAAATTGGTTTCATTCCGAGGTTTATCTGTGATCCTTTTTAAGATCAAATGGTGCTTTTTTCCCAATTGGTTGGTAAAACCAAGAGCATTATCCTTACAGAATGGAATGGCAACCTTTGTTCCTCCTTCTTTCATTGCAGCCATCAATTTTTGTTGTAAGTTTGTTTTTGCTTCAGTTGTAACAGAAATTGCTTCTGCTTCATAATTGATTAATTCTTTTTGGCAATCAAGTATTCCCATCACCACAAACACTAAAACTATTATTTTTACTTTTACTAAATTCATTACTTAAACCTCATTTTCTGGATTCTTTTCAATGATTGGAAGTGTGACAATGAATTCCGATTTTCCTGGTTCAGAACGAAAGGAAATCGAGCCACCTTGTTCGGTGACAATGGATTTACAAATGGATAAACCAAGACCAATGCCTTCTCCTTTCTCTTTTGTTGTAAAAAAAGGTTGGAATATATTTTTATGTAAGTCTTTTGGAATTCCCACTCCATTATCGATGACTCTGATTTCAATTGAGTTGGCATCATTCATTTTTACTATCACTTTGATTTCCCCCGTTTTCGACTGAGTAGCTTGTATAGAATTAAAAATCAAATGTGACCAAACCAACTTCATGGCAGATTCATTAACATACGTTTTAAGTTGATCATCAATCTCCGTGATTAGGATTCGATTCATTTCCCAATATTGGTTATAAAGGATTAGAATATCTCGTACCCCTTCACCAATTCGCACATATTCTTTTTCTTTAGAGTTAAATGGTTTTGAAAATTGTTGGAATGTGGAGATAACTTTTTCAGTACGGTCAATTGCATTGGCTATGAGTAAATTGGCATTCTCCATTGTTTTGTATTTTAGCCACAAAAAAATAAAATGCCATGCATCCTTATCATCAGATGAGATCTCTTCAAAACTTCGATAATCAATTCCAAGTTCAATACACCGATCTGCAAAATAAAAGAGATCTTTTCTCTCCAGGAATGGAAACAATTGTAATATCATATCCATCTCCTCTCTTTTTTCTTTTTTAGTTCGATGTTTCCATAAAATTCTTTTTTCCTTTTCATACCAAAGTGGTTCTACATTGGATAGATAATTTTTTTCTTCAGATAAAAGGTAAGAAACCATTGATTTTATCCCAGCCAGTGGGTTTTTAATTTCGTGTGCAACATTGGATGCAAGCGAACCTAGTGTTACAATCCTATCATTTTGAATCAAACTTGTTTCTCTTTGGTTCAGTTCTTCTGACAATTTCTGATGATTGTTTTCTAAGATATCTAACAAAAAAGAAACAAGTTTTACAATACAAACCGTCTTTGATACAAGAAGAATTACTTTCAAAATCTCTAATACAACAACGACTCGATTCGGACCTTGGGGAGTTAGTTGGTATCCAAATTCAATCTGAACACCTTCCATTTTTGCGATAAAAATTCCTCCTATGTAACCTATGATCACAACGATTCCCATTAAGGTAGAAAATGTTCTGTGTAAAAAAAAAGAAATGTAAAGTTGGAATAAAAAAACAGCGAGAAAAAAATTGAATTTTGAATCGGGAGGGATTTTAACCCTATTGGATGAGCAATAATTGTGAGGTAAAAAGCAAATAGTAAAACAAAGTAATCAACAACCAAAAAAAACATAATCGTTGGATTAGAATGTTTATTTGGATATTCTTTTTGGATGATTCGTTTTCCAAAAAATGAGGTACTAAGAAAGTAAACCGAAACCAACAGAGCAATGTAAAACGGTGGTTTTCCCAAATTTAGTAATGTGGCAATGACTGCAATCCAACCAATCACAAACCGAATCGAAATCAAAATCAAAAGTCCCTTCGATTTCATTTGGTTCGCAAATTGGGATAACAAAAAGGAAGAGGTCTCCATAACTCGAGTGCAATCATTAGATTGATTGCAATCAGAAAATCAAGCATTTCTCTTGCAGAGCCGTTTGACATCCCAATCCAATCCAAAATTCTTGACCTGGGTTCCTTTATGAAACAAAGCAAAATTGCAATCATCGGTGCAGGTGGTCTTACTGGGAAAGAACTGACAAGTTTACTGGCCCACCACCCTCATTTTCAACTCGTTCATATCACATCCAACCAAGTTGATGGGAAACACATCCGAGAGGTTTTCCCTGAGTTAAGCCATGTGCCCGATTTGGTATTCCAAAAACACGACTCTCCGGTTCCAGAGGATGCACACATTGTCCTTGCTACACCGAATGAAGTATCGTTAGAAAAAGCCCCCTATTATTTAAACGAAGGGAAAAAAGTCATCGATTTGTCCGGAACATTTCGTTTGCACGATAAAACTAAATTTGAAAAAGCTTACCAATTCAATCATTCAAAGTTTGATTTGATGGAAAAGGTTGAATTTGGATTACCTGAATTATTTCGCGAAAAAATAAAGAACGCAAACTTTGTCTCTAACCCAGGATGTTATGCTACATCTGCCATTTTACCCATCGCCATCCTCGGAAATCTAAGAAAAAATATACAAGGACCTGTCATAGTGGATGCAAAGTCTGGAGTGAGCGGGGCTGGCGGAAGGACAGAAGAAATCAAATTTGCTTATACACATGTTTATGAAAACTTTAGAGCCTATAAAATTCTAAGCCACCAACATGAACCTGAAATAGAAGAATATGCATTTGTTGGTTCCGATCCAAAAGAGATATACTTCACACCTCACCTACTTCCTGTTTACCGAGGAATTCTATCAACAATTTACATTACATTTGACAAACCTATCGATTCAAACCAAATCCAAGAAAAACTCCAATCTGTGGCCGATAAAGAACCTTTCCTTCGACTCTATAAATCACCAGAAGAAATTGAGTTAAAAAAAATTCAAAACACCAATTTCTTAGATCTTGGATTTAAAACGAAAGGGAATACACTCGTTCTTGTTTCTGCACTTGATAATTTAGTCAAAGGAGCCGCAGGCCAAGCATTACAAAATCTCAATTTGATGTTTGGATACCCGGAAACCTTAGGTCTTGTTAACCTTTAATTCAGAATTAACGCTCGTTACTTGTGCCTTTGATGGAGAAATCGATCTCCTCAGAGACAACTCAAATTTTCCAAACGTGAAAGCAATGGGAATTGGGAATTTGGAACAAGCGGTACAAGTTTTCGATTATCTAACTCAAAATCCAAACATTAAACAGATTGTGTTTTTAGGTTCTTGTGGAGTTTACCCATGGAGCCAGTTCCAAATAAAGGATATTGTTTCACCTGATGCCGTATATGCAAAAGAAATTGCAGCATCACTTGGATTTGCCAAACAACTTCCAATGGATCCACTTTTTTACTCATTACAAAATGACCCTAATTTTCCCAATGGAGTATGTAATGCACCAACTTGTATCACACTCCATGAACTGAATGACCCACCCGAATCAAGTTGGAAAGAATTTGCCATAGAAAACTTGGAATTATTTGGACTCGCAAAAGTGGCGAATCTTTTTAAGATTCCTATCACTGCCTATTTGGTTGTGACCAATCGTGTTGGTCCGAATGGTTCTTTCGAATGGCAATCAAATTGGCGCGAGTTTTCAAACCACTTACAAAATACCTTTCTAACACTTTAGAACAAAAGATTTTGAAAATTTAACCTTTTAACACAAATTTCACGGATGGTTCTTCCAAAACTCGATGGATCCAATCTTCTACTGCTTGCGGAACCTTAGTATCCATCATTGCAAAATGTTCGATAAACGGGGCATATAAAATCTCTAATAATCCAAACTGATTGGAAAATAGATATTGGTTCACATTTAAAATACCATCCAGTATTTCAAAATGCCTACCAATCCTTTTGGCAGAATCTTTCATTCGTTTGGGTTCCCATTTTTCTTCCGGTACAAATTTTTTAGAAAAATAAATTACACTTCCTGGAAAACAAAACTCAGATTCACATCGGTTCAACATTTGACCAAGGATTGCCCTTTGTTTTAAATCGGTTGGGAACAAAGGATTTGAAAACATATGTTTTTCTTCAAGATAACGTATGATGACAGAGGACTCTGCGAGTAAAAAATCACCATCTTTTAAAACAGGTACTTTACCATAGGGATTGATTGCCAAAAATGGTTTCTTTCGATTTTCCAGTTTATCAAGTGCAACATGAATGGTTTCATATTCTAAATTACGATACTTTAGATAAATATGAACTCGTTTGCTATACGTTGAATTAGGATGTGAATACAGTCCGTACATTTTTATTTAATCCTCAATTTTATTTGATGAAACTTTTTAATAAGGAAACCAAAGGATCCCTTCTCTTTTTAATTTTTCAATAGCATAACGATCTGTCATACCTGCAATATAATCACAAATGATCCGCATCTTTCCATCTTCCTCTTCTCGATTCCGATATGACTCTGGTATGGATTCTGGGTGTGATTCAAAATGTTTAAATAACAAATAAATCGTTTCTTTCCCTCGCTCACTCATCCGAGATACTTCAGAATGTCTGTATAAATTTTGAAATAAATATTGTTTTAATTGTAAAAATTCCTTCTGAAACTCTTCGGAAAATTGAACCAATTTGATTTTTTGATTGTACAAGTCAGAAATATTCTCCCTAGATTTCACAGAATACTTTGTTAACATTCCATATACAGATTCTATCAAATCGGATACCATCAAATTTAGCAAAACTCTACCTATCGATCTAGAAATCGAAAGCGATTCTTTCTTTTGATTTTTTTCAATTTGAGGCAAACTATCATAAATTCGTTTCCAAATCATAAGTCCTTTCACATCATCCAAATGCAGTAAACCACTCTCTAATCCATCTTCTAAATCATGGGCACTATATGTGATTTCATCAGAAGAGTCCACAATCATCGCCTCAAGAGAAGGACCTAAAGTCCTTCTCACCTCAAGTAAGTTTGATGATTCATACCCACCACCGTGTTTCATAATTCCTAGAAGAGTTTCTTCACATAAATTGAGTCCTGGAAAGTCAGGATACCTTCGTTCCAATTTTTGCACAACACGAAGTGATTGTTTATTATGCTCAAATCCACCAATATCTTTCATCAGTTCGGCAAGAGCTTCCTGCCCCGCATGCCCAAAAGGTGAATGGCCCAAATCATGAGCAAGGGCAATGGACTCACTTAAATCTTCATTGAGCCCGAGGACTTTAGATATCGTTTTTGAAATTCCTGCTACTTCTAACGTATGAGTCAAACGATTGCGAAAATGATCTCCTTCTGAATAAACAAACACTTGTGTTTTGTATTCCAATCGTTTGAATGCATGGGAGTGAATGATGCGATCTTTATCTCTTTGGAACGGTAACCGATAAGGATGTTCTGGTTCTTCATATGCACGACCACCAGAATTCCGGCTCCCTACAGCATAGGGTGCAAGGATTTTTTCCTCTTCTAATAGGAGTTCATTTCTCCCTTTCTTCATAAATCTCTTTCCTTTTTCGGCGAAACCATAAAATCAGTATAAATCCCTCATGGACTTTCTACAAACTTTAGTTTCCATTTTTATGCAATACGGTTATTTTGCCGTTTTTGGAATTCTAATCCTCTGTGGGTTTGGACTTCCGGTTCCAGAAGACATCTCACTCACGGCAGGTGGAGTGATTTCAGGCCTTGGTTATGCCAATGTACATATTATGTTTTTTGTGGGTATGGCGGGAGTTCTCATTGGAGATTCGTTTGTATTTTGGCTTGGGAGCCATTATGGAGAAAGAGCACTTACTTTACCTGTGTTACGCACGGTATTACACCCAGAACGTTTTGACAAAGTAAGAGAACAATTTAAAAAATACGGTCGTTGGGTCGTGTTTGTTGGTCGATTTATGCCAGGGCTTCGAATGCCAATTTTTTTTACAGCTGGCACTTCCAAACAAATTAGTTTTTTATTATTTTTACTCACTGATGGCTTTGCAGCCCTGATTTCCGTCCCTATTTGGGTGTATTTAGGTTATTATTTTGCTCATAATTTTGATGAGCTGATGGGTTGGGTGCGCAGTGGCCAAACCTTGATTTTGATCCTCGTGGTTCTTCTTGTGGGAATTTTACTCTTCTTTTGGTGGAGGAAAAAACAAAGAGAAGGAAAAGGGACCAAATGAACCGCAATTTGTTTTTTTGGGCACTGACCTCCGTGTTGCTTTGCCTTTTGGTTGGGAATTGCACAAATTATTCCACGACGGCTTCAGTCCAGGCACCTCCCACACTCATTTCGATCACAAATAATGGAAATTCCAACTTTACGATAAAAGTGAGGGCTCAAAACCCAGAATTCATCTTCCAAGGGTATCGTCTCTACCAAGCTGCCACGGAAAGTTTAGCCCAAAATCCAAACGATACAAATCTCGGAACCGATTGTTTGTTAGCGCAAGCAGCAATTGTCCAACCCATTGAGTATCTTTTTGAGGTAGACCCTTCAACAAACCCCAATACAGCCGGAGTTTCCTGCCGTATTTTTGCCACATTGACCCCAGGGTCGTATATTTCGATGCGGACGTTGGGACTTGCTGTTAATTTGGCAAATAGCACGAGTTCCTACCGCGTTTCCCTCCCTTCCAACACGCTTATTGTCCCATAAAATAAAACTTTCTTGCATTTAAGTCAAATGCGTGTATTTTTTTCCGGAATCATGGGATTTCTTTGCGCTTTTTTTAGAATTTCTCTAAAATTTTGCCCCAAATTGACCTCAAGATGCTACAAATAGAAAGGGAGAAATCCTAAAAATTTTTGGAGGATGATGAAAAAATGAACCAAACGAAACATTGGTCAAAAATCGCACTCGCAACACTAGTGCTCGTATCTGTTGTTGCTTGTGGAAAATCTAGACAAGTGAAAATCTCTGCTTCGGATGTAACTCGAGCAACTACTCCGGCAAAACTTCCAGCTGATATTGAAAAACTCTGGAAGAATCGTCATAACGAGCAAGACCTTCGCCAAGCGCTTGTTAGTTTAGAAAAATTTGCAGTCGAAAACCCGCAATACGCTGACGTAAAAGTGATGTTATGCCGTGGTAATTATTTAATGGGTGATGGACATTTGTGGCTTAAACTCACAGGTGATGCTGATGAAGATGCAAAAGTAAAAGAAGAATCCATTCAATTTTACGATGCAGCAGTTAACTGGTGTGAAGCAGCACTTGCCATGAATCCAAAATTCAGAGACAAAGTCGTAAAAGACGGACTTGAGGTTGAAAAGGCACTTGATGTCCTTGGACCTGAAGACATTGACGCATTGTATTGGAGATATGCATCTCTTGGTAAATGGTCTCGTTTAGTTGGATTCACAACTCTCCTTTCCAATCGTTCAAAATTTTCAGCGATGGTAAATCGTGTGAAAGAAATTGAAAAAGCAATGGGAAAAGAATATTTTTATGCAGCAACTTTAAGATATGATGCCGCAAGTAACGCACTCTCACCAACTGGTGATAAAAAGTTAGCTGACAAATTATTCGAAGAAGCAATTGCAAAACACCCTAATTATTTTGCAGTTCGTGTCCTTTATGCGGAAAGCCGCCTTAAAGGAAACGAAGACAAATTCAAAAAACAATTAGAATTTGTTCTCAAAGGTAAACCATCTTCGTTACCTGAAATTGAAGCTGATCAAATCGTTGAACAACGAAAAGCGAAAAAACTACTCGACGAACTATAAACCATCACTAGGAGAACTAAATGTTTTTAAAGCAGTTAAAATATTTAGTTTGTGTAAGTATGACCCTCACAATCAGTGGGGGTCTTTTTGCCCAAACAACAGTTAAACTCGCTACCGTTGCACCCGAAGGATCTCCTTGGGCTAACGAATTAGCAAAAATCAAAAAGAAAATTGAAGGTGAATCCCAAGGACAAATTAAATTCAAAATTTATCCTGGTGGACAAATGGGTGGGGAGAACGAAATCCTCCAACAGGTCATCCGTGGAAAACTACAAGGTGCTGGTCTGACAGCTGGAGCACTTGCAAACACGGTAAAAGAATTAAACGTTCTTGAGATCCCATATCTATTTAATTCCTACGCACAAGCTGATTGTGTTCTTGACGAACATCTATTAGAAGACTTTAGAAAACTTTTTGAATCCAAAGGACTTATCTTTGTCACTTGGGCAGAAAATGGTTACCGTTCAATCGGTACGAAATCAGCTCCCGTGAAAAAACCTGAGGACCTTAAAGGAATCAAAATCAGAGTCCAAGAATCTCCAGTTCACATTGCGTATTGGAAACAATTAGGTGTGAGTGGGATTCCAATTGCCATTCCAGAAGTACTTCCTTCCTTACAAACTGGTGTGGTTGAAGGGTTTGACAACACTCCACTTTTCACACTTGCAGCAGAATGGCAAACAGCGATCAAATATTTCACTTTGACTCGCCACATTTACCAACCAGCAGCGATCCTCTATTCTAAAAAGTATTGGGATACACTCAATGACGAACAAAAGAAAACCCTGATGGGAGAAGGAAACAAACTGGCTCCAGGTGCTAGACAAGCAGTTCGTTCGATTGAAAAGAACATGATTGCCACTCTTAAAAAAGCAGATGTGCAAGTGTATGAACCTACTGCTGCCGACTTGGCAGGATTCAAATCGGCTGCAAATATTGTGGCAGGACAAGTGATTGGAAAAATTGGTGGTCAATCGAAACAGATTTACGATAAAATCCAAAAAGCCAAAGCAGCTTGTGGTCCATAAAGTAAGGAAGGAAATAGATAAATGAAATTCGTCGAACGAATTCTAAATACTTTGAGTTTCGGCGAGAAATGGGCAGGAGGGATTTGTTTCCTTCTGCTCACTCTTCTCATGATTGCTGACGTCTCCAAACGAGAAGTCATCGATAAAGTTTTAGGTTGGACCTTAGAAGCAACAGAGGCTTATCCAAACACAGGAGTCGCAGGACTTGTTGGTGATTGGAGTGTTTATATTGCTGAGTCCATCCACGGTGGGACCTCTTCCTTTTTGGAATGGTTGGGTCTTGGTGGTATCATTTGGGCACAAAAATTGTCCCTATATTTTATGTTATGGGGTGGACTCTTCGGATCTGCACTTGCCAGCGCGAAAGGTTCTCACCTAAGGCCAGAAATTGCAGACAAAGTTTTACCAAAGGCCATTTTGCATTACGTAAAAATCATCGAACAATGGGTGATTTCCATTTTCTTTTTATTCTTAGCTTACTTATCTGTCATATATGTTTTAGAAAGTATCAGTTTGGATGAAGTGAATCCCGTGACTGAAATCCACTTATGGAAAGTCCAAATGATCTTCCCTTATATTTTTATATCAATGGGATTTAGGCATTTGTGTTATGGAATTTTTCCTTCCTTGATTCCTTCCGACATCAATGAAGCCACAGAGGCTTTGGAACTTGCGGAAAAAGAACTTTCCGAATCTAACTCAGGAGGGAAACACTAATGGGTTCTTGGGGAATACTCATACTCTTACTTGCGCTGATATTACTCAGACAACCACTCATTGTACTCATGGGTGCGATCACTGTTTATTGTTATTACTTTTTACCAGAACCACCACTTGAATCTTTTCATGAGCTCAATAGCATTGTTGGAGATTTATTCTTTGCTGGTGATAAAGAAATCCTTCTTGCGATTCCGCTATTTATCATCGCTGGAAACTTGATGACACATGGGAGTATTGCAAGACGGCTCATTCGTATTGCACAAGCAATGACAGCACCGATCCCTGCAGGACTTGCAATCGCAGGAGTTTTCTCATGTGGTATTTTTGCTGCCATCTCAGGATCCTCTCCTGTCACCCTCATTGCTATTGGTGGACTGATGTACCCATCTCTTACAAAAGCTGGATACCCGACTCAATTTTCAATGGGACTCCTAGCTTCTGGTGGAACCCTTGGGATCATCATCCCCCCTAGTATCCCTATGATTGTGTATGCAATTATGGTAGGTGTTTCCGTAACGGATCTCTTCATTGCAGGGATTGGACCTGGGATTTTACTCATGAGTTTACTGATGATCTATTCTGTGTTCCGTGCAGGAAATGTAGGTCGTGGGAAATGGGACTGGGCTGAAATTCGCATTGCTTGGAAAGAAGGTGTACTTGCCCTTCTTATGCCAGTTGTCATTCTCGGTGGGATTTACTCAGGATTTTTTACAGCAACCGAATCAGCTGCGATTGCCGTTTTTTATGCCATCCTTGTGGAAGTGTTCATCCACAAAGAATTAAGTTTTCCTAAAATTCCGAAAATCATGGCAGAAAGTGCAGAGATGCTTGGGATATTATTCCTCATCCTCATTCTTGCGGTGAGTTTGAATAAGTTCATGATCGAAAATGAAATCCCACAGAACCTAGTGGCGAAAATGTCAGAGCTTATATCAAGTCCTGTCACCTTTCTCATTGGTGTGAACATTCTACTCCTCGTCGTAGGTATGTTCATGGACATTATGAGCGCGATCCTCGTGCTAGCTCCACTACTCGCGCCAATGGCTGTCAATTATGGGATCAATCCAGTTCATTTTGGAATCATCATGATTGTGAACTTAGAAATCGGTTACCTCACACCTCCGGTTGGGGTAAACCTCTTTGTGGCTTCCGGGATCTTCAAACAACCGTTAGGGAAAGTGATCCAATCGGTGGCTCCGATTGTTGGTTTATTTCTTGTTGGCCTGATCCTCATCAGTTGGATTCCAGAAATTTCTATGGGACTCGTTGGAGGAGAAGCAGCAGCACCTAGCCCTTAATATCTTCACAATCAAGTACGATTTTTTGTTTCCTTTGTTTTCATTTTAAACCAAAGGAAACTGTGAAACGAACATTCAAAACAGCTGGAATCCTCCAGCTGTTTTTATTCCTTAGCCCACCAAACACGAAGTCGTTCCAATGAATTCTTTGCATCAAGAGCCCATATGCTTTTCGGGTGTTGTTTTACAATGTTTGCATATACGAGAAGTACTGGCTCAAGATCTTTTTGCAATTGGACTAACTCATGGTTCAGTGAACTAGAAAGTTCAATGGGATGGAGATTTCTATTTTCGTAATAACGTAGGATAGCTTCTGTTTCTTTTTCTTTTGCCAATTTGTATTCTTGGAATATAGGATCTTTGGATGGTTTGTTTTTCCCAGA
The DNA here is from genome assembly GCF_004769525.1 of Leptospira bouyouniensis. Lineage (NCBI taxonomy): Bacteria > Pseudomonadati > Spirochaetota > Leptospiria > Leptospirales > Leptospiraceae > Leptospira > Leptospira bouyouniensis. Next base: position 650,272 of record NZ_RQFT01000012.1, on the reverse strand, counting down.
CTCAGTTTGACTGGTTGATTGATTATCCGTTTGTGATTTGTTTTCTGATTTGCTTTGTTTATCTGTGTGAAGTGGTCTAAGACTAGGATCTAATTCAGACTCTTCTGGGTGGATGAGAAGGTATTCTTTTAAAGATTCATAATGTTTGTTCAATTCGACAAACATCACATCACTTGTGTACTCACCAGTATCGGGATGGTATTTTTTCGCTAATTTGTGATAAGACTCTCTTAATTCAGACTCAGTAAATCCAGAATTTAATCCTAAAAATTGAAGAGAGTCATTTAACAGTAATTTTTTGTCCATGAAAGGCCAGAAGAAAATACCAAATGTGATTTAAGTCTACGTTTGATACTAAAATCCCAATACTCTTTTTTACTTTCATTCATTTCAAAAACAAGTAATTCTTGGACCTTTTGTTGTAATGTTCGAGCTTCGTCTAACTTTGAAAAAACAGATTCAGAGAGTGCAATTTCTTCTTCTGTATGTACATCCATTTCCTGGTGTTCTAATAATTGAATGTCCAATTCTTCGAGTTTCCGAACCAATGTTTCATTTTTAAACTCAATTTTAACTGCAGAATCAGCATCACGGTAAGATAATAATTCTTCTTCTCGTTTCAGATTGTTTACTAAGGATTCAAGTAATTGGATTTTTTTTTGCAGTAATTGTTTGAAAGATACTTGTTTCATGGTTTTAATAAAATTCGTAATTTAACCAGTGATGGAAATGCCAGTGGTCCTTTGGTTCGAACTTTGTGAAGGAGCTTGTGGTTCTTTCTTTTCTAAGTCTTCCCAGGAGTTTTTTAATTCCCCTAAGATTTTAATGCATTCATCGATAATCGCTTTGTCCTTACGCATATTGGCTTCCAAAAGCCTTTTTTTGAGGTAAATGTACAAAGACAAAAGGTTATTTGCTACCTCTTTCCCTTCTTCCATATTGAGAGACAAAAGTAGTTCCGTAATGATGTCTTGGGTTTTGATGATATTATTGTTAACAACATCATACTTTCTAGGAGTCATATTGTCTTTTGCAACACCTAAGAAACGAATCGCCCCATCAAATAACATCACAATCAATTTGATTTGGCTAACGGTAGATATCTCATTGGCTTTGTATTCATTGTAAGCAGAGGCACCGGTTTTTCTCGCAAGCGACATTTTTTTCTCCTGTGTATTCCCATCGACCAAAAAGGATACTTGCTTAATGACCGAACCGAATATTCTTAGATTATCACATGGGAAAAACAAAACGTGTTGTTTTTTTGGCTTCGGGTCGGGGGTCCAATTTTTCGGCTTCGGTGGAATCCATCCGAAAAAAGAAGCTAAAACTGGACATCCTTGCCCTGATTTCGGACAATCCGGAAGCAAAAGCCCTCGATCTCGCTAAAAAATTCGGGATTTCCACCAAAGTGATCCCTTATAGCAAATACGCGTCCAAACCAGATTACCACAGGGACTTACTCCACCAAATCGAATCTTACAACCCTGACTTGATCGTGGCTTGTGGTTACATGAGGATCCTAAAACCAGAATTTGTCAGGCGGTTCAAAAACCAAATCATCAATGTCCACCCAAGCCTACTCCCAGCCTTTCCAGGCCTTGATTCCCAAAAACAAGCCCTGGATTATGGTGTAAAAATAGCAGGTTGTACTGTCCATTTTGTATGGGAAGGAGTGGATACAGGTCCAATCATTTTACAAAAAGCGATTGCCATTCGACCTGAATGGAATGAAAAAGAATTATCCTTGGCAATACTAAAGGAAGAACACAAAATCCTTCCACTCGCCATACAACTGTTTTGTGAAGATAAATTAAAAATCAAAGAACGAAAGGTAGAAATCCTAAAATGATCCAAATCAAAAGAGCCCTTGTTTCCGTTTCAGATAAAACGGGAATCACAGAAATCTGTTCCTTCCTTGCCAAAAATGGAGTGGAGATCTTATCCACTGGTGGGACATACGATGCCCTCGCAAAAGCAGGCATTTCTGTGAAAAAAGTAGATGAGTTTACTGGCTTTCCAGAAATTTTACATGGCAGAGTGAAAACTCTCCACCCAAAAATTCACGGTGGTTTACTTGGTGATACCACAAATCCCGACCATGTCAAACAGATGGAATCCAATGGAATCGTTCCAATCACACTTGTCATCGTAAACTTATACCCTTTTGTGAAAACAGTGATGAAACCTGATGTGACTTTAGAAGATGCAATCGAAAACATTGACATCGGCGGGCCGTCTATGCTTCGTTCGGCGGCAAAAAACCATAAAAATGTTGTGGTAATCACAGATCCAAAGGATTACGAATCTTTCCAAAAAGAATTTACAGCCAACCAGGGAAAAATTTCAAGAGAAACTGCTTTTGGTTATGCGGCAAAAGTTTTTTCAGAAACTGCATCATATGATTCTGCGATTTCGACATATTTCAACAAATGTTTGGACATTAAGTACCCTGACAAAATCACTTTCGCCTTCAACAAAAAACAAAAATTAAGATACGGCGAAAATCCTCACCAAGATGCAGCCTTTTACGAACCATTGTTTCTCAAATCTCAATTTGAGGCATTACAAGGAAAGGAACTTTCATTCAATAATATGTTAGATTTTGATGCAGCCTTCCATGTGGCAAGTTTACTCCCGAAAAATGCAGTTTCGATTGTTAAACACTTAAATCCATGTGGGATTGCGTTTGGCGATACTGTCATAGAGTCGTTTGAACTCGCTAGAAAAACTGACCCAATTTCTGCCTTTGGTGGGATCATTGGTATCCATGGTCGAGTGGAGAAGGATGCTGCCGAAGAAATTACCAAAAACTTTGTGGAAGGTGTGATTGCGGAAAGTTTTTCACCTGAAGCCTTAGACATATTTTCAAAGAAACCAAACATCCGTTTGATTCCAATTGCAAAATTTGACGAAGCACTAGATGAATTGGATTTACGTTCACTCCACCATGGACTTCTCATTCAAAATAGAGACTATGATTTGATCACAAAAGACAAACTTAAAATTGTTTCTAAAAAACAGCCAACCGATGATGATTTGGAAGGTTTGATGTTTGCATGGAATTGTGTGAAATTTATCAAATCCAATGCCATTGTCTACACTGATCAAAACTCAACTCTAGGAATTGGTGCAGGCCAAATGTCGCGAGTGGATTCAGTCGAACTTGGAGCCATGAAGGCCCAAAAAGTTGGACTTTCCGTTGTGGGATCCTATGTTGGTAGTGATGCATTTTTTCCATTCCGTGACGGCATTGATGCCATTGCAAAAGTGGGTGCTAAAGCAATCATCCAACCGGGTGGATCTATCCGAGATGAAGAAGTGATCCAAGCCGCAGACGAACATGGACTGATCATGGTTTTCACGGGGATGAGGCATTTCCGTCACTAATGGAATTTTTCCTTTTTTTACTTTTCCTTGCGATATTTGGTTTCATAGCAGCAGTAATCTCGTATTATACGAAGATTTTATTTTTTTCTGCTAAATCAAATTATAGAAGAGAAGAGTTAACAGACATTCGGGGGGATGTATTTCGCATCTTCCTTGATTTGTTAGAATCAAATGGTAACATTTTGTACGGCAGTTTCGTTTTTTTCGGAAGTGCTTTTTTTGTATGGCTTTGGTCACTTCTCGGTACGGTACTCGGAGAAAAAGGGCCTGGTGTGTTTGAACATATTTTCCACATGCCGATTTTCTTTTTGGGTTTGTTTTTTTCCTATCCCGTTCTAAAAGATGCCTACCAAGAAAAAAATATCTTGGGACTAGCAAAACCGATTTTATCTGGGTTTGCACTGGGGAATTTAGCAAGCGGTGCCGTTCATTACGGCCTCGATCGAGATCTGTATTTTTTGATCTACCTCATTCTCTTCTTCTTACAAATGCCAGTCCTTGTTTTCCTTTGGAATCAGGAACCAATTTTGGGTGTTAGTTTTGAACCAACTCCATCTTATGAAGAGGGAGCTGATTGGGGAGATTCTTTTTCCGACGAAAACAGTTTCTCCGAGGAAGTTACTCATGTGGAAAACGAAGATGAGAACCCTTTTGCATCGGAAACAGATTCCTACGGGCTTGGTGACGATCCCTTCTCAGACGATTTTAAGTAAGAAACAAGTTTCCTTTTTTTTGGGTTTTGCCGATAAAAACTATATGAAGAAATATCTGCTGATCCTCCTATTTTGTTTTCCTGGTTATCTATTCTCGCAAACAGAAATACCAAATACTTTGGATGGATTTGCGGAAGCCTCTTGGGGGATGACCTTTGAGTCGATCCGAGAGAAATTCCTTTCCATGGCGACAAACCCTGAATCCAAAGAAAAAATTGAAATCTTAAATGAAAAAAAAGATGTCAGTTTGCTCATCCGACGCAATGGAATTTTGTATTTATATCGTTTTTATAAAACCCCTGAACTTTTAAAAGAAGTCCGCCCCAAACGAGAAGGACAACCAGAAGCGGACCCAACGATCGATGGACAAACTGAATTTAGAGAAAATGGAATCCTCTTTTCTGTGGGAGTAACATTCAACTTAGTTCCTTCTGAAAAAATCAAAGAAAAACTAGAAAAGAAATATGGAAAACCAAGGAAGGAATCCATCGGTGATGACAAAGTGTCTGGAGCAGCCATTTGGGAACTTGTGGAACGTAGGGAGAATCCACCACGTGGTGGTTTTGCTGTTGTTTGGCGTGAAGGTTACAAAAAACTTCCCTACACTCGTCGAATCGATTATTTTTCAGCCAATATCCGTGACGTCATTGCCAAAGATTACGTGGATTTCTTCAGCGTACAAGAAACAAAAACCTTGCGAGATTTAATCCCATAGGTAGCCTGTCTCGTGAGGGCTTGGTTCTTCAACACCAAGCATACGAGGCAAAATGAATTTATTTTTAGACACAGCCAACATAGACGAAATCAAAAAAGTCCATGAATTAGGTTTACTTGACGGGATTACGACAAACCCTTCTATCATCGCGAAATCAGGTCGCAAATTCACAGAAGTCATCAAAGAAATCTGTAGTTTCGTAAAAGGTCCAGTGAGTGCAGAGGTTCTAGCAACAGATGCACCCACCATGATCAAAGAAGGTTTAGAACTTTCTAAAATTGCTGAAAACGTTGTTGTGAAAGTCCCTCTCATCCCTGAAGGCATGAAAGCTGTGAAAGCGTTTGCAGAACAAGGCATTCAAACAAATGTTACACTTTGTTTCACTGCAAACCAAGCATTACTCGCTGCAAAAGCTGGTGCTACGTTTATCTCGCCTTTTGTCGGTCGATTGGATGATGTCGGATATGATGGATTAGAACTTATTTCTGAAATCCGCGAAATTTACGACAACTACGGAATCGAAACTCAAATTCTTGCAGCATCTGTGCGCCATCCGATCCACTTCAAAGAAGTGGCTTTACGAGGAGCCGATTGTGTAACTTTACCTTATTCGGTTTTTGAAATGTTATTCAAACACCCACTGACTGACAGTGGACTTGCTAAATTCGTAGAAGATTCAAAAAAATTAAACTGGTAATCTAAAACCATGCCACCGGATATTTCCGGTGGTGTACCAAATTATTCACAATCAGAGCATTACATAAAAGTACTATTACTCCAACCATAACTGGAAAAAAAATAAAATCCACACCAACCCCACCTATCACACCAATAAGTGCAGTCGCACCACCAGGTGGGTGTAAGGTATGAGTTAAATACATAACAAGAATTGATAATCCAACTGATAAACCAATTGTAAAAAAATTTGTACCGATGGTATAAACTAGGATCACAGCAATACATGCTGAGAGTATATGACCTCCGATAAGATTCCTAGGTTGTGAAAGTGGAGCATCAGGCACAGCAAATAATAAAACGGCGGTGGCTCCGAAGGAACCAATGAGCAAAGTATGACCAGATAAATTTGTAACAATGAGTATCGACCAAATTGATACCGTACTACTGATAAAACTCCAAATGGCAAATCGGTATGAAAGTTTATTTCGTTTTGCAACCAGGGGTGCCTTAATCTTATAGGGAATATTTTTAAATCTATCTTTCAGCGTACTTTATCCAAATCTCTTTCATCTGACCTTCAAAACATAATGCCGATTGGTGGGAAGCATCATTGAACAAATCACAAGTATTTGGAATATTCCAATTGAGAGTATTAGCACCATATTGTTTAGCCAATACTTCTATTGGACTCCACCAAACTTCTTTTATGTGGAATTTTTCATAATATGAGTAATAACCAGGGAAAACCTTAGGCCAAACGACTAAAGTTTTAATTTTTTTATCCTGAGTAATCTTTAGAATTTTCTCTAAATAGGGAATTTGAGACTTACCTAATTCGAAAGATCTCATATACAAATTCCCAATACGAATTGTATCATTTTTTATTTTTTCAATTGGGTTTGCATGTACACCATACATGAGATACTCACCTTTCGTATAATTGATCAGTTGGTATTCCTGATTGTATGCTGATTTGTATTCTCTCATTTTCCCATGTTTGAGTCTGGAAGTAAAAAGTGATAAATTAAACTCGATGCTACGTATCGCAAAAACATGATCTAAAATGTAATACCATTTTTCTTTGAATGGAAGGTCTTCCCAAACGGTATCAATGCAACGTTTGTCACAACCCATCCTTAAAAAAGGAGAAAGGATAAATCCTTTGGAGTCATCAAATGCCTCAGGGCTCAGTGAAAGGATAACAAAATCAGGTGTGATACCTGAATCCAAAATTTGTTGGAATTGGATATAGGAATTCATTGGAATTCCCTGTGGGCTACTGAAATTATATAAGGTCCAATTTTTGTTATGTGGTTCAGGGATCCCTAAGTATGAAAAAGGATAGGACCTAGAGTCGCCAAATACCAGGGAGAGTTTTTTTTCTCTTAATTCTGGGTCTTTGAGAAGACGATCTTTTAAAACCTTTCTTTGGAAATAAAAAACAGAATTACCCGCTTGCAGAAATTCATCATGAAAGATTGGTAATAAAAAAATTTTATCTACTAAGAAGATAAATAAAAAAAGAACAACTGGGTAAAATAAAAATGGTTTTGATTTCAAAAAAACAAATCCCCTAACCTCACCATTTTATGAATCGATTGGATTCTTCAACTAAATTAAGGATGTAAATTTCCTAGAACTTGCTCTTCCGTCACCTCTTTGTATTTTCCTTCCAACAAATCAAAATTTCGTAGATCTAATTTTCCGATACGAATTCGATACAAATCAAGAACAACCAAATCCTTTGTTTTACACATCCTTCGAATTTGTCTTTTTTTCCCTTCCTTTAAGACAATACTGAGGTAACTTGTGAAACCTGGTGCTGTTTTTTCAGGGAATACGTTTGCAGGTTTCACAGAAAGTGCCCTCAGGGTTTCACCACCTTCCCGAACACCTAACATGAATTCTTCGGCAATCTTTTTCCAACTCACAGGTTGTTTCAGACTGATGATATATTCTTTATCAATTTTATTTTTTGGGTGAGTTACTTTTTGGATAAAATTTCCATCGATAGATAATAGGATGAGTCCTCTGGAATCTAAATCAAGACGTCCTGCATAATTGTACTTTTGAAACAACTCAGGCAAAATGGTAAAGATAGTATTTTCATGGTGTTTATCTTCATGCGAAGTAAGAAACCCTGGGGGTTTATTGAAGGCAATGATTTTAGGACGATTTTCAGTCCCATCCTCTTTTGCCACTGGTTTTCCATCAAACAGAATGGAATCCGACTCGTTTACCTGGAAAGACAAATCAGTGATTGTACTTCCGTTGATTTTGACCCTACCTGAGAGGACCAATTCTTCGACCTTTCTACGGGAACCTAAACCTAATTTGGCAAGAAATGCATTGATCCTCATGATTTTCCATTTTACAAAGTGGCCTCATTTCAAAAAGTCTAAAGAAGGTATGAATCCACTAAAAAAGAAACCTCGCTCAAAAAACCTAAATCCTACAGTGCCCCTCCCTGATTGGATGAAAGTGAGAGTGAGTTTTCCCAAAGAATCGGATGCTTTATCAGTTGTTCGAGCCGAGGTGGAAACCAAACAGCTCCATACTGTTTGTGAATCAGCAAGTTGCCCCAATCTCAACCATTGTTGGAATCGGAAAACCGCGACTTATATGCTGGCCGGGGATATCTGCACAAGACGATGCCAGTACTGTGATGTTGCCTTTGGCAAACCAAAATCCCTAGATCCCTTGGAACCAGAACGAGTCGCAAGGTCTGTGGAAGCTCTTGGACTAAGACATGTTGTCCTCACGGCTGTCAACCGCGATGATTTAAAAGATGGTGGTGCAAGCCACTTTGCTGAAACCATTACAAAAATCAAAACTTACAGGCCAGAATGTTCTATTGAAGTTCTCATCCCCGACTTCAAAGCCAAGGAAGAGTCTTTGCAAATTCTCTACGCTGCAAAACCAAATATCATCAATCATAATATAGAAACTGTAGAACGATTGTTTCCGACAATCACTCCCCAAAAAAATTACAAACGTTCCTTAGAGGTTTTATCTCATATCGCCAAACACGGTTTCCTAACCAAAAGTGGGATTATCCTTGGGCTTGGGGAAACAGAAGCGGATGTGAACCAATGTTTAAAGGATTTATATGCAAATGGGGTTCGGATGTTGACAATTGGACAATATTTACAACCCGGACCCACTCATTACCCAGTGCAAAGTTTTATCCGACCAGAAACTTTTGAAATGTGGAAGGAAACTGCCTATCAAATTGGTTTTAAGACGGTTGCCTCAGGGCCTCTCGTTCGGTCGTCCTACCATGCTGATGAATATTTTACTGAGGATTCACAAAATCTACCGAAAGTGTAGATATGACGGAAGAGGAATCAGCGGAGTTTCAAAGAGAACTCGCAAAAACTTTCTTTTTATCCATTTTGAAGGATTTAGGTGAGATTGACGAATCTCTGTCTGATTATGAAATCAAAGTCCTCATCCAAAGGGCTCTTTCCCACCACCCTACATTACAAGTGGAATGGGGACAGATGGATCGATTTGGCCAAAACACCTTACTTGTTCGATACCAAAACAATTTACTCCTCATCGAAGTAAGTCCACTCATCAACACAATTCGAATCCTTTGGAACGAATATAAAAATACGAATGCATAAAAAAAGCCCGAAGGGGAATTCCTCCAGGCTTCTTTTCTACTTAAGGGTGTGGTTCTGTTAGAATTTGGATTTTTGTTGAAGGTCGTAAATGACTTCTTCTACATTGTCCATATCAATTTTTTTGACACCATTTTCAGTGTGAACAATCAATTGACCGTTTTCTTGGTTGATGATCGCTCCAATGACTGTTTTTCCGTCAACTAACACGATTTTTTCAATTCTTTCGTAGTAGTTTACGATATCTTTTTTAGATTTGAAATCTTTTGGTTGGCTAGCTAAAGATTCTTCGAATTTTTTCTTCTCTTCTTCTTGTCGTTTCGCTACTTCTTTTTCAATCGCTTGTTTCTTAGTATCGATTTCTTGTTTTTTCAATTCATCGAGTTTCTCAGTTTGAGCTGATTCACTAAGTTTTACAATCTCTTGTGCAGTTTGTTTGTCAACAGTCACGATTGTTTTGATTTCTTGTTCTTCGTTTTTTGTTAGTTTTGCACTTTCAACAACGAGTTTTTCTTTCTCAGTCGTTTTGAATGCTTTTGATAAATCCAAAGATTGGATATCAGCTGATTTTGCAAGTTCTGCAGATTTTACAGATTGAGTTGAAGCTTGGTCTTTTTCCAAGATTACTTCAGCTTTTGCAATTGATTCTTGTAGTTTCTTTAGATCACCATTTTTAGAAATTTCTTCCTCAGATAGTTTTTCTAGAGCAGGAACACGAGGAGCAAATGCAACCGCACCTTCTACTACTTTTACTTTTGCAGGTTTTCCTTCAGCTGATTCTACGATGAAAGAAGTTCCACGCACACCCGCAATTGCGGTTGGAGTGACAACAGTGAAATTGTCTTCTTTCTTAGCTTTGTTGACTTTCGCGAATACTTTTCCAGAAACTAGAGCAATTTGAGTGTCTGTAGTTCCTGCGTTGTCTTGTGAAAGTTTAGCAAAGTCTACTGCGGACTTTGGAGAGATACGAATGCTCGAGCCATCTGCAAATTGGATGTCTACTTTTCCATTGTCGCCTGTGACTACGTTATCCCCTGTTTTCAAAAGAGCACCTAATTGTGCTTTTTCTTCCGTTTGGTCTGCGTGTTGGATTTTGGAATCTCCTACCGCAAATACGACAACCGCAGATAAATCTGCCGGTTTTTTAGGTGCTTCCGTTACTTCTGCATCTGGTTTCTTACAAACTGTAAGACCAGTGAAAAGAATCGCAAGACCAATGATGGTGAGTTTCGATGCTTTCATATCTTCCTGTCCCTTAGTGAAATACTAATTTACTTACTCTCTAATCAACAAACTGGGATATAGAAAATTCCCAGATTTTTTGTATTTTTTTCTAGAATGAAAAAAATTTCATTAGTTCGGAAAAAAAATAATTTAGCGATTGGATTTGTAAACGAATATTCAAGTTTTTTGGTAAGAACTACTGATTTTCAGGGGTTTTTCGCAGTTCTTTCGGGAAAATCGCTTTGTCTAAGAGAAAGGAAGAAAAAAGCTCCCATTATGGCTGAAACCTCTACATTGAACCAAAGACCTGCCTCCTCCCTCTCTTTATTGGAAGAAATGGAAAGAACATACAAAGATCTACCCATGGAAGCCATTGTCAAACAAGACATTTTAAGGCAAGGGATCCACTTCTTCCCCGAGGCATTCCAAGTCAAAGACCCATATAAATCCAAAGATTATTTTATTTTTTCCTTCGATCATATCCCCTTAGCAGATTTAAAAGATGGCGCAGACACCAAAGCCCCGGAAGAGATCAAAATCAGCGGGGGACATTTTGGGCTCTTAAAAACCGTGATCTCCACACGGAATAATCCAAACTCACCGTACAAAATGAAACTAAGGGAAGGGAAACCAACTTTGTATTTAGAGGAAACAGAGATTGGTACAGCGGAATACCCACCGATCCCTTCTTGGTACAGACACAAAACCAAATCAGGAAAACTTCCTGGTGAAATTGCTCCTGTCATTGAATGGGGATACCTCCTTTATCTGACTGTCTTTCGTAACTGCCAGTATTTTGGAAAAGATGAGGAATGTGCCTACTGCGATATCAACCATAACTACCGACAACAAAAAGGTGCCGGTCGTCCTTATACGGGTGTGAAGGATGTGGAAGACATTTTGGAGGTGTTATCCTGGGTCGATGCAGAAGACCAAATTGCAAAAGTGTACACCATTACGGGTGGGTCAGTTCTCACCAATTTAAAGAAAAAATCGGAAGTGGACTTTTACCTGCAATACCCAGAAGCCATTGAATCACGATTTCCAAATCGATGGATGGGAAAACTTGTCGCACAAGCTTTTGAAAAAGAAGACTGCCAAAAATTCAAAGATGCAGGGATTCAAATTTACCATCCAAATTATGAAGTTTGGGACAAAGACCTTTTTGAAAAAATTTGCCCAGGGAAAGCAAGTTGGATTGGGTATGAAAATTGGATCCGACGTGTTGTCGACTCTGCCGAAGTATTTGGTCCAGAAAACGTAATTCCAAACTTTGTTGGTGGAGTAGAACTTTCCGAACCATGGGGTTTCAAAACTGTTAAAGAAGCCATCACTTCCACAAAACAAGGATTAGACTTTTTTATGTCAAAAGGGATTGTGCCTCGGTTTACTGCATGGTGTCCTGAGCCGTATACGACCTTAGGCCAACAAGCGGGTCCACCACTCGTGTATTTTTGTGAACTTTTACGAGCTTGGAAAGAAACTTTTGAATCCTATGGGTTGCCTACTCCTCCGGGTTATGGGGAACCAGGACCAGGGAAAGCGGTATTCTCCGTTTCTGCTTTTATGGATGTCATTGGATATTCTGGGAGAAATTAGTTCTTTCCAATCTTAACTCAAAAAGAAACTCAAGTACAATGCGAAAACTGATCCTAGGTGTGGTGTATGCCACCATCACCTTCTGTACCATCCAATGCCATAATCCTGATTTAGAGGGAGACCTTCGTTTTCGGCAAGGGGTACTTGATTTAAGTGAAATCACATTCAAAGAAAACACTGCTATCGAATTACAAGGGGAATGGGAATTGTATTTTGGGGAATTCCATTACCCTCCCTTTCACGGCCAAAAGGAACTGACAGGTTACCTTGCCATTCCTAATTCATGGCAAAATGAGGAATATGGCGGCATTGAGTTACCAAGAACCGGTAAAGTCACCTTACGTGCGTTTATCCACACTAACAAACAAACAGTTGGCCAAGAACTAAGGATTTATATTCCAGACATCGCTTCTTCTTATCGTTTTTTTGCCAATGGAGTTCTCATCGGTGGGCAAGGAAAACCTGGGATCAATCAATTTGATGATACTCCTCGGATTAAATCCAAATATTATACTCTGATCCCTGATCAGGAAGTGATCGAACTTGTTTTTCACATTGCCAATTATGAAAACAATTTTGGAGGGTTTTGGGGACATCCTATTATCGGAAACAAATATGCATTGGATCGAGAAAAGATGTTTTCTAATGCAAGAGAGTTATTCCTACTAGGTGCCCTATCTCTCATTGGTTTGTATCATTTTGGATTGTACTTTTACAAACGAAAAGAAAAATCAATTTTTTACTTTGCTATCTTTTGTTTTTTACTCGGGATACGCCTTGCCTTCACTGGGGAGAGGTATGTATTGGAACTTTTTCCACGGTTCCATTGGCCTACTGCTTTTCGGATAGAATTTGCATCCTATTATTTTGCGGTTCCTACTTTTTTACTCTTTATCCATTCCCTTTTTCCAGAAGAATCAAAGTTAAAACATGTTCGTCGTGCTCTTTTTGCCAGTTCCCTTTTTTCACTCACATTGTTTTTACCAATCTCTGTTTTTACCATTTTACTTTATGGATTTCAAATCTTAGCATTTATCATCATAGGTTATGTCATCCATATCAACTTAAAAGCTGTCATCAATAGTCGACCAAACTCAAAACTTTTTTTGATTGGGTTACTGATCTTAGCATTTTCAGTATCATTTGATATTTTAAAACATAGTTTAAATAGCAGAGGGATTGGTCTCACACCTTATGCTCTTCTTTGTTTTATCTTTATCCAATCACTCATTTTATCCAGTAGGATTGCCAATGCATTTGTAAGAGCAGAAGAACTTGCAGAAAGTTTAAAAATAAGCAACGAATCATTGTTAGCAGTAACTGAAAATTTGGAACAAATTGTTTCCGACAGAACTTACCAATTGAATTATTCATTGAATCGGATCAAAAAAGACCTACTCCTTGCTAAAAAAATCCAACAAAAAATCTTACCAGAAGATGGAATCAAATTTGATCCTTTAAAAATTCATTTATATTTCCAACCCCAAGAAGAAGTGGGAGGAGACTTTTATGATATTTTTGAATTGGATAATGGAACTGTACGATTTTTTGTCGCTGATGCAACAGGGCATGGAATCCAAGCAGCACTTTATACAATGGCAATCAAATCAGAATACGAAGCGATCAAACGATTCATTACCAAAACCGATGATTTGATGAACCACCTCAATCAAAAAATTCAAAATAAGTTTTCTGGTTTGAAAATAGTTTTTTCTGGATTTTTATTGGACATTGATACCAAAACAAAAACGGTTTATTATTCTTCAGCAGGTCACCCTAACCAGATTTTTCAATCGCAAGGAAATCAAATTATTTTGAATCGAACTGGTAATATCATTGGATTAAAAAAGGACCAACCCTACACCCAAAAACAATTCCAGATTTTAGAAGGGGATCGAATTTTACTTTTTACTGATGGAATGTTAGAACAAAAAAATGAATCGAGAGAAGAGTTTGGAATGGATCGTATCCAGAAGATTCTCTCCGAATTTCAAAACAAAGAATCGGAGAGAGTTCTTGCGGAACTTGTCATCCAATTGTTTTTATTCCAAGGGAAGGAAGAACAAGAAGATGACCAAACGATGGTACTTGTGGAATGGGAAAAAAATGAATCTGTGTTTGAAAATTAAGATCCAAAGAGAGTTACATTTCCTAAATCCAAATTGATTTGTATTATTTTTTTAAAAATAAATGATCCACTCCATTTTTTTCAAATTCGGAATCATACTTTTCCGCTTCTTTTGCCACTTTTGTTTCGTAAACTTCAGGTGCTAAGGCTTCCAATTCTTTTTCGGACATCGAAAGTTCCAAATCTCTTTGCGCAAGTTCTGTAGTGAGTTCTGTCCAAAACACATCATCGTTATATGGCTCAATATAAGATTCGAATACTTCTTGGAAGTATTCTTCTGCGACAGTGTACATTCCATTCTCAGAAACTATTGGACTGTTTTCCATGGTTTTGGAAAGTTTGCCGAGTAAGGATTGTAGAAATCCATCGACACTCGGATCTGATTCTTCATGGGGAGCATTACTCACCCATTCAAACACAGTGAGAGCATCTAAAAGTTGTTTTGTTTCTTGTGGTGTAAGATCTAAATTCATAATTACCTACTTTCCTTCCATAGAAACTTGTGTGGGAAAGAGAAGCAAATCAAAGAATCACAGTAGACCTGTTTTCCTTGTAGTTTTGATAGATTTGTTCCACAAGCATACGAAAGTTTGGATCCTCTTTTAGGATCTCCAATTTTTGTTCCAAACTCAGGATTGAAAATTGAGGATGCAATGCTTTTGAGATAGCAGGCTTCATATTTAGTAAGTAAACATACGAATAGTATTTGTCAAACAAATTTTACTAAACGTATGTTACGTAATTATGTCGCGATAGACAGAATGGATCCGTTTTACTCCTTCTTCCATGTCCGAACCCTGCAAAAAACTAAAGTTCATCCGAAAGAATGCTGAATCGGATTCCTTAAGTCGGAATTCATTCCCAGGAACCATCACCACTTTTTTTTCCATGATCCTTTCCATCAGTTCATTTTCCCTCACATCAGGGTATTCAACCCAAAGGAACATTCCCCCTTGCGGGTCTTGGAATTTCACTTCTGGTAAATAATGGTTCAGTAATTCCACTAACTGATTTTTTTGATTCCGATAATGAGTTTGAATTTTCGAAAAATGTTCGTTTATATCCATTAAGGATAAGAGTTTTGTGAGTATAATTTGCGAAAATTGATTGGTATTCAAATCAATCCCTTGTTTGATCCGATTGAATGAATCTTTATAAACTTCTGGAACAATCACCCATCCAATTCGAAAACCAGGTGAAATGATTTTTGAGAAACTTCCCAAAACAAAAGTTAGATCTTTTTCTTTTCGAAATGAGAAGATGGATGGATATATGATTCCCGAAAAATCTAAATATTTATAGGCTTCATCTTCAATTAAGATCACCCCGAACTCATCAAGTAGGTTTGCAACTGCTCTCCTTTTTTCCAATGACCACGTGATGGTCGATGGATTTTGATAATTTGGATTGGTATAAAAACAATGGATTTTCTTCTCACTCAAAATTTTTTTCAATTCAGATACATTGGGTCCATCAAACTCCATCGGTAGAGAAATCAAATTTGGTCCATACGGTGAAAATGCTTGGAGTGCACCTAAATATACTGGATCCTCAACTAACACATTGGTATTGTCATCCATCAAAAGTTTCCCGAGGATATCTAAACCTTGTTGGGAACCATGAGTGATCATAATAGAATCTAACTTCACTCCATCATCTAAGACAAACTTTTCCAAAATTATTTTTTTAAGATCTGTATAACCAGACGAATCACCATATTGTAAGGCAACTTCACTGGAAAATAGAATGGTTTCCTCCATAGATTGGTTTAAAAGCTCTTTGTTTAATAAATTAGGATTGGGCAATCCACCTGCAAATGAAAGAAAATTGGAATCTTTTACGGTGATTTTTAAGATTTCACGAATGGCGGATGATCGAATATTTTTGCTTCGATTCGCCAAAAATATGTTTGAAACAGTTGATTCCATACAAATACAATATCAAATAAAGAAAAATCTGTCCATATACAGATGATAACTTCTATACGTATACAGATGGAAAAAACAAAATACCAACAACTTGCAATTGATTTAAAGAAGGATATTCAATCTGGTTATTATTCCGAGAATGAAAAAATCCCTTCTTTAAGAGAAATCCAATCTATCAAATCCTGTAGTTTAACAACTGCGAAAGAAGCATATCGCATCTTAGAAGAAGAAGGGTATATCTATGTGCAAAACAAATCTGGGTATTATGTACAAAACCAAATTAAATCCATCATCCTTGGACCTCAAAATGAATTTTATGAATCAGTAGAAGCAGATGACCGTATCCAACAAATCATGAATACCGTGATGGATCCGAAATTATTGTCATTTGGAGCTGCCATCCCATCTGAAGAGTATTTACCGATTCAGGAACTGAATCTAACTTTTAAAAAAGCATATTTACATAAGGAAATTTTTACGTATGGAGACTTACAAGGGAATCCTAATTTAAGAGAATGGCTGGCAAAACGGATTTCAATGTTTGGATACCGAGTGAATTCAAAACAAATCCAAATCACATCTGGTTGTACGGAAGCTATCACCTATTCCTTATACGCTGTGACAGAACCAGGTGATACTGTCATTGTTCCCTCTCCTATTTATGTTGGTTTATTCCAAATTTTAGAAACGCTCAAACTAAAAGTAGTAGAGATCCCTTATCGTAGTGGCGAAGGGATCAACATTTCAGAATTTGAAAAACTCATCAAACGTCATAAACCAAAAGTATTTTTATTTGCTGCCAATTTTAATAATCCTAATGGAATTTTATTCAATGATCAAACTAAACAAAGTTTGGCAAATCTTTCATATGAGTTCGGAATTCATCTTGTAGAAGATGATATTTATGGCGATTTGTATTACGAAGGAACTCGACCAAAACCATTGGTGAGTTTTTTCCAACATTCAAATAATGGTCCAAAAACTTTTTTATGTTCTTCTTTTTCTAAAACCCTTTCACCAGGTCTACGAATGGGTTGGGTGGCAACTAAAACAGGGATCCAATCTGTTTCTAAAATCAGCAGAGCATTTAAAATATCAGAAAACCATCCTACACAGATTCTTGTTTTGGAATATCTGAAACGACAAACCTATGAAAGGCATTTGAAACACTTACGATCTGAATACAAATCACTTAGCAGTGAATATATCAAATTATTAATCGAAGAAAGTGAAGGGAATCTTAAAATCACAAAACCTGATGGAGGATTTGTTCTTTGGATTGAATCGGCGTTAGATGGTGATAAACTTCTTTTGGAAGCAAAAAAATTAGGTATGGCAATTGCTCCAGGTTCTTTATTTGGACTCTCCAAACATTGGAATCATTTTTTTAGATTGAATGTGTCCGTAGGAAGAACTCCGAAAATACGTGAGAAACTCATATTGTTTGCAAAACGTTTTTTAAAAAATAGAAATTTAAAAAAAACTTTTTAGTTGCTCCGAAACGAAACCCGATACAACTTTAGGATTATGTCTGACACCACTCGTAAGTATTTGGAAACCTCCCAAATCATTCCTTCCAAAGGTATGTCTTATACCATGTATGAAATTGAAGGCCAAGATACAATTTTAAGGATGTTAACCTTTATCCCTGATAATGATGAAATCCATATCTACCCGAAACCACCCGTCAAAAAGTTATACAAACCTGAACTTTGTAAAAAAGTAGAGGAAAACGAATTTTTGGGACTTTGGTCGATGGGAGAAGAGAGAAAGGTAGGAAAATAGGTAACCTTGGCCCCGGACAGAATCGAACTGCCGACACGAGGATTTTCAGTCCTCTGCTCTACCGACTGAGCTACAGGGCCTCGGTTACGACCAAAGTATTTTTTCATAGCCCTCTGTCAACGAACCTTTGCATTTTTTGTAAGGACAAAAATGAAATCAAAATTAAAATCAATTCTTAACACCCTTCTTATACTCGTAACCGTATTTGGTTGTGCTTCTGGGCTTCACAAAACAGGCATTAGTATTGAAAGATACCGGTCAAATCTAGAAACAAAGTCAGTTGTGGTCGAAGATTTGGTATGGAAGTATACAGAAAAACCAGGTGATGGCGAAACGCTACTCGTCGTACACGGCTTTGGTGGTGATAAAGACCATTGGACAAGGTTTTCAAGACACCTCCCAAAAAATATACGAGTGATCGCACCAGACCTCCCCGGTTTTGGGGAATCGAGTAAACCGGAAGGGATTTCTTATACTCAAGAATCACAAGCTATCCGTTTACAAAAATTTACCGAAACACTGGGTCTCACTAAATTTCACATCGCTGGGAATTCAATGGGTGGTGGGATTGCAGGAATCTTTGCTGCGAAATTTCGAAAACAAGTAAAGTCTCTTATCCTTTTTGATAATGCAGGGATTAAAAGTCCAGTTCCAAGTGAAATGCAAACCATTGAACTTTCTGGGAAGGAAAGCCCACTCCTTGTCAAAGACACAGAAGACTTTGATCGCCTCCTTCGATTTACATTTGTAAAACCACCTTACCTACCTTCGTTTTTAAAATCCTATTTTGCAGAAAAGTCTGTCGCCAATCGAGAATGGAATGCCCATATCTTAAAACAAATTAGGAAAGAAGGCTATGTACTCGAATCAAAGTTGGACCAAATCGAAGCACCTTGTCTGACCATTTGGGGAAAAGAAGACAAGGTCATCCACTATTCGGTAATGGAAGTTCTAAAAAATAAACTAAAAACAAAACTAGAAACGGTTTTATTAGAAAACATGGGCCATGCACCCATGATTGAGGATCCCCAACTATCCGCCAAACTAGTACAAGACTGGATACACAACGAAACACTTAACAAAAACTAAGTACAAAATACTTTAGTATTTTTTTTCTCAAATGATCTAAAAAAATACTTGTACTTTCACGGGTTTTTTATGTTATAAACCCGTGGCACTTGCACCCAACAAAACTTTAATTGGTATCACTGGATCGATTGGTTCCGGGAAATCCACTGCGCTTTCCATCTTTGGAGAATTAGGCGCAGTGACGATTAGTTCAGATTCAATTGCCCGCACTTTTACAGAACCAAATAGCCCTGTAAAAAATGAACTTATTTCCATCTTTGGCGATTCTATCATCGAAGAAGGTGGCACTATCAATCGGACAAAAATTGCCGAACTTGCCTTTAGCAACGAATCAAAATTAAAAGCACTAAACGAACTTCTACACCCACTCGTGAGAAAACAATTCCTAGAGTTTTACAATGACACCAAGGATGGAAGTATTGTGGCATGGGAAGTACCTCTTTTATTTGAAACGGATGCCCACACCATTTGTGATTATACAGTTACTGTATATCTCCCCAAAGACCAAAACTGGGAACGGGTAAAAACCAGAGGTGGAATGGAAAAAGTTGACTTTGAAAGAAGAATAACTTCGCAAATGGACATCGAGAAAAAAAAGTTCCTCTCTGATTTTGTCGTAACGAACGATACTGATAGAGAAGGATTAAAAGAACAAATCGTTATTATCTATAAAGAAATTCAAAAAAGGATTCAAAAATGAAAGAGAGAGTTTTTTACGTAATCAATTTAGACAAACAAAGGATTGGAGTTTTATCACTCTTTCTTTTTGCATTATTCTTTTCGATTTTCTTTTTGGGAGTATCGGTTGGGAAAGGTAAATCAGAGGGTACAGAAAATTTACAAAAAGCTAACCTTGCCGCCTTGAATTCCGAGACAAATGGAACAAACCTTCCTTCCCCAGAATCTCTGTCGAAAAAAGTAGAAGAAACAACAGCAGCGAATCAACAAGGAACTCAAGTTGCATCTTCCCTTGTGCAAGGAACGAAACCAAAAGAATCCGTTTCTTCCCAAGAGATACCTATGGCTGATATAGGAAACCACCCTTATTACATGGAAACTTCTACTGCAAAAGATGAAGAAGAAGAAAAAAAACAACAAATTGTCGATTTGACCAAATCGAAAGAACAAAGAACAAACTATGTTCCTAAAGAAGAAAAATTAAAAAACATTTCTTCAAGTTCTAAATCGAAATTAAAACAAAAACATGTAAGTGCAAGTAACACAAAATCTGTTTCCCAAAATGAAGGAAATTACCTGACGATCCAACTTGCTGCGTTTACAAATCGAAAATCGGCAGAAACATTTTTATCACAATTACATTCTGATAACCAGGGTAAACTGAAAACAAAATCCTTTATCATGGTCAAAAATGGATTCTTTGTGGTGCAACTTGGTAAATCAAAGGATAAAGATTCCTTACAACGAATTTTATCCAAAACTGTGATGCCAAAAGAAATCAAAGCAAAAGCAATGATCATCCAATACCAACCATTGTCATAAAAACAAAAATCGTCTATCCTTGGCAACTTGGCTTTCCTGATTAAATTGGGAGGGCCTTTTTCTTATCTTAATCTTGTGTGGATTAATCATATGGAAATCAAATTAAGTAAAAAAATAATTTGCCAAAGAAGATTTTCATTTTGAATTCGAAGGTATCGATTTCAAAATTTGTCTAAATAGTAAGATGGAAGAAACGGCAATCCCCCACCACAGTCTCACTTATGGAACAAGTCGCTTAGCGCCAGCTATAAGTCTCGTTGACCGCGCAAAAGAAATCGAATTAGCTGAAGAGTCTGTGAAACTCCATGTACACGGAAAACTCGAAGTCATTGCGAAACAAATTCGAGCATTAAAAGAAGAAGCTGAACTCATCCTACAACAAGCAGAAAAAGATATCGAACTCCACAAAGCAAAATGCCAATTTGAGAAGAAGGCAGGTCAGTTAATTTACCTATATGCGAAGAGTGAGGGAGATTATTTTTCTCTGCTTTCTCCAAAAGAATGGGGAGGAAATCCGCCTCATCCTTTTAAAGGAGCCTATACGATGAATCCTGATCGGAGTTTTACAGAAATGAAAGATAAGGACTGATGTTTGTCGAACAACTTTCCCTTCAATTGATTACTTTGTAAACAATGAAGCTAAACTCGAAAGTTGAGATGTGATATCTCCGCTTGGTTCTTTTCCGTCAGGTGAAAGTTTATCGATGACAATTGGCAATAAATTTCCGACAAGTCCTGCTGTTGCCTCCTTATCGAGTCCAACTTTGCTTGCAAGTTCCTTTACGGAATCATTTCCTAAAACGTTTAAAACATCGTCGGCACCAATGCTTAAGTTGTCTCCCGTTCCTACCCATGAGGAAGCAGCATCTGCAAAACCTTTCTCTTTGAATTTTTGCACAATCCCAGAAACTCCACCATTTTCTTCGATGATCTTTTGGATCCCAGAAACCACTTGTGGATTGTTTTGCACTAGCTCTACTGCCTGAGCTGCGACGGCTTTTAAACTTTCAAAAAAACTCATGCGGAGTATGGTCCTTGAATCAAAAAGAAAAGGAAAGAAATTTTTTTCTTAAATTCCAACTTTATCTTAACTAAAAAAGACAATAAGTGATTGCTTTCCAAAACCTGAAACCAAAACATCAATGCATTGTTAGTTGTATAAATCCATGGCACAGAATCCAAAATTTCAAAAATTTATCCATTTCATTTTAGCCATCGGAATGACTCTATTTTCATCCAATTGTTGGACAAATCCCCTCACCCACCCTCCACTAGAATGTTTGATGAAGTTAAATAATTTTCTTTGTCCCGATAACGACTTACTAAAAAAATATTCTCTAGGAATCTATCTTTTATTCCTACCAGAATCACGTGCTACAATTTCGAACCTCACAAATCACTCAATCGTGGAAACTGGATTTGTTGTGGGAACAGCACCCACTGATGTTAGTTTTGTGAATGTCGGATTTGATGACGCCCAACCTTCAAGGATTCCTGTGATCAATGGTAGTTGGCGTGCTCAGTTACCGACAAAAGCAGTGACAAATAGTTTTTGGACTTATGGAAGTTTGCATACAATTTATGTACACATCCCATTTGAAAAATCAAATACCATCCTTGTTCGGAAAGGAATCAATAAAGATACTGATGGAGATGGGTATCCGGATTTGATTGTATCGGCAAACGTAGGTGCAGGAAGCCAAGGTTATGGGTATGTATTTTCAACAAACCCAATTACAAAAACACTAAATTCAACACCAATTACAAGTTTAACGGACGGAATTACACAAACATTTTTCGGCTCGCGAATAACATCTGGAGACTTCAATGGAGATGGATTTGCTGATGTGTTTATTGGTGCACAAGCTTTCACTCCAGGCACTAATTATTTAGGGAAATCTTATCTTTTTCTTAGCCGAGGCCAATCCGGGATTCCATCACAAAATCTAAATTCAGGTGGAGCCGCGGATGCCATTCTTGATGGAATATCTGGTACAGGAAGATTTGGAACCAATATCATCGGAGCTGATATCAATGGCGATGGTTATGATGATGGAATCTTCGCTTCTCCATGGAATGATGAAGTCTTTATTTTTTATAGCCAAGGAACTGCTGCTATCAATTCACAAAATACCAATACTGCCAATGTTGTCTACAAACCAGGAGTAAATGATAATTTCGGATCGTATGCACAAGCAGGTGATATCAATGGAGATGGCTATATAGACCTTTTAGTTAGTGCTGCCACATATTCCTCTAGTTTAGGGAGAATGTATATCTATATTTCGAATCAAGGAATATTGCCAGAGGCTCCACAACAAATGTTAGTAGCTCCTACACCGGGTTGCGCTATCGGAGTTGGCTGCCAATTTGGAGCCAGTTTTGTTTTGGATTATTTTAATTCAGATCGTTGTATCGATCTTGCTGTTGGTGGACCCACCTTTAATTCCAATCAGGGAATTGTTTTTGTTTACCATTCTACCTGTGATGCCACAAACCCCTTTCAAAACGCACCTGTGTCAACTCTCATTGGACCACCTAATTTAAGTTGTAATGGATCTAATTGTTTCTTTGGAGGTAGCTTAGCTTCTGGGGATACCAATGGTGACGGACTCTCTGATTTACTGATTGGAGCCACAGGTGCCAGTTCTGGTATCGGCGACGTTTATTTAGTGTTAAATGACCCAATCACAGGGTTTCCCAATATGAATTTAAGTGCAGGGGGATCTCCCAATAGTCTCTTCGCTGGTTTGAATACTGGAGGAAATTTTTCACAAGGCCTTAAGTTCCAAGACACAAATGCAGATGGGCTCCAAGACATCGTGGTCTCTGAACCAATAACTACCAATCGAGTGTATACATTTCATAGCATTCGAGGAGGAGTCCCTGCAAACCAAAATATAAATGGGGGTGGCGTTACGAGCCAAACACTCATTCCTCCTGCAGGGAATTCGTTTGGGAATACAATTGCATTCTGGAAACAAACCGTAGAAAACTATTTTACCATAGTTCTGAATCGGACTAAAAAAATCTTGAAATTGGGATAAAGCATAAAATCCATACTTTCAAAAGTTGATACGTATTTTCCGAACTTAAGAATTCATACCGATCATAAAGTTATCATCATAGGAAAGTTCCATACAAAATGTTAACTTTGAATTTTTGTCCAAAGACAAATAAATTTCCACACTCACTCCATCACAGCGTGTGGGAAAACCAACCCCTGGAATTGTAAAGATATAACGTTTTGTTTATTCACTTCCATGTATTGGAAGGTGGTCTCTTTTACTTGTTTCACTCGGTAGTAGGTTTTGTTCCCAATAAAATCGCTATCAAGTAAGATTGGATCGGTAATTTCTAAAGTGACGAGTTCGAATTCGCAGTCTTTAGTCCAATTGATTTCATTCTTCACATAATATTTATCAATGATTCGATGAAAGGTGGCAAATTCATTTGTGATTTCGACGTGGATTTTTAACTCACCATCCTCCAGAGGAATGGATTCTATATAATAACCAGGTTTAAATCGACAATCATTGTTTGTGGAAGGAAAAGTAAATAACCTTGCTGAATGTATTTCATAACCAAATCCAAGAACTAACACCAAACAAAATATAGATATTTTTTTAATCATAAGCGAAAGATCCAACCTTCTTCTAATCATTCAAAAAAGGTTAGATCCATTGAAAGAGATTTTTGAAAATTTTTTGCAAAAAAATTCAATCGTTCCACATTACAATTGTTTAGTTTTTAGAATGAAGCCCTATGCGATTGCCTTCTGTGTCTAGAAAAATGGCAAAATATCCCATTTCTGGACTGATTTCTGTTTTCGGAAGGAGGACCTTTCCACCATTCAGAGATACCAAACTTAAAATCGGTTGGAGGTCGTCGCCACCATCCAAATAAACTAAAACTCCTTCAGACTTTGGTTTGTAGTCTTTTCCTTTCGTGAGAACAATGTTCGCACCGTTCCCATTCGAAGGAAACACTCCAAGTTCGGTATCCTCCATGGTCATTCTTTCAATTTTAGTCTGGAAAACTTTTTCATAAAAAGTAATGGATCGAACAACTTCTGTCATCGGAATTTCAACAATTGATACCTTTACATCCATTTGGTTCCCCGCTCCTTGTTTGCTTTTTGTTTCAAGTTCCGATTGTGATTTGTCTTTGCAGTGTACGACAACTGTCAAAAAAAGCAAAAAAGACAGAATCTTACTTACATTTAAATAAAAATTCATTTCATTTCCTCAACAAAATTATTAAACTCAGAAAGGAGTATACCTTGTTACCGTTGGCTCCAATTGTAAAAAATCGACAAATTATTCTTTTTGATAAAAAATTGTGGATAATAAAAAACTTTTATCACCAAAAAAATCACTTGGATTCAAACCCGTCACTTGTTTGAAATCTTTAATAAAATGAGACTGGTCATAATAATCCGAATCGTAAGCAATTTGTGTCAAAGATTTATCTTTTTCATCTAACATAAGCTTAATTGCCGTTTGCAAACGAATGATTTTTCCTAATTGTTTTGGCGAAACTCCCACCTGCTTTAAAAACTTTCGTTCTAAATCTCGAATCTTATTGGAATTTAATTTCCCTATCGAACGAATGGAAGCTGAACCTTGGCTTTTGAGCAAAGTATCAATTGCCATTTGAACCACTCGTTCTTGGTTGGATTTCTCTTTGATTAAACCGAACAAAAAGTTTTCTATTGAATGAATTCTTTCTTTTGTATCTTTCGCCGCTCGAATTTGATTAGTTAATTCACTTACAACACGACTTCCGAAAAGTTCCGACAAGTCAGTTTCTTTGTCTTTTAATTTGTCCATACCAGCGGAATGGACCGCTGAAAATCCAAAGGGATAGAATCTTACTGCAAAGGTATTTACATACCCTAAAGGTTCTATTGTAAATGGTTTCGTTATTTGGCCTATGACCATAGTACTTGGTTGTAAAACAAAACAATCGTCATTTGTAAAACGTTTAATTCCATCACCTAGCAAAAATGCCATTTCAATACAACCATCTGGGACAATGATTTGTTTGCCTTTACTTTCAGATGGTTCTACTTTTAAAGTCCAATAACATTTGACGATAGAACTTAAATCTTTGTGAGGTGGATATGTTTGGTATTCCATCAGTTATTGTAATTCGCGAATGATCAAATAATCTGCAAAATTTGAATTTGCATTTTCTGGAAAATGGATTTCTTTAGAACTTTGGATTCCACCAGTGCATTCAATTTCCTTTATGTAGACTTTTGAAAATGGAGATACCGTGAAAAAGTATTCTAAATTTCCCTTCTTTACCTTGACTCCGGTTTGATGAAGAGACTTACCTTTTCCATGGGAAGACTTTGAAAATAGAGAGACAAGGCAATCCCCTTCATATTCTTTTAGAAGACCTGACTTTTCACGAATTAATATCTTTTTTTCACCGCGGATCACTCCATCACATCCGAAACAAAAGAAACTTAAAATAAAATACAATCTTAAATTGATATGGAAAAACCTCAACCGCTTCAATTGATCTCCTCTTCCGTAAATCTGACAAATTCTTTTTCCATTTCGTATTCATAATATAAATATTGATTACGCGGTGTTATTACCTCAAAATGATTATAACCTCGTTTTTCAATGGACGGATCAAAACGAAGGAGAGTCCTAACACAATACAGTTGGTCGTATCCAGTTGTGATTAATATATGTTCCCGTGGATATGCCAACCTTTCATAAAATGGGAATCTTCGTCTAAATGTTTTCCCTTTTTTGAAATATGAATACGGATAAAGATAAACCAACTTTTCAGATGGATCAACACCATTCAATTGAAAACGATAATTTTCCATATCCTTTTCAATATCAATCTGCTTTGATTTATCATAACAAAACTCAAATAATAAATGAAGTTGTGAATCATCACCTTTTTTCAAAATAAACTTTTCTTTGGGTTGGAATACAGTATTATTAGGATCTTCTAAAACTTTCGGTAATTGTGATTTCTCGATATAGAATGTAGTATGGGAGTAAAACCATGGTCCATAAAAGGATGCTTCTTCCATTCGCAAATCTGTTTGTTTCTTGAGTCTTACATCAGAGGTAATTCCTGGTGAAATCAAAGTTAGGTAGTATTGGGAAGTACATGTGATAAAAAATAATCCCAAAAAAAACGGAACCAATCGAATTAAATATTTCTCTACTATCATTTGTTAACAAATCACATCATCCCACAAGAATAAACCACCTGAGCCCACTGTGTATCACAGGCACGTATGTAACTATCACCACCATTCCTACAATATAAACTTATCGGAGTGATTCATAAAATTGATAAACATCTCTCAACCGACCACAAGTGTCGTTGTCATTCATATAGGCTGCCATTCAATTCGTTTCTCCGAATCTTTCGATCATATCTTTTGTAATGATCTTTGGACTTACCCTACTAAAAACATCCGATTCGGCTATGTAAATCCTTTTTAGGAAACTTTCATTTGTAACCAAAGGTAGGTTTAGGAAAGAGTAAACTAACTCGATTAGAAAGGAAGTCATGCATACCAAATTCCATCACCTGACAAGTGAATGTCGAAACATTTTTTGATTTCAAAAAACCAGTGTAAGTTTCCTTGGGCGCCTCGGATTTGTTAGAGGAGCAGACTCGTCATTTAGCACGACCGCGCTTTCCGCTCCAATCTTTCGCTCTGCGAAAGGATTTCCGCTGCAATCGCTGGCGCGAGGGTGGGATGATAAAGATACTCACCATAAAGTAGAAGAAATAAGTGTAATGTGATCAGGAATTGAATCTCCACAAAGATTTATTTGATTTTTCGTTTTAAGCCAAGCTCTATTGACAAACGGTTCTGCTTCGGGACTTGCCTCTTTCGCTGCAAACACTTCGTGTGTTTGCTACGCTTCGAGGCACGGCGTCGCTCGACGTTTGCCTTCCTGGCAAACTTGCAGAAACTATGACTCCCTATGGGTAGGAAGAGACATTGATGTTTACATATCTAAGATCATATCGTTAACTAAGATTAGTTTGTTCTTTCGTACTAAGCCAAGTTCTATTTACAATCTGTTCTGCTTCGGGACTTGCCTCTTTCGCTGCAAACACTTCGTGTGTTTGCTACGCTTCGAGGCACGGCGTCGCTCGACGTTTGCCTTCCTGGCAAACTTGCAGAAACTATGACTCCCTATGGGTCGTCACAGTTTCTGGTCGCGCCACTGTTCAAGCCCCTCCGGGTGTGGTGGTCCATTTGAATGTTTGGAATGAGTAAGAAAGTTTTGTTTTGCGGGCGGAGGGACTTGAACCCCCACGCCTCACGGCGCCAGAACCTAAATCTGGTGCGTCTGCCAATTTCGCCACGCCCGCATTGTGGTTGTATAAGCAGGTTTTTGTACTAGGGAATTCTGTCTAGTGAGATTTTATGATTCACTTGCCTTTGTTTTGGAATTTTATATGACTGTCAGATACCTATAGGATAAGTCCGATGAACATACTGGAATTTATGCAAAACATCTCTACACAAGTGTATCTTCGTGGGGATGTGATTTTTCGAGAAGGTGATCCACATGATGGCAGTATGTATTGTATCATGAGTGGGATGTTTGCTGTCACCAAACGGATGCCAGATGGATCTCAAGAGGTGATTAAAGGACTTGGACCGGGTGAATTTTTTGGTGAACTTTCCCTCATCACACGAAGACCACGTGCCATGACAATCAGTGTTGTCTCTGCAAATGCACGTGTTGGAATATTACGCGAAGACCAATTTGAAAAATTAGCTAGAATCAACACACATTTTTTATTCCAACTCACAAAGAGTACAGTGGAAAAACTCCATCGGGCGGAAGCAAGGCTTGCTGAACTCGACAAAATGATCGAAGAAATCCAAAAGGATGAAACCAAATGAATGTAGAACATTTACGAAAGTATATAACCGAAGTTCGTATCGACCATTTTGCCCAAGGCACAAAAGTATTTTCAGAAGGGGAAGAATGTAATGGCAAGATGTACTTTGTGTTTTCAGGTTTATTACAGGTATTCAAACGGAAAACTTCTGGCGAAGACCAGTATGTGAGAGACATCAAACCCGGAGAATTTTTCGGAGAAATGGCACTTGTATTCCCTTCTCCTCGTGCCGCAACAATTGTCGCAGCTGCGGAAGATACAAAGGTTGGGATCATCACGAAAGATATTTTTTTAGGAATGGGAAAGGAAAGTCCCGGGTTTTTATCGGTGATTTTGCATAGTATCATCAACCGACTAACGGCCGTAGAAGATAACATCTCAGAAAAACAAAAAGAATTGCATATTCTAATCAACGGGATTCCGACTAAGGAACCCAATGCCGGAAGCACAGATTCTGTCACAATGACTGAGGAGAACACACAAGATTCGCCCAAAGATGAACCGTCTCAAGCCACAGAACAAGAACCAAGTTCCAATGATTAAAGAAACCAAAGTTCAAAAATAAGTTGACTAAAAGCAAAAAAAGCAGTTTTATTTTCGGGTGACTTTTCGTTTCTTCAATTATCCAATTCCTGTTCTACTAGTAACGCTTGGTTTTTTTGCGGTACCATTTATTATCTTTTTTGCCATTGCATCCTTGTATGACTTGGATTTTGACCATGTTGGAATGATCCTCACAAGGATCCAACCTTGGCAGTATGTGTTTTCTTTTCTAAGTGCCATTATCGCTTACGGACTGATCAGCAAAAAAAAGTTTGGGTATTATCTATTCCTTTGTTTTACATTCCTTATCCTAACATACAATATATGGATGGTCTTTTCTGTATCGCTTGGGAAAAAATTTTTCCTCGCAGGCATTCGCATTAAAACCACTGACATTGTTTGGAATTTGGGGATCACAACAGTCTTACTTGCGATTGCTTTTTATTTTCTAAGAAGAGAAATTGCCGCACCGTATCTGAGTCCTACTCGTCGCGGGTGGCGTTCCAAGTACCGAGAGACTCATCCCATCCCTTTCCATTGGACCAATGCTGATGGAGAAAGAGAGGGAGATGGACTAACCATTAACATCTCGAAAAACGGAGTATTACTCCCCCTAACCAAACACCATTTCTTAAAACCTGGGGATCCAATCAATTTACTCCTTACCTTGGAAAAAGAAAACAGAGAACCAGCTTCAATTTCTGTCGAAGGCAAGGTGGTACGGATTGATAAAGAAGCCGACGGAACTGAAATTGCAGGTGTGCAGTTATTATTCCTCATTGCCCAAAAGGAAGAGAAACAAATCTATGAATCATTTTTACACCGAGTTTTCGCACCGCGTTACCCCGTTTCCAATCCGGTAACCTTCCAAAATAAAAAAAACGAATCAACCAATGCAACCTTACTCAATGTTTCTTTGGAAGGAATGTACATTGAATCAGAAACGGTACTCAATGAAAACGAACCTTGTCGTGTGAAAATCCAAACTCGATCTGGGGAAATTTCGGTTGCAGGTGTTGTCAGGTGGTCAAACCCACAAGGAAAATATGGAAAACCAAGAGGTTTTGGCATCCAAATTGATACGATCGATAATAAAAATCTTTTTCGAGTTTGGATTTGGAAACAGAGATTTAAATTATTTCACGGAAGATAAGTTAGGTAAGATCTTCTATATAAAGTGAATCTGCAAGGGTAATATCCCCGGGGCTTGTTACTTTTGTATTATGAAAATCTGTTTCAACCATTCCTACTTTGCGTTTCCCCATCCAAGTACAAAGATCTGTGGGATGAAGTTTTGGATTGGAAGGCAATGCTTCTAACAATAGTTCGTTTATCATAAAACCTGCCACTGATTGTGGGGTTTTCACAGCATATACTTCCTCTCGTTTTAATGGTTCTTCAGTGTAGTTTTGGTGGAGTTTCACTCGCACTAAACTTTCAGTCACAGGACAAACAATAGAAGCAGCTCCAAAAATTTTAGTTTGTTCCACCAGTTGGAAGAGTTCGTTTTGTTTAAAACTAGGCCTTGCAACATCATGGATGAAAAAAATATCTTTTTCATCATATGTTAAAGATTTAATTCCCTGTAAGGTAGAAAGATGACGAGTCTCACCACCTTCCACAATTCGATCGTTAGGTGCAAGTAAATCTTCCAACTCTTTTTCCGTTTCCAAAATCCAATCAGGATGAGAAACAACAACCATTGATTTTAATAGTCCAAACCTTTGGAATCGTTTGACTGAATGCCGAAGAAGAGACTCTCCTCTTAAGTGTAAAAATTGTTTTGGAATCTCAAGACCCATCCTACTCCCCGTTCCACCGGCAAGTAGGATTGCATATAGATTGTTCATTCCACTACTAGAATTTCGTTTCGGAAAATTTCCATCACTGGTTCTTTTTTACGGATGAGTTTAGTTGTTCCATCTTTACGAAGTAATACTTCTGCTGTTTCAGGAAAACTATTGTAATTCTTTGTAGACATACTAGAACAATATGCTCCCACAGCTTCCATCACCACATAGTCTCCAATTTCTGCTTCTCCCATAAGCCTTGTGATGGGTTCTCCCCCTTCTTTTTGGGTGAACACATCGCCTGACTCACAACAATGGCCGACAACCACATACTCTTTGTTAGATGAAGGTGAGCCACCATCTTTTTTCACAGTGACAAGGGGATGGCGTGCTCCGTAAAGTGAAGGCCTTGTGTTCGAATCCATACCTGTATCCAATTTCAAAAATTGAAATCCATTTTTACCTGTGTCTACTTTATCATCCACTGTCGTGAGTAGAGCCCCACATAACGCAATGAGGTAAGTACCTGGTTCAATCTCTAAGATGAGTTTTCTTCCATGTTTTTCGGCAAATTCTTCAAATTGAATTTTGACCGGAGCACCTATCGTTTGCAAGTTGGTCGATTTTTCATCTTCCATACGACCCACTTTATAACCACCACCAAGGCTCACAACCGTGACCGAAGGGAAACTTTCTGCATATTCCAGTGTGTATTTTGCCACAGCCTTCCATACTTCAGGGTCACTACCTGATCCGATATGTGTATGGACTTTTTCCACAACTAGGTTGTATTTGCTGACGATAGCTTTTACTTCATCCAGTTTTTCATGCCAAATCCCAAAGGAAGATGTCACACCACCCACATCAGTTTTTTTCGTATGGCCAGATCCAAGGCCAGGGTTAAAACGAATGGATACAGATTTACCAGGAAACGATTGTCCAAAAAGTTCCAATTGACGGAGGGAACAAGCATTGAACTTAACACCCTTTCCAATGAGTTCCACAAATGCCTTTGGGAATTCTTGAGAAGTGAGCATAATGGATTCGGGAGAAAATCCAAAATGCAAAGCCCGAACCACTTCGTGTTCCGACGATGCATCAATCAGGATGCCCTTTTTTTTCATGATTTGTAAGATATTGGAATTGGGATTTGCCTTCATAGCATAACGGACTTGTAACCCAAATGCATTGGGAAAAGCCAACGTATCGTCACATTTTTGTTCAATTTCTTTCTCAGAATAGACAAAGAGAGGGGTTCCGAATTCTTTAGCCAAAGTTCGCACTTGGTCTTCTTTCAAAAACTTTAGTTTTTCGATTGATGTCATAGGATTTAAGATAAACCTTTCAATAGGTTCCAATCCATAAAGTCAAAAAAGTAGAAAATGGCAGGAAAGATCACACATATTGAAGCACTCTCCCAAGTAAAAAAACACTTGGAACATGGCAATGCCACCCACAGGAAAATTGCGAATTTACTGGCAAGGCCAGATGTTGCCTCCTATGCCAACTTAGGTGCTGTTGCTCCTGATATCTTTTATTTTTACCATGTACTACAACCCAAACGAACAAAGAAGGCCGCATTTTTTGGAGACCTTGCTCATCACCATAAAGTGGCAGAACTGATTTTGAGTTTTCTTGACCAAGTGTATGACACTGAGATGGGACTCTACCGCGACCGTTTCCTTGCCTTCACACTGGGTTATATCTGCCACTGTGTGGTCGATATCCAAACCCACCCTTATATTTTTTATATCTCTGGTGACTATTATAACGACGATAAAAAGATTTCCTACCAAGCCCAAGTGAACCATATGAAGGTAGAGTTTGGACTTGATACCCTGCTCATCAACCACAGGTGGGGAATGAATGCCAGAGAATATGATTTCCCTCAATACATTGATATCCGCCACCGTACAGTTGGGATCAAAAACAAAATGGACCCAGTACTTTGGAACTTTTGGTTACAATCATTAAAGGAAACTTTCCCAAAAGAATTCCAATCCTCATACATTGGCTCTGAAAAAAAAATCATCCCAGGGGATATCTTAAATGAATCCTACCTTGGGTTTTATCGGTTCACTTCTACTTTGGATTCAAGGAGTGCTTTCATGCGTGGCTTAGTCAATGTAGTGGATACTTTGACCTTTCATAGATACAATGCAAGTGTTCTCATGTTACCAACAATTGAGACTATCAATCCCAAGATCATGAATGATGAAAAACGAGAATGGTTTTACCCGGCAGACCCAAACCGCAAGTTCAACGATTCTTTCATCGAACTCCTAAACCAAGCAAGCCAAGCTTGCAAAGAAATTTTAACCAGAGCTTATGAATATAGTTTTTCACCAGAGAGCCGATCCAAGATTCTGGACTCTCTTGGTGGGTATAATTTGGATACGGGCCTTCGTTACCATGGCATTGACCATATGAAGGAATTTTCACCGCTCGTTTAGTAGGAATTTGAAAAAGGAAATTGTATGAAACAAGAACCCGTTGGGCTCTTTGAAAAGTATTTTATCATTTGGTTTCGGATCGTCACAGAAAGGATTTGGACTGGAGACAAAAAAGTTAGAAACACCTTCCTTGCCATTTTAGGATTTGGAGTTTTAAACGGTTTTTTGCTTACAGGTTCGGTAAAAGATTTTTTCCGATTAGGGGAAGCTGCCGTTTATGATATCCCATCCACCTTATACGGATTAAATGACAAAGGGGAATACGAACCCATCGCCGAATATTATAAATTTTCTCGTATTCCCGTTAAGTTAGAACAACTAAAGTCAGAAGAAACCAACTATTCCGCTGACAATCGCCACAAAGTGATCCAATGTTTTTTATCAACAGAGGATAATTCGTTTTATTCACATAATGGAATTGATCTCAAAGGGATTGCACGTGCGTTTGTAGTGAACCTAATGGCAGGCCGAGTGAAAGAAGGTGCTTCCACAATCACACAACAGGTTGCAAGGTTAAAGTTTTTATCCATCGAACGTTCCATTGCAAGGAAAGCGAGAGAAGCATGGCTTGCCATTTTACTCGAACTTGTGTATCCAAAAGACAAAATCCTAGAAGTATATTTGAACGAAATCCCACTTGGGCACGGAACGATTGGTGTAGGTGCTGCGTCTCG
Source organism: Leptospira bouyouniensis (assembly GCF_004769525.1). Classification (NCBI taxonomy): domain Bacteria; kingdom Pseudomonadati; phylum Spirochaetota; class Leptospiria; order Leptospirales; family Leptospiraceae; genus Leptospira; species Leptospira bouyouniensis. The sequence goes on along the minus strand of NZ_RQFT01000012.1, from coordinate 616,526 downwards.
GTTTTACTTTCGAAAAGAAGTCCAAGATTTATCTTGGGGCGAAGCGGCAATCCTTGCAAGCCTTACCACAAGACCCACTCAATTTAGCCCAATTGTAAACCCAGTTTCTAGCATGAACAAAGTGAGAGTTGTATTTCGTAAACTCGTGGAAAATGGAAGGATGACTGTTGCCGATGCAGAAAAGGAATTTGGAATTTTAGAAGAATATTATACAAACCTCAATCGTTCTCCAAATGATTCTGCTTTTTCTGATAGACTAAATAGGTTTCCCTATGTCACAGAATACATTCGTAAAAATTTAATCCGTTCGATTGGTTCCAGTCGTTTGTATAATGGTGGACTTAAAATTTATTCGACCATCCAAATCCGCCACCAAGAAGAAGCAGAAAAAGCACTCCTTCCCGCCTTACAAAGACAAACGATAGAGTCAAATCAACGTGCGTTTCGTAACATTGATGCCTTTGATGATTTGTATGGCAGTGGCTATTCCTTAATCGCTGATTTGTATGACTTACCAGAATTTAAATTTAAAATTTCAAAAATTGAACGAACTTTCTCATCTGCTTACCAAGAAGATATTCGCGATGAGTTTTATGCCTTAAACTTACTTACAGGAGACGATTATCTAGGTGACACTCTCGATAAAAACTATACGTCCCAAATTACAAAAGACCACCTACTCCCAGTGGAAGGTTCGCTTATTGCCATTCGCCCAGAAACAGGTTATATCACAGCGCTCGTAGGTGGATCAGGATTTCGTTCCGATAACCAACAAATTCGTCCCTTCCAAGCCTTCCGCCAACCTGGTTCAGCTTTTAAACCCGTCTTGTATGCGGCTGCAATGGATTATTCTGGAAAAAACCCAGACCCTGAAAAAAACGTAACGCCTGCTACATTATTTGCCGACTCTCCACTCCAATACCTGATGGAGGATGGAGATGAATGGGCACCTGAAAACTACAGTAGCGAATACTCTGGGTTTATCTTGTTACGAAAGGCTCTCGAACAATCTAAAAACTCAGTGGCGGTTCGAGTCCTCGAACAAGTGGGACTTTCCAATTTGATGGAGAGCCTACGTGGTTTGTTGCAATTGCAAGGAAGAGATATTCCTTATAACTTTAGTGTTTCGCTTGGTTCTTTTGAACTCACTCCTTACGAACTCACACGTGCCTATGCGGCACTCGCCTCCGGGGGAAAAACAGTAAACCCGATCTCAGTTCTGTATGTGGAAGACAACGCAGGTAATGTCATCAAAGACTTTCGTAAAGATTACGAAGATGTAGAGCGTAAACAGATCATCTCAAAAGAGGCAGCCTTTCTCATCACTTCGATGATGAAAGATGTGGTAGAAGAAGGTACGGGACGAGGTGTACTTTCCTATGGATTGAATCGGAAGGCTTATGGCAAAACAGGGACTACTAATAATTTCCGTGACGCATGGTTTGTGGGTTATACCCCTGAACTTGTCACCTCGGTATGGTTTGGTTATGATGTAGGAACTATTTCCCTCGGGCGAGGGATGACAGGAGGGAAACTTTCTGCACCAGTTTGGGGCCGATTTATGGCTCGTGCCCTCGAAAAAGAACCCGCAAAAGAATTCCCTTGGCTGGCTGATGTCAAAATCACCAAACGAACCGTGTGTCGCATGTCAGGCAAACTCCCAAGTAACCAATGCCATGACCTTTTGGAAGAATACTTCATCCCACAAACCGTACCAAAAGACATCTGTAACGACCATGGTTCGGCTTGGAATGTGGTAGAATCTAAACCACAAAGCCCAGTCATACAAAAACCCGTAGAACCTAAAAAACAAGACACAAAAGTAGAGAAAAAACCCACTGAATCCAAACCACCGAAACGAAAAAAGTCGGTCTTTAGCGGAGATGAGGAAATTGACTACTAAAAAGGCTTGTCAGATAGACCGAAAATTTTGATTCTCACAGAAGGGGAAAAGGAGCAGGAATGGCAATAGGTAAGGATTCCATCAACAGCGTTATCGGACCAGGGTCGATATTTGAAGGTAAATTTTATATCGCAGGTTCACTTAGAATCGATGGAAAATTCGAAGGTGATATCAAAACAGAAGACGCACTTGTCATTGGAGAAACCGGTAAGGTTAAAACCAATATCAGTGCCAGAGAAGTCATTGTCTCCGGAACCCTCATAGGTAACATCAAAGCCGAAAACGAAGTCAAGTTAGAAGGAACTGGGCGTATGTTAGGTGACATCACTGCTCCTTATTTGGAACTTCAAAAAGGTGTCGTAGCAAAAGGAAATATCACAATCACTGGCGGTCAGAAAAAAGACGTTCGTAAGATTGTAGAAGAATCCTTTGGCGGAATCAAATCATTAGATTCAAAGGACTAACTTAATTTCCATTTAACACATGCTACTTCGTTCACCTGAAAAGTCTACGATCGGCAAGCATGTGTTACGTTGGGGAAACATTAACGTCATCCAAGTTTCCCCAGGTAAGTATTTTTATAATCTACAATCACAATCAAGTGTTCTACACGGAACCATCGATCTCAATCGTAAACGGTATCGGATTTTACCACTCCTAACCTTTTCGTTTATCATCGCATTTTTACTTTCTATCATCGTCGACAAACAAACCTACGAAGAAAGTTTGATGGAAAAAGAATTCTTAAGTATGTCCACTGAGGTGGAAGAGAACGATACGAAGGACAAAGAAGCAAAACTTGCCGATGCCAAATACTTACAAGAAACCGAAGACAAAAAAATGGCAATCCTTCGTTCAGCAGAACTAGACAAACTTGCTGAAAATAAAAACAAAAAGCTAAAAGTCACACAATACAAAGTGAAAAAAAATGAAAGCTTATCTGACATTGCCCGTCGATTTAAGGTTTCCGTTGAATCTATTGCAGGGAGTTCCGGAATCAATCCCGAAGTATCTCTTATCTCAGGCCAAATTCTAAACATTCCCAATAAACAAGGGTTAATGTATAAACTCAAAAAAGGGGAAACTCTCGCAAAGGTTGCAGATTATTATAAAGTCAAAATCGACGACATCTACGCAGAAAACCAATTGGAAGATTATGATTTATTTAAATCAGGACAAAAGGTCTTTTTACCGGGTGCTGTGATCCCTGAAACTGGCCCTGTTTGGAGGATCCCAGTCGCTTCCAAAGTCATTACGTCTGGTTGGGGAACTCGTTCATACCCCCAATACAAATTTCATATGGCACTCGACCTACGTGCCAATTACGAATCTGTCTATGCGGCAAGGAAAGGAAAGGTCACATTCTCTGGTTGGATGGGAGGGTATGGTAATGCAATCATATTGTCTCATGATGACAATTACCAAACCCTTTATGCTCACAACTCAAAACTCTATGTCAAAGAAGGTGATTATGTAAGTGCCGGAAAGATTATCTCTCGTTCGGGTTGTACCGGCTACTGTTTTGGACCTCACTTACATTTTGAAGTCATTAAAGATGGCAAAAACATCAATCCCACAAAACTCATCAAAGGATTTTCTTATAAATGAAATACAAACCATCACAATCTGAAACCGCATCGCAAAAAACGGATACCCCTTCTAATTCCCAACCTGACAAACATTCTACCAATCTTTCCAATTCTGTAGTATCCTATAGTGCAGGAATATCAGTTTCAAAATGGTTTTTTTTGGTTCCGATTTTCTTTTTTGTCGTTTTGATCACAGCCTGTACTCCTACTAAAATTGGAGAACAAATCAACAAACGAATTACTGATCCTTTTGATGAAACCAAAAACCTAAACGTACATTTTGTCACAACAAGAAGGGAGATGGGAGCAAAAGACAGTTGTGAAGGGAATAGTTTTGGTTTTATCACAGACATTAACCCTCATTATGGGATTTGTATCGTGAATGTTCCCGCAAAACATATCATTGGTGATATTTCATCCGACAATAACCAAGACAAACATTCCTTTTTCCAATTCAAAGGCCGAGTGAATACGGATGAAAAAGAATTTTTATCCAAAATCAAAACTTCTGGGAGTGAAGAGGTTTTGGTATTTGTCCATGGCTTCAATGTGAATTTTGATGAAGCCGTACTCCGTGCAGGCCAAATCAAATACGATCTTAAATTTCCTGGAGAAGTGGTTGTGTATTCTTGGCCCGCTGGGGCAGATGCGGGTTTACTTGGGCAAGTGATGGTAAAATCAACGTATGATTTGAATTTTACTGAAGCAAAAATCAACCGTGAACCATTCGCTAATTTTCTAAAAGAAATCTCGTCCACAGGGAAAAAAATCCAACTTGTTGTTCACAGTATGGGACATCAAGTGGTGTTACCTTCCATTGCTTCCCTTGCTAAATCGGGAAAATCAAAATTCATTTCGGAACTCATTTTAAATGCACCTGACTTTGATAAAAATGAATTTGAACTATTGCTGAGTGACCTCACTAAATCTTCTGAACGAATCACCTTATATTGTTCACCAGGTGACAATGCTCTCATCGCTTCTCAAAAAGTAAACGGGGCACCACGGGCCGGAATGTGTTTTAAGTATTCTGGTGTGGATGTGATCAATGTAAACGAAGTAGATGATCCAGTACTTGGAGTTGGTGGCCTTGGTCATGGGTATTATTCATCAAGGCCCATCTTAACAGACATTTATCAAGTGTTACTCGGTGTTTCAGTCGACAAACGCCTTTTCATTCGTAAATCCGGCCCTAAAAATGGCGAAAACTTTGTCTTACGGAAGTAAGACAATAAAGGAAATGGAGCTTAAGGTACAACCATTTCTTCACCAGACAAAATTGACCGATTGTTTTTGAGAACAGGAAGGACACCCTCCTCCTCTTCCCCCGTTTCACCTTTTTCTTTTTTCAGGATGGAGAGTTTCATCTTAACCTTTTTCCCATAGGAAAGATGCTCTTTTGTGAGTTGGACCAAACGGTCTCCACCAGAAATTTTTGGATGTACTGGAGTTGGCAAAACAGAAAAAACCAAATGCCTTGCATGGGTCACACCCGGTTTTGATTTCGGTGGAACAAGTGGTTCCATAGGAATCCATCCCAAACCGGCGACCCAAACTTCAACATATTTATGGTTAAAGTACATCTCACTCGAAGTTTCAGTGGGGAGGTAGTTCCATACAAGTCGAGCTGGGATTCCAACGCCACGTAACAAAGACATGGTGACATAGGAATGTTCTGTGCAACCACCATTGTTTTTTTCGATGACATTCGGTGCTGCTTCAAATTTACCAGACTTGTAAGGAATGGAAGAAACATACTTTGCCGTTTCAGAAAGGATTTCGTGAATTGTCGTTTTTCCTTGGAATAACTCCTCCCGTTTTCCAACCACAACTGGGTCTTCAAGTTTCACAAACCAATCATCCCGGAGTTCATTGGGGAATTTAGATTCAGATTCTTCTCGTTTCACAATAAGGTTCGGATCAAATTTCCAATGGATTTTGAAACGAGTGAGTTTTCCATAATAAATAGGAATGCTCTTTGATTCTCCCTCTTTCATACTTGGTATGGTGACTGTTAAAGTTCGATTCCCTGTTTCATCCAAACTAAAAACACTTGGTGAATAAAATGTTTCTTCACGTAACTCTTGTGCATAGGTATCTTTTTTCGGAAGGATGACATTGTAATCAGTTTCAGGAAGATCACCCGTAGAGGTAAGGTCCAATTGGTATTGGAGGTTTGACGAAATCGGAGAAAATCGTATCACGTTACCGTCAGAACGTTTGGAGAGGCCAACCAATGGAAAAAAATGATCATCAAACAAAAGCCATTCCCCATAAATTTTCGTAATCGGATCAAAAACCAAAAATCGATCAGGACTGATTTGAGTCATTTTGAAGAGAGCTCTGTGGTTTGTAGGGAACTTCCACTCTCTTTTTGTTTGTGTATCCAAAAGTGAAAATGACTGGATGGTATTACCAGAAAACGATGAGATCAGTAGAATTTCGTCTTTTGAACCTTTGACAATCCTTTGCACCGATTTCATAGGAAGACGAATCTTCGGTTTTTCTTCCAAAGTTTCCAAATCAAAGACTTCCAAGTCGTCTTTGTCCAATCGCACCAATCGTCCCTCGGAACAAAGAATGTCTTTCCAATTGGAAGAATTGGCTGGGAGGTCCAAATCTTTTTTGATTTCCCATGTATGTGGATTCACTCCATATAACTTCCGTTTGGTTTGAATTAAAAAATCTCCCTTACATTCCGTCCAACCTAGGACCTTTCCTTTGTCCCAAGGTTTGATTTGAAACTTGGCCGTTTCCAAATTGTATTCGTAAATTGAGAATTGTTTGTCTTTGTTTTTGGTTTGGAAATACAAATGAGTTTGAAAGTATAAAAAGGATTCAAAAAGTTCCACCGATTCCGATTCGGGGAAGGAAAAATCGGTAGGAGTGGAAAATGTGGGAGAGACTGGGATCCAGTCTGAAACAAATTCTCCTTTTTCTTTGGCAGAGACAACACCTCCAACCACAAGTAGGAAGAAACCCAAAATCCATTGTTTCATTCGATAATCCTTGCCTTTTTCGAAACCTTCGATAAGATTTTTTTAGTATATGGATGGCAAAAGAAAAGGAAGTCTTTTTTACTTTGGAGAACGAATCTTACTCGGAACCCAAGGTCTCGTCACAGAACCACACTCTCACTATGCAGTTTCGATTTTAGTTTCAAAACAATCACCATTTCAGTTGGTCACAAAAGAGAAAGAAACCATTGAAACCGAAGGGATCATCATCCCTCCTAATTTTTTCCACCGATTGGAAGCAAGCCATACAGAAATCGTTGTGATCCAATTGGATCCAAAATCGGAGGAGTATAAAAAAATTGAAATGAAGGATCGTTATGTTTTACTCGATAAAGTTTCGATCAAAAAAATCCAACAGTTGGCAGAACCACTATTTACAAATACTCTGAATTGCCAAACCGCAAGAAAGGTGTATGAAGAAATTTTAGAAGTTCTTGGTTCCACAAAATCAAATATGGAGTGGGACCATAGGATAAATGTTGCCATCAAAAGAATCAAAGAGACTCTTCCAAATCCAATCAGCTTAAGCATACTATCAAAAGAAACAGGTATTTCAAAAGATCGTTTTATGCATTTATTCAAAGAGAATATGGGAATTCCACTCCGACAGTATTTGTTATGGCAAAGGTTACACATTGCGGCAAGATTACTTCAAAATGGCGAGAACCTAACAACCGCATCTCATGCGGCAGGGTTTAGTGACCAAGCACATCTTTCACGGACATTTAAGAAGATGTTTGGTGTGAAACCCTCCTTATTTTTAGGAGGGACTCATCTATCGAATGTTTGTTTTTGTGAAACTAGTCCTAACTTGGAATAAAGCAAAAGTTAGGACTAGTAAAAAGTTTAAGCTGTTTTTTGAACGCTAAAGTCTTTCCAAACTCCTTTTTGTTTTAACTCATCATCGACTGCTATTTTTAGATCTAAACGGTAACCCAATTCAAAAAATACATCGGCAACGACAAAGAGTGGGGCCGATACAAGCGCTTGGAACAAATTGTCAAAAAGGGCTGGCCTACTTTTTTCAAACACAAAGTGCCCATAAAACTGGGAACCCCAACCAATCACTTGCCCAAGTCCAAAGATGGTCCATGCTGTTTGGGAAGGGAGCTGTGCTGTGATCCTCTCAGCTGTCACAAAAAGTCCACCAAACAATAGTGTAGCGACTAAAGCGAACACAACGTCTAATGTAAAATAATAACCTAGGATCGCTAGGGTAAAAACAAGGGATGCGGAAACATTAAATCCATTCCATTCAAACAATGAAAAACGGCTGAGTACTACAAACAAAGTAAAGGTAATGGTGGGCACACCTAAAACATGAATCCAAACATTTCGTTTTTCTTGGTGGTAGGCAGAATAAAATGCCATTTCTTTTGCAAATCTCAATGGGAACCTCCAGAGTAGACTTACACTTTACCAAAGATTGGTAGGATCCACTTGAACGAATCTGTCAAAATTTAAAAAAATTCTAATTTCTTCCCGAAGAATGCACGAGTTTTCGAAGCGTAAAATTCCTTTGGAAGTCTAAGGCAAACTCTTCAATGAGGATCGGAAAGCGGTATGTCCAATTGGAATGGTCAGGGGTTCCTGGGTAATTGATGCGGTGTTTTTCCGGATTTTGTAATACGTCAGGAACTCCAAGAGCCAGATCCTGGAATAGTTGGATACAAAAGATACTTTTGGTTTGGAATACAAATTCCAAGAGGCCTTCCAAGATTTGGTTTTCGGATTCTGGTCTTGGTTTACCGACTCGATCAAAGAAAAACTGTAAATTGGATTCCAAATCTCCTTCGTTTTTCCACCAATCCATCACCAAACTTGTGTCATGTGTGGATAAAACTGATATTGCATTTTCACGGTAATGGTCTTCATCAATGTATTCCCCTGTGGCAAATGACCTTGTCCATCGCACCACATCAATTCCAATCATTTGCCTTTCAAACAAAGAATCACGAATGAAACTTGGCACAGAACCCAAATCTTCTGCACACGGAACCATTGAAGAAAACGATTCGAAAATTTCTAAAATCGCTTCACCAGCTTCTCTCCAATGTTTTTCTTCCTCTGTGATGTGTAGTTGCGAGAGAGGGAACAATTTTGTTTTGGTTTCTTCAGGTAGGGACTGGTAACTCTCCTCTTTCCAAAAATCCCAATAGAAGATATAATGATTGGGTTTGAATTCATGGATAAGACCTTTCGCCTCCATGGACTTAGGATCAATTCCTGCCTTTAAAAATTCACTGGTTTCAATTCCAAATTGAGGGTGGAACCAACCTTTGAGTGCCGTTTTGTCTTCACGAGGAATCGCCCAAATCCGGTACATGCCAATTACATGGTCAATGCGATAAAGATGGAAAAAATGTTCTAAATACGTGAGACGATCTTTCCACCAGCTGTAATGATTTTTTTGTAATACATCCCAGTTGAGAACAGGGAATCCCCATGTTTGCCCTGATTGGGAAAAATGGTCAGGAGGTGCTCCTGCTTGTAAGTCCATATAAAAATATTCAGGGTGTTCCCAAACATCGCAGGAATTACGAGCCGTAAGGATTGGCATATCACCTTTTAAATAAATTCCTTTATCTTCTAAATGCACCTTTACTGCAGATAACTGGTCATAGGCGATCTTTTGCAAATACACCCAAAACATAACCTCTTCTCGCCTTTCTGAAAAAATAAAATCTTTGGCAGCTAAAGGATTTTGAAATTCTTTTGGCCATTCCCACCAATTTTTCCCTTCGTAGGTTTCATACAATACGCGGAAAGTTCCATACGAATAACACCAAGGTTGTTTATCTAAAAAGTCGACTGCCTCTTTTAAGGCAGCTTTTTGATGTGAATCATAGTATTCACGGATACATTTAATTTTCTCATTCCGGATACGATTCGGATGGTTGTGTAATGTTCGAATTTCTTTTTTTCGAGACTGGTTTGGGAGACCTAATTTGTATAAGGATATATATAGCGGATCAATGGCAAATGCAGAAATGGCACTATAAGGTGAGTAACCGTATCCCGTATCGTTTAATGGTAATAATTGGATGATACTGAAGCCAATGTCTCTGGCCCAATCACATAAAGGATATAAACTATAGATGTCACCACATTCAAAGGAATGTTCAGAAACAATTGAGGGCAGAGATACTAGTACCCCTGCCCTTCTTTGTTTGACACGAATCAAAGATCCCAATGCTTTCGATTAAGCCACTGTGATTTCTTTAGATAAGTATACGTCTTGGATGGCATGAAGTAAAGCCACTCCATCTTTCATCGGTTTTTGGAAGGCTTTTCTTCCGGAAATAAGACCCATTCCACCAGCACGTTTGTTAATGACAGCTGTTTTCAAAGCATCTTGTAAATCGTTTTCACCAGATGCTCCACCAGAATTGATTAACCCTGCTCTTCCCATATAACAATTCGCTACTTGGTAACGAGTGAGATCAATTGGGTGGTCAGAAGTTAGATCAGAATAGATACGTTTGTCTGTTTTACCATAAGACGACTCTTGGTTGAGGACATTGTATCCACCATTGTTTTCAGGTAACTTTTGTTTGATGATGTCCGCTTGGATGGTCACACCTAAGTGGTTTGCTTGTCCCGTTAAGTCAGCAGAAACATGGTAATCTTTGTCTTTTTTGAACGCATTGTTTCTGATGTAACACCAAAGGATGGTTGCCATTCCCAATTCATGTGCCATTTGGAACACTTTTGAAATTTCAACAATCTCACGACCTGCATCTGCAGAACCAAAGTAAATCGTTGCTCCAATTGCCACACAACCTTGGTCATATGCTTGTTTCACTGTTGCAAAGAGAATTTGTTCACTCTTATTCGGGTAAGTAAGAAGTTCGTTGTGGTTGATCTTCAAAATGAAAGGAATTTTGTGAGCATACTTACGCGCCACTGATCCAAGCACACCTAATGTAGTTGCCACACCATTACAGCCACCTTCCATTGCGAGTTTGATGATGTTTTCGCCATCAAAGTAAATTGGGTTTTTCGCAAACGAAGCACCTGCGGAGTGTTCGATTCCTTGGTCTACTGGAAGAATGGATACATACCCTGTTCCACCAAGTCGGCCATGGCCAAGTAAAGTTTGAATGCTTCTGAGAACAGGGATGGACCTGTCTGTGGGTGCAAAAATTCTGTCTACCCAATCGCTACCAGGTACGTGAATGAGTTCTTTTGCTATTTTTGGTGATTTGAATCCAAGGAGGGATTCCGCGTCGTTTCCAAGATGTTTCGAGATTTCGTCGAAGTTCAAAGTTGTTCTCCTTAAAAATAAATTCTTGGGTTGGGCCAATGTGACAACATCTTTTTTTGCTCGTCGTCCTTCCCCATACCCTTATCTTGTTTTGAGAGGCAAAATTGAGAGGATCAGCACAATTTCGTATGTTTTTTTCTCTGGCATGGCTTTCCCTCACTCTTTCACTAGGAGTCTGGTGGTGGATTTTAGGGTTTCGCCAAGCCAAAACCATTTCTGAAATATCCATTAGCCAGGAAAGGCAATTGGAACTGAATCGTGTGAACCGTATGTTACAACTGGAAGGTTCATTTTTCCTTTCCATGTTAACGCTGGGTGGGGTGACCTTAGCGGTACTTTCTTACAGAGACCACAAACGATCTAAACTTATCTCCGATTTTTTTTCTACTGTCACACATGAAATGAAAACACCGATCGCCAGCTTACAGCTGCAAATCGAAGTTTTATTAGAAGACACAAAAAATCCCGAACTCAAACGCAAACTGCAAAAAATTTGGAAAGAAAACCAAAGGATTGAATCCCAAATGGGAAATGCATTTTACCTTGCAAGTCTCATGCAAGGAGAAGTTTTGTATTTGGAAAACCTCACCTTACAAGAATTAAAAGATTCTTATTCTCACCATGAACCAGACCTAGTTTGGGAGGTTAAGGTACCATTGCAAAAAAAAGTGTATATAGACAAAAAAGCTTTTTTTGCTATGTTAAAAAATCTTACTGAGAATGCCAAACGGCATGGGAAAGCAGAACAAATCAAACTACACATCTTCCAAGAAAAAAACAAAATTTGTTTTTTACTCGAAGACAATGGGTTAGGATTTAATGGTAACAAAAAACAATTAACCCTTCCCTTTTTACGCCATTCGAAGACCAGTGGGAGTGGGATCGGGCTCTATATTGTGAAAAAATTAATGGAAAAGATGAAAGGGAAACTAGAATTTCCAAGTTCGACAAAAGGTTTTCAAGTCAAACTTTGTTTCCACGAGGTGTTATGAAACCAAGAATTTTACTAGTCGAAGACGATGAAGGCCTTGGTGAAACATTAAAAGAACGTTTGGAACAGGATAAGTACCGCGTGCAATGGGTAAAATCAGTTTCTGATGCAAGAGATGTATACAAACCAAATCTTTTTGATTTGGTGGTTCTCGACTTACGCCTGCCAGATGGTAATGGATTTGATCTTGCTGAGATGATCGTCGCAAAGGAAAAAGACCTACCTTTTTTATTCCTGACGGCACAAGCGGGAGCACAAGAGCGACTCCGCGGTTTTGAACTAGGTGCTTCCGAATTTATCCCAAAACCGTTTCATCTAAAAGAATTCCTGATCCGTTTGGAGCGAGTGGTTTCTCTCACCCGCCCTCACTTCGGTCAAAAATGGAAAATGAATTCAAAGGAAATCCATTTGGACTCCTTCCTTGTCAAAAACGAAGATGGGCAGGTAACTCTTCTTTCCAAACGGGATTGTTCCCTCCTTGCCTTACTCCTAAGTGATCCCACAAAAGTCTTCAGCCGTTCAGAAATTCTAGACTACATTGTGGGCGAAGACAGTTTCCCAACAGAACGAACCATAGACAATGCGATTGTACGCTTGAGGGATGCCCTAGGGGAAGAATCCATTCGAAATGTAAGGGGTGTCGGCTACCAATGGATGGGCCCCCTCCAACCTTTATAATCACCAACATCTTCCTTATGAAAAATGGAAATTACACCGATACTTGGAAAGATGAAACAAGGCATTCCGATTTATCTCTATTTTTTCTTTGCCTTATTTTCCCTTTCCCTCGGAGCTTGGGAAACGGACATCGATTACAATTATGAATATCAAAAAAATGGTCCCTATACCAAATTTTCGGACTGGGTTCCTTACAAATTACACAAATGGGAACCAAAATACTTAGAAGATTTTTATGAATTATACAATTTAAAACAACATTACAATGATAATGAACTTCGTAAAAATATCTACTGGTTAAAAATTGCATTAAACAAACGATTCCGTCATCCAAAGCACGCGTTATGTGAGACAAAAACCGAACAAGAATACTATAAATATCGGAATCTGATGTTTATGCACATCAATATCCAAATCATGCGCTCATATATGCGAATTGCCTCCAAATTTGACAAACGGCATGTGTATTTTTACAACCTTGACTTTGCCCATGAGTTGAAGGAAAGTTTTGGAGTGGCAGAAAGTTTTTACAAAGAAGCCATTCCTTATTGGGAAAAAGCGAAAGAATATGCAGACAAAGCCAATGAAGTCCCTGTGGATTTGGACCTTGGAACGATTGAAACGGAAAGGTATGAAATCGTAACAGGGAAATTAGATTTTGGCCATATCATTGAAAACCATTTGGACCTTTTGGATGGGAAAAAGAAGATTGTTTCGGAATACTTAGCAAAATACCCAGAAGCAGATGCCAAAGCTCTTGATTTAATCGACCGCCAAAATTAAAATCCCAGTAGTCACTAGAAAACCTGCGATCTCAAATCAAATTCGAATTAAAATTCTAAAAACAAAACTGCAATATCATCGTGGATGATTCTATCTTTTTCGACGAGACAATTGGCGATCATCTTTTTGACGAGACTATCCGTGTCATCGGAAACGGAAATCATTTCCGATAGTTCTTGTAAAAATACATCGAGGCCAATGTAACCCCCAGCCTCTTCTTCCAATTCATAAATTCCATCGGAATATAATAACAAACGATCTCCAGGCGCAAAGGTCTTTTCTATATTCTTTCCTTTCCAATCTTCAAGAAGTAAAATCGGATACATCTCATCTTTTACAAATTTCATGACCCGTTCATTCTCATTCCAAAACACAACGGGAGGGTGGCCTGCAAAACTAAATTCAATCCTACGTTCCAAAGGAAATATCCTCATCACACAAGCAGAAATATGGTGTTTGAAGATAATGGTTTTTAATTCCAAATGCATAGCTTCCAAAATGGCAGCCGGAGAAGATTCTAAATATGAATGTTTTTTAAATGAAACCGCAGCAATCCCTGAAACCAATGCCGATGAAATTCCGTGACCAGAGATATCGCCAAAAAATATATCAATACAATTAGGTTTTGGTTTTTCATATAAAATCAAGTCCCCACCAATATCATCATACGGTAAAAAACGAGATTCCATTCTTAGATTTGGTATTTGACCAAAATCTTTTGCGACCCATGCTTCTTGTGTCATTTTAGCAAGCGCCATATCTTCTTTTACATCGGAATAAAATCTTTGTAAGATTTTTTCCTTTTTCATTAGTTTGATTTCATTTTTGGCACGTACTAAACCTTGGGAAACAAAACCAGCGACAAGACCTAACATTTGCTTAGTTTCATCTGTCCAATCACCTAAATCTTGATAGGTAGTCACACCGAGAATTCCAATTAAATTCCCTTCATCTCGAAGTCCAATCACAAGAATGGAACGAACTTCTGCCGATTTGAAAAGTTGTAAGTGCCAAGGTTCATCATGTAATGCAGTTGTGTCGGGTATATAAATCAGACCATCTCCTGCAAGAACTCCCAATCGTTCGGGATTCATTTTGGCAATGGGAAGTTTTGTTCCGACTTCAAATAATGAAGGAATTCCATCTAACAACCATTCATGACTCACTGACAAAAATTGTTTATCTGAAGAAATCTCAGCAACAAAAACCCTATCTGCTTTTGCGTATTTTCCCAATTCTTCTAACGCAAACTGAATTGCATCTGATACAAATTCTGCTTTCGTATGGACAAACATTTTTGAGATCTCTGTCACAATTTGGGAAAACTGGAGTAACCCAGAAAGTTTTGTCTCTGACTCTCTGATATTTGAGATTTCAATTTGTTGACCCCAAATGCGAATCAGATGGCCGTCAACAACCTGACCATGAGTATTTAGGAGAAACACTTTTGGAAGAATAGAATTCTGTTGTTTGTATTCAAAATCTTCTAATAGGTAGGAATTTTCGATGAATTTCCGTAAGAGGTATACACTTTCTAACGTAACAATGTCTTTTACAAACTTTCCGCTGACGTCTTCCAAATTTTGGAAGCCATATAACTTGACCATCGCCAAATTACATTCTTTGACGACTGAGTGATTCCAAATGTATTCCATTTGTTCTTCTTTGGAAAGAGAGATGGGCATGGGAACATCCAATTCATAACACCAGATGGCATCCTTAGACAAATGGATAAAACTCTCCAAGTGCTGGTAGTGACCGAAGTCAGGTTTACGAGAGCTCATCCCTTCTACAGTTTCTCGGGTGGGGATGAATGCCACAAAAAAAACATACATTGCTAGGAATTTGAAAATTTTTAGTTTTTGCTCAAAAAAAATCCGGATTCCATTGACCGAACAAAGCCCATTTCTTACAATACTTCGGAATGGCGGAGGCTTAACTACCATGTAATATGCATGTGTTTTAAGCATTTATCCTTTTTAAACAGCAATACGTTTCGTGATTAAGCACTAGTTTCAAAACAATCTGCTTAGAAACTCCACGAAACCCTTATATTTCGGTCGAAATGCCTTGGTATAAATCTTGCATTTAAAAAGATAACAGATTACAACAATCAGACCGACCTCTGAACGAAGGAGAATCAAATGCAGTTCGCAACCCCAAAATTTACTTCCGGAAAGGAAGTGGTTGAGTATGCCAAAAAAAATGGAGTCCTTTTCTATGACTTCCGATTTACGGATATCAAAGGAATGTGGCACCACGTATCGTATTATGTGAATTCCGTAAATGAAGATACATTCAAAGGAATTCCTTTTGATGGATCTTCGATTGCTCGTTGGCAGCCAATCAATGCTTCCGATATGCAATTACATCCAGAAATTTCTACGGCGTTTTTAGATCCGTTCACTGCAGACAAAACACTCGTTATGTTTTGTGATGTTTGGGACATCTATAAAAACCAATACTATGAAAAATGCCCTAGATCCATTGCAAAAAAAGCATTAGAATTCATGAACAAGTCAGGCATTGCAGATACTGCATACTTTGGTCCTGAAAATGAATTTTTCGTTTTTGATAGTTTAAAAGTACGCGATGAAATCAATTGCCAATACTATGAATTGGATTCAAACGAAGGGATCTGGAATACTCACTCCGAAATTCCAGGAACAAATAACACTGGAAAAATCAACTTTAACTCAGGACACCGACCTGGAACAAAGGGTGGTTACTTTCCTGTAGCTCCAATTGACTCCCAAGTTGACCTTCGCGCAGAGTTTGTGAAAACTCTCGAATCCATCGGAATGGAAACATTTGTTGTCCACCACGAAGTTGCCCAAGCACAAGGTGAGATCGGCGTTAAATTTGGAACACTCATTGAAGCGGCTGACAATGTTCAAAAATTAAAATACATCGTGAAGATGGTTGCCCACAAACACGGAAAAACTGCTACTTTTATGCCAAAACCACTTTTTGGTGATAATGGTAACGGTATGCACGTTCATATCTCTCTTTGGAAAGGTGGAAAAAACCTTTTTGCTGGAGACAAATACCAAGGATTGTCTGACTTTGCTTTCAATTATGTAGGTGGAGTATTAAAATATGCAAGAGCTTGTGCTGCGTTTACAAATGCATCGACTAACTCTTACAAACGACTTATCCCAGGATTTGAAGCTCCTTCAATTTTAGCTTATTCTGCACAAAACCGTTCTGCATCTTGCCGTATTCCTTTCGTAAATGGTGAAAAAGCAAAACGTGTAGAATTTAGATTTCCTGATTCAACAGCTAACCCTTATTTGGCGTTCGCTTCTCTACTGATGGCTGGTTTGGCTGGAGTTACAGAAAAAATCGATCCAGGTCCTGCTCGTGAAGAAGATCTATTTGAGCTTTCTCTTGATGAAATCCGTGAAAAAGGAATTCGTCAAATGCCTCACACACTCCGTGAAGCAATGGAAGAGATGCTTGCTCAAAGAGCAATCTTCAAACAAGGAGATGTTTTCTCTGAAAACTTTTTGCAAACTTACCAACACTATAAGTTTGAAACAGAAATTTGGCCATGGGAAGGTCGCCCTCACCCATACGAATTCCTCACTACTTACTCTTGCTAAGAGAAAAAGCCCCGGCAACCGTCGGGGCTTTTTTTTGTTTACCATTCCCCAACCATTCAAAAAATGACAAAAGAACTAAAGTTTTAGTTCTACCAAACGATCTAACGGTTAGGGCGAGGTAGCTCAGATGGTTAGAGCACAGGATTCATAACCCTGAGGTCACGGGTTCGACTCCCGTCTTCGCTACCAAAGATCGAGAGGATAAGGTATGAAAAAAACAAACCGTTTCTTTTCAATGTTGGTTCTAGTGTTATTTACTGGATCCATCCAAGCAGCCGATTTTCCAAAGTGTAAAGAAGCTTGTGATAAGTTTTACAATTGTTCGGTCCAAGTGAATCCGAATGCAACAGAAGAACAAAAATCAACACTCCGTAGAGGTTGTGAGTTTAATTGTAATCGTCCCAAATACTACAACAAAATTGCAAGTTGCCTTACCGCTGGGGATACATGCAAAGCTTTCTCTAGCTGCATCATGAAAGAGATGCAAGCAAATAAATAAACATTTAGTTTAAGAGAAAAAAGTTACCAAATTGATAGGGAAAACCTAGGGGATCACACTCCTAGGTTTTTAATTTCTATAACCGCAAATCCACCCGTTAAAATCTTGTGAGTCTAACCTAAACTAACGCGGAGTGTTTCCGAAAGAAGATACCCTTACCTTCTGTCGGATTAAATCTTAATTTTCTGTTCCAGTCTTTTGTGAAATCTGTTTAGAGAACGATTTTGCTTCATCGAGTCGTAAGGAAAGGATTTTCGATATCCCTGGCTCCTCGTTTGTGACACCAAAGATCGCATTGGCTCTCGAGATAGTTGACTGCGCGTGTGAAACAACAATAAACTGGGTTTTGTCTTTGAACCTGTCCAAAATTTGACAAAACCGAAGTTTGTTTGCTTCATCAAGGGCTGCATCAATTTCATCTAAGAAACAAAATGGACTAGGTTTCACCATATAAATCGCAAACAGCAGGGCAATCGCAGTGAGTGACTTTTCCCCACCAGATAACAAACGTAAGTTTTGAACATGTTTGCCTGGAGGTTCCGCCATAATTTCTACACCCGAGTTCAATGAGTCTTCTTTTTCAGTCAATTCTAGAGTGGCACGACCCCCATTGAATAAGGTAGAAAACGTCTCTTGGAAGTTCTCTTTGATCTTTTCAAAGGTCATTTGGAAAAGTTTTTCTGACTCTTCATTGATTCGTTTTAAAACTTCTTCGATATCCTTTTTGGAACTTTCGATGTCTTGTTTTTGTTTTTGGTTGTGTTCGTAAATTTCTTTGATGTTACGATACTCTTCAATCGCAAGTGGATTGATGGAACCTAAGAGTTGGATCTCTGACTTTGCAGACCGTAATCGTCTTTCTTCTGCTTTTTGGTCGAGCTCTAATCCCCCACGTTCTGTTTCGAGTTCTGAATCCGTTAAGGAATAATCATTATACAACTCTTCCACAAGGGAATCTATTTGTACTTTTAGAGCGGAACTGGTTCTTTCTTTTTCTGAAAGTAAAGGCAAAAGGTTTTGGAACACCTCTTGGTTTTTAGAAATATTCGATTTGATACCGGAAATCTCTTCAACCAAAGTTTGTAAGGTTTCTTTTTCTGATTCCAAAATGCGACTCATGGATAGGAATTCTTGGTAAGCTTCTTCGATTTCTTTTTCAAGAAACTCTACTTCCTTTTCCAATGTTTCTTTTTTCTCACGAATGACTGCTTCTTGTTCTTTAGCTCCATTGATACGCAATTGGATCTCACCAATACGTTCTTCCAAAACAACAATGTCTTTTTGTTGGTTTTCTAATCGAGAATTGGATTCGAGGAGTTTTTTCTCTAACTCAACGATATGATTGCGAGTCTCTTCCCAATGGTTTCTGTGAAGGATGATATTACTTTGGTTGTCCCGAATCCCACGAGTTAGGTTTTCGTTTTCCAGGATGATGTCCTCAATCTCTTGGTCGATGGATTCTTTTTTAGATAAAATTCCATCTTTATCAAAGAGTAAATTGCGGAAGTCATCTTCCTTTTTCAAAAATGCGATGAGTTTTTCGGAATACACATCCATTCGGATTTCTTTCAGCGATTCCTTTGTTTCTATCAGTTTGGAATTTTCTAATAGAGAAAGTGCAGTTTGTAACTTGGTTTGGAAACCTTCTGCCAGGGAAACAAGTTCATTTTTATTTTGGTTTCGGATTTCTTCCCCTTCTTTGGATTCTCTTTTTTTATTCTCTAACTCTTGGATGAGTTCGAGAATGACAGTTTTTTGTTTTTCGCGAAGGGTGATATGGCGTTTTTCATTTTCCCCGATGCGAACTTCTTTTTCCTCAATGGATTTTTCTTCTTCTTTGATGGATAGTTCCAAGGAAACACGTTTGGATTCTAATTCTGTGATTTCGTCTTGGAGGGTGGTTTGGATTTCCCTTTGGCGTTCGTTTTCAAGTTCGATTGCTTTTTTTTCTACTTCGAGTTTGATTGTGGCCTGGTTTTCCAATTCTAAGGAAGAAAGGATTTCTCCAATGCGTAACTCATATTCCTGGATAAAGGTTTTGTTTTTGGCAATTTTTTCTTTTTGGATTTGGCTTTTGGAAAGATGATCAAATAGTTTTTTATCAATCTCTGCAATCTCTCTTTCTTTTGCTTCCTTAGTCGTTTCCTTTTCGGAAATCAAGTTGGTTTCGTTTTGGATAAGAGATAAAATGGATTTGTTTTTTTCTCGGATCTCGAGTAGTTCTTCATCCGATTTTTTCATCCTACGTTTAAAATCTCTTAACTTAAGGTAACGTAAGTTTTTATCCGATTCATCTAAATCAGATTTGAGTTTAAAATACTGTTCTGCTTTTTCGGATTGTTTTTCTTTGACTTCCAAATCCTTTTGCATGGAACTCATGATGTCATGGATACGGAGTAGGTTTTGGTTTGTATCTTCTAGTTTTTTTGTGGCTTCTTTGCGGTCGAGTTTGAATCGACTGACACCGGCTGCTTCTTCAAAGATGGCTCTTCTTTCTTCAGGTTTGGAATTAAGGATTTGGTCCACTCGTCCTTGTTCCAAAATGCTATAACTGGATTTACCAATCCCTGTATCGAGTAAGGTTTTTTCGATGTCCTTTCTTGTGGTGCGGATATCATTTAAGTAATATTCATTTTCGCCATCAGGGTAAAGCCTACGAGTGATTTTAACTGAAGGGTAATCAATATTGAAAAAACGGTCATCATTATCAAATAAAATGGATACTTCCGAAAATCCAGCAGCTCGCCTACTCTCTGTTCCATGGAAAATGACATCGTCCATCTTTTCCCCACGGAGTCCCTTGGCACTTTTTTCACCAAAAACCCATTTTACGGAATCGACAATATTTGATTTTCCGGAACCATTAGGTCCGACGACTGCGGTAAATCCTGGATCAAAATTGATCTCGGTCTCATCTGCAAATGTTTTGAATCCAACAATGTTTAGGCTTTTTAAATGCATATCTGTTTTGCCGTTTGATTTCCCTGTTTCCCAGTTGACACCTCCTGAGAGACATAAGAAAAAACCTTAGATAGTATTATGTCCCAAATGATCGATCCGATTTCCAGTGAAATTTTTGAACGGAAGCCCTACTTACAAAATTATTTCAAAAACTTCCAATCGGAATATCGATGGGAACTGTTACCGGCAAAGAAAACTGGGGAATATTATGTCTCATTAGATGGGAATCCTCTCTCCTCCTCCTTCTCTCCACTAACACAGGCTACTCGACTTGTCGATTCGTATTCATTAAAACCAACCGATGTTGTGATCCTACTCGGTTTAGGTAATCCTCATTTAATTTCACTAGTAAGTGAGGCACTGGCTCCAGGACAAATTCTAATCATCATCGGAGAAGACGAAACACTAATTCCTGTTATGTGGGATCAATTTTTAAAACCCGTCTTACAAGTTCCTGGCCGCCATCTTTTTAGTGGCGAAATGTTTTATCCTTTATTTTTTAATTATTTAGAATCGCTTCCCATCGAAAGGGTGAGTGGACTAAAGGTCATACGGAATCCTACAGATACAAATAGAAACCCGATCTACAAAGAATTAGAAGAAAAAACACAAAATGTATTTTCAGCGAAGATGAGTGATTTACTCACAAAGTTTGAATTTGAAAGGTTATGGATTAAAAATAGTATTTTTAACCTAGTCCATGCGGAAAAAAAACCACCGGTAAAGAAACCCATTTCCCTGTTACGGGACAAATTCCAAGGACTTACCGCCGTTCTTGTGTCAGCTGGTCCAAGTTTACGTAAAAACCTTTCTTGGTTACAGGATGTTCGCGATAAGGTATTTGTTTTTTCCTGTGATACTTCTTTGAAAGTTCTTATCAAAGCAGGGATCAGAGCGGATGGTGTGGTGACTTTAGATGCCCAAACCAATTCCTTTTTCCATTTTATGGGTGAGTCATTGGAAAAAATCCCACTCTTTGCAGACCTTGTTAGCTCCCCCACACTTCTGCGTGAACCAATGTTCCAAACTGTTGTGCACTCGGTCACGGCCAAATACCAAGTGGATGCAGAAGGCTCACTAGTTCGGGAAGTGACTGCTGGAGGAGAACTCGCCGAACAAGTATTTGCTGATATTGGTGACATCCAATCTGGTGGATCTGTGGCAACCACTGCCTTTGATATGTTACGGTTTATGGGTTTTGGAACGATTTATTTTCTTGGCCAAGACTTAGCCTATTCAGGGAGGGAGATTCATTCCACAGGGACCCATCACAATGAAAAATGGCTAACCCAAGTGAACCGAAAAAATAGCCTCGAACGTACAAATGAAGTGATCATTCGCAAACGGGAAACTCGGTTTGTTCCATCTGCAAGTGGCAAAACAGTGTTAACCGACTATGTACTCGATTTATACAGGCACTGGTTTGAAGAGTCAGCGACGAGTGTGAAAGAAATGACTCTTTGGAATGTGAACGAGGATGGAGCAGAAATCAATGGTATCCCTTCCCTAACACCGGCTGCCGCCAAAGAGAAATTAAACTCAGTCCCAAACCACAACTACCCATGGCGAGAGTTATCCATTTGGTCTGAAAAAATCTCAAACATAAACAATCCAAAAAAAGAAAAAAAGACAACTGATAAAGTAGACGCACTCATCCAAAATGGGAGCGAAAGGTTATTCTATAAAATCAAAACAGATTTAGATTTTATGGAATCAAAGCTAAAAGAATTTGAAGTGAATTTGGATGGAATCAATGAATCGAATTCAAGTTCCCCATCTTTCCAAGAATCTGAGATTTGGCTTTGGATGCAAAGTGAATCGTATTTACGAAGGCTCGTCCGAAAAACCGAAATTTATTTATTACGCCATAAGGACTTAGATACAAAACGAAAAAACCAAATTATGTTTCAATCTATCCGAAAAGAAATCCGTTATTTAAAACGTAGCCTTTATCCAATGATGGATGCATTCCCTGAAAAAGGGTGAAACACAGTATTGTCTTCAAATTCAGGAAAATAATCAAAAAATAATTTTTGTGATACAACTCTGTATGCGAAGGGATTTTTTTCCACATAACCGTCTGTATGTGGTAGAGCAGGTAATTGGTGGAAATTAATCCTTTCTTCAAAATTGATAAAATCGCGGCGAGTCAACTCTGGTCTCAGTTCCAAAACAGTTTCTTTTAATAAGTTCCAATCCAGTTTGAAACTCATCCTTGCTCCGCGAAATGCTGGAGAACGTTCCAGTAAATTCACAATCCGTTTCACTGGGCAGTCCATATGTGAATATTTCGTGAGATACACTTTGACATACCTCGCAGCAAGGCCCACAGGTTCCCAAACAAATTCAGATTCGATGTTTTGTTCTTCTTCTTTTTTGATTTCCCCAAGAACTAAATGGAGTTCAGGGATAGACAGTTTCCCTGTCATGATGAGAGTGGATTCTTCCATTCCAAACTCACCATAGTATAACCATTTATAAAAATCTTGGATTTCGGCTTCGGGATGGTCTTCTACAAACTTGGTGATGAGAAAGAGTTTTTCTTTCTGCGTAAGTGTGGATTCCCTTTCATTTTGCATCTTCAGAAGCTCTTAGTTCTTTTCCTGAAACGAGACGTTTGATGTTCTCCCTATGCGAATAGGTGATGAGAAAAAAAGTAGCAACTAACACAAAAAAGATGACAGGTTGGTATTCAGTACTTGGTAAAACTTTCGAAGATCCAAAGTACCATAGTGGCATAGATAAAGTCGCAAGGATGGACCCAAGGGAAACAAATCCAGAAATCTTATACACGATAAAAAAGATCACAATGGCACAAACAGTCACAATTGGCACAAGGGTCATGTATACTCCGAGAGCAGTCGCCACACCCTTCCCCCCTTTGAATTGGAGAAACGGTGTAAAGGTATGCCCAAGGATGGCAACCGAACCAAGCAAAATTTCTGTTGTGGTAAGTGTATAAGGAGAATCAATGTAGGAGGCAGAGATCACAGGGATAGCACCTTTTAGTGCATCAAGGAGAAGGGCTAAAA
Organism: Leptospira bouyouniensis; assembly: GCF_004769525.1. Taxonomy (NCBI): domain Bacteria; kingdom Pseudomonadati; phylum Spirochaetota; class Leptospiria; order Leptospirales; family Leptospiraceae; genus Leptospira; species Leptospira bouyouniensis. The sequence goes on along the minus strand of NZ_RQFT01000012.1, from coordinate 593,201 downwards.
ATCCATATTTCCAACCAATCACACGGCCCACGTTTGTGGCACCGATATTACGGCTACCGTATTCGCGGACATCAATCCCACGCACTTGTTTGGCAAGGATATACCCCACCGGAATGCCACCAAAAAGGTAGCTGAATAGGACTGCGGCAAGAATCATTCCCTGCCCTCCTTTCCTTCGTTTCGGTTCCGGAGTTCGATCTCAACAGCAAGGCCGTCCAGTCCAAATTCCTTTACTATACTCTTTCGGTAGAAACTCAAAATATTTGAGGGAAAGAGTTTTGTGTCGTTCACGAAGAACAATATTTTAAAAGGGATCTGAGAGACCTGGGTGGCGTAATACACCTTCGGAGGTCGGTTCGATGCCTTCTGTACCTTATTTTTTCCCCCCCACTTGCTTAACCAGTCATTTAATTGGCGAGTCGTTAGCTTTTTTTGGGACTTTTCAAAGAGGGAAACCACAGATTCCAGAAGTTTATGGGTGCGGAGTTTCTCTTTTGCCGAAAGTGAAAGCAGGGGTCGCTCTTTTAGGATGGAGAGTTTTGCTTCCATGCGGTCTTTGTAAACTTTCCATGAATTGGATTCTTTTTCGGGAACTAGGTCCCATTTGTTCACCGCAACGATCATGGGTTTTCCAAGTTCTTGGATTTCACCAAAGATTTTTTTGTCAAATTCACCCAATCCTTTCATGGCGTCCACGAGGAGAACCACGACATCGGCTTCACCCAAACTATGGAGGGTTCGTTTGTAAGAGTAGAATTCTAAACTTTCACCCGTTTTCGATTTCCTCCGGATCCCCGCAGTATCAATGATTTCCAATTTATGGTTTTGGAAGTAAAACTGATCCGATACGGAATCTCTAGTCGTTCCAGGCACATCACTCACCACTGCTCGTTTGTAGCCAAGAAAGGTATTGAGAAGTGACGACTTACCAGCATTAGGTTTTCCGATAATCGCTATTTTGCAATACGGATCCTCTTGGGTTTTGATTTTATCTGGAAGGAAAAAATTAATTTTTTGGTAGAGGAGGTCAAAGTTCCGACGGCCAAGAGCCGAGATGGGAAGGAGTTCGTTTAACCCTAGTTTGTAAAAAGGTTCTAAATCATACTCATCTTGTTCTGTATCCACTTTGTTGATGAGAGTGAGGACATTTTTTTCTTTTAAGATTTCATCCTTTTTGAAAAGATCGATGAGTTTGTGATCATACTTTCGTAAGTCTTTATGATCAATTACATGTAAGATGAGGTCTGAATGACGAAGGTGTTCAAAAGCTATCTCAATGATTTCCTTTGAAATTTCGTCGATGTTCTCAATATCAAGACCTGGAGTGTCGGACAAAGTGAACGGAATTTTGAACTCAGCTCGTTCTACTGTTTTTTGTAACACATCCCGGGTGACTCCCGCTGTGTTTTCTGTGATGGCACTTTGTGCCCGGAGAATGGCATTAAATAATGTAGATTTACCGACATTTTGTCTACCAACAATGGTGACCACTGGAAGTCCCTTCATTTGCGTAAGTGTTCCTTCATGGCTCTTTCCATATCGATTTTGGCTTCCTTCTTTTGGATATCATCTCGTTTGTCGTATAATTTCTTAGGTTTGGCTAAAGCGACATCTATCTTCACCAAACGATTGTTCTTAAAGAAACAACGAGTGGCAACAAGCACAAGCCCCTTCTCTTTGATGGAACGATCAATTTTTTCAATTTCTTTTGCTTTGAGTAAGAGTTTACGAGGGCGTATTTCAGGATGGTTCGCATAACCTCCGTTTTTATAAGGAGGAATTTGAAAGTTTTCTAAAAATACTTCCCCGTTTCTCACTTTCGCAAAACAATCGGTCAGGTTTCCTTTTTTTTCCCTTAGAGATTTCACTTCCGATCCAGTGAGAACAACACCAGCCTCAAACGAATCTAATAGTTCGAAATTGAACTTTGCCTTTTTATTGATTAAAGGATCAGTTCCGCGTGGTTTATCGTCTTTTTTTGTTTTGCCCATACTGGTTACTGTCTTAAGGAATGGTGGATTTGCACGAGTCTTGCAATTTCTGCCCCAATCAAATTCGGCATGGAATAAAAATTATCTGCCGTGATTTGAAGAGAATCGTGGAAAACATGTTCGGCAATGAAACGCGAACCAAGTCCCACCCCTAAAAATACATAGTTTTTCTCTTCGTTTTTCAGTACAGCTTCTTTCATCTTTCGCGTATCAAAAGATGCAAGTTCGTCTTCGATATAGGTTTTTGCCCGCTGCCCTCGGAAGTCCGATAGAATGACGATGATTTTGGTTTGAGCATCTGGCGAAAAATAACGTTCACAATTTGAAAGGACTTGGTATTCAGGGATGCTATCCCCATGCCAATTTTTGCAAAGTGCGTTGAATACTTCTTCTTCTTTCTCCGCGGTATAGTCTTCTTCGGCAGATTTGAGATTAAAAATATCAACTGTGTCTTTTGAATTTTTGATATCACAGAAAGTATGGACACTCGTTTTGATATCATGTTCATTTAAGATATGTAAACTCACAAGGAGAGCAGACAACATCGCAATCGAATATTCAAAGTTAAAGATCCTTCTGCACTTTGATACGAGAAATGTTACCTCAACCCCTTTTAGCTTTTCATCATTTTTTTCGATGGTAGTTTTATCAAAAATTTTAGTATCACCCCTTCCACTTTTGTAAGAGATGTATTTGCGTGCATCCACCCGCGAACCTTCGTTTTTGTACATCCGGTGGATGTCAATTTCAGGATCAAAGAGTTGTTCGAGGTTTAACTCCACTTCTTCTAGTTCTTTCCCAAACACCGATTTAAACTCAGTGAGCCCCACCAAAATGGAATAATCCCAAAGCAAGCGGCGTTTTTTTAAGAATTGTTTGTAGAGTTCTTCTGTTCTATACCCCCAAGCACCACCACCACCCTGTGGTTCTCCCTGGCCTTGGTTTCCTTGTGTGTCTTGCCCATACCAAGCATCGGGTCCTTCCTTGGTGCCACCACCTGTTTCGGGAGTATTGATCTCAATTCCCCGCTTTGTTTCCTCACCGGAATTGAGTTTTTTAGCAACACCTGTGAGTGGGTCTCGTTTATGGAGTTCTGGGTCCCACCAATTTTTACGATTTAGTCCAGACTCAGTGGTAAATGTTTTTTTTTTCTCTTCGATTTCCTCGAAGAGTGTTGAGACCACTTCTACTCCTGAAAGAAAACCTTCTAACAGACGTTCCAATTCTTTTCGTTCCTTCGGATCTGCAATTTGGTTCGTATAATAAATCTTTCCCCCACGGATCGCAATGTCTTTTACGTCTGTTTGGTTGTAACGGTAGATATGGTTTTTCCATTTGAGAAGGTTTGCGATTCCAAATCTGTAAGGCATAAGATTTGCCGAACCTATCGTACGTTTTTCTGAAAGTTCTTTTGCCTTCAGATGGAAACGTGCGAGGGATCTTGGCAACACACCTTCTGGTAGAAAGAATTCTAAAATCTCTTGTAACACGTTTACATCTTCGAGTTCTGGAAAGAGGATGGGCGTGAATCGGTTACGGAAGGCACGAGAGATGGTTGTGACAGATTTTGAAGCTCGGAAAGACTTCATCCCGAACACAACAGAGGTATCTGTGAGTTTGATCGGAAGGTATTCCCCTGACTCTGGCGGGAGAGTGAGGGAGCGGGCATCATCTGTTAACATATTCATTTTTTCAACGAGTTCGGCACCCGCTGATTCAAGTCCTGAGATGAGGATAATATTCCCTTTTCGGATGGCACGTGTGAGTGGGCCGTCAACCCAAGTCACACTTTCAATATTCCCTTCTTCTGTAGGTTTTAAGGCACCGACTACATCCGATGTGTGCATGCCTTTGGATAACATCACAGATTCAATTTCAATCCCTGTGAGTTCCGTAAATAGTGGTAAAAATTCTTGTGGGTCTTGGTCTTCTCGGTATTCGATGAGGATGTTTTCTTTGGCTTGGATAGCGGTAAAGACCTGGTCGAGAAAATGTAAGATAGGTTCTGGGGTTGGGTATTTGGAAAGTAGAGAAATCGTTTGTTTCTCGTCCCAAGTTTTGATTTCCTTGTCATTCCAAAAAATGGTAGAATTTTGCACATACCCTTTAGTAGGAACTAGTTTGACAGCACCACCAAACTCTGCTTCAATGAGCTCTCGTTGTTTTTCTTTGTCCTCTTTTTTGCGGAATGGTTCCTCAAACAAATACAGGGCTTCTCTGACCGAAACGGTTTTGTCTTTTGCACCAAACAATACCAAACGGTTACAATACTTTTGAAGGGTTCGCAAATTAAAATGGTATTTTTCTAAATCCCCTTTTCCAATCTCACCCGACTTTATTCTTTTTTCTGATTCTAAACTGATGCGGATGATTTGTTGTAATACTTCTTCCGAAAGCATTGGATAAATTTTTTTTAGGATAAAAAACATCTCATCGGGAGAATAAGGATCCACATAAACAACAGCAAAATGTTTTGTGATGTCAAAAGGCAAAGGTTTACGACCTTCAAAGCCTTCACTCGGGTTTTGGGTTCCAATGAACCAAAATCCAGTTTTCCCCTTCACACGTTCCCCACTGCCTTCGAGAAGGTCGAGATAATTGGATTCGTAGACAGATGAAAAACGTTTGATGATGTTTGGTGCACAAAGGTTCATTTCGTCTGCAACAAAACTGAGTCCCTCTGACAATGCGTTCGTAAGCGGTCCATTGGACCATGTGAATCCTTTCCCATCGAGTAAGATGCGATACGATCCAATTAAATCTTCAGGGAGAGTGTCCTCATTAAAACTGAATCGAAGCGTAGGTTGTTTTCTAAGTGAATTGATATAATAAATAAGAGCGTTTTTTCCGACACCAGCATCACCGACGAGTAGGACTGGCATCCCTTCGAGCATCGGGTAAAGGATTTTTTGTAAGGTTTGTTTCACCGAATCAGTTTCAACTAGGCTAGAAGGGAAAACGGGAAATTTTTCTGAATGAGGAAGGACAGGCACTTTTACGCCGGCGATGGTTACAAATTCCATATCCTTCAGATTTCTACTCATTTGTAGGCTGTAAACCAAATTCTATTGACCCGTACCTACCCTAAAAACCATGATGATTCCATGGAATTTGCCAATAGAATGAATGGGATCGACTCCTCTCCCATCCGAAAAGCCTTTGAACTTGCACGTAGCATCCAAAACCCTATCAATTTGAGTATCGGCCAACCCCACTTCCCTTGCCCACCTAACATCATTGAAGCGATGAATCGGGCAGCCATTGAAGGGAAAACATCTTACACACTCACAGCTGGGATTCCTGAATTAAAATCAGCAATGGCTGAAAAGTACAGAACCCAAAACCATATGAAATATGCCCATGAAGATAGAATCCTTGTGACTTCGGGAATTTCTTCTGCTCTCTTTTTACTTTTTAATGCTCTCGTGAATGAAGGTGATGAATGTCTCGTCATCTCTCCTTATTTTTTAATGTATCCAGCCATGTTAAAGTTTTATGGAGGAAAAGTGGTTCCCCTTTCCGAAAACTTTGAACCCAAGGATTTGGAAACGTTGAAGAACCGAAAATTCAAACTCATTATTTTTTCCAATCCATCGAATCCCACAGGAAAGGTTTTGTCAAAAGAACAACTCCGTGCCATTGCGAACTTTGCAGAAAACACAGGAGCATATCTCATCAGTGATGAAATTTATGAACTCTTTGATTATGACGGAAAGTTTTTTTCCATTGGGAGTGAATATGAAAAAACAATTACCCTCACTGGTTTCTCGAAAACGTATAACATGACAGGCCTTAGGTTAGCCACAATCCTTGCCGAAGACAAAGTAATCAAGGCGCTCACCACCTTACAGCAGTATACGGTTGTGTGCGCACCTTCCATCACACAGTGGGCAGGTATCGAAGCTCTAAAAACAGATATGTCAACTTATATCCAGGATTACAAAGAAAAACGTGATTTTGTATATGAGTCCTTAAAAGACTACTACCCCATCCAAAAATCAGGTGGAGCCTTTTATGCATTTTTCCAAGTTCCTTGCGAAGATGAAGAATTCATCAAACGTGCTGTAAAAAAAGATCTCATCCTTGTTCCTGGGTTTATCTTCTGTGATGCAAAAAATTATGTAAGGCTTTCGTTTGCTACTGAATGGGAAACTCTAAAACGTGGAATGAAGGCATTACAGGAACTTTCGAAAGAACGTGAATCCATTCTGTAGAACCAACTAAAAAACATGGAATCACTAATAGAATCTAACTGGTATTTTCTTTCCACTGGACTTTCCTATATGATTCTATTTTTTTTTGCAGCTTCTCTTGCTAGTTTTTATACTACACTTGGTGATAGGATCTTGTATTACTGTTATGAACAAGGTCGTAAAAAATTCCAAGGGTTTAAACGATGGAACATCATTTTTTCTAAACCAAGCCACTGCCCAAGTTGCAAGACCAATGTAAACAAACTCTATTTGGTTCCGATATTTGGATGGTTATTAACCAAAGGAAAATGTAATCGTTGCCAGGTGGAGATTGCCAAACTATACCCTTTAACAGAATTCTTATTCGGACTCATAGCGATACTTGTTTATTTTGTTTCTGAATCCTTACCTGGGACATTTTGTCTCTTATTTTTTTTAGGTCACCTACTCATTGCGATGTTGACTGATGCAAAAAAACTGTCTCTGGATTATGAAAACCTTCCCTTCCTCATTGGATTTGGTTTTGGATCCAATTATTTTTTATTCGAAGAGACGCCAGGTTTCACACACCTGTATGTGTATTTAGGTTTTTTACTCTTTTATCTTATCATCTATCTTTTGTTTCGTGGAGGAACTGGACTTGGTGATGTAATATTTTCTCCTGTCCTTGCGGCCATTGCAGGAAATCCTTTTTGGATGGTTTATTTCAATTCTTCATACCTACTTGCTGTCGGCTTTAGTTTCTTACTTAGAAAAAAAGGAGAGTCTCTCAAAGGAAAAAAAATCCCAATGGGACTCTATTTTTCCATTGGAATCTTTTTTACTTTTTTTTTCAAACTCATCGTCCACTATTATGAATGGGAGGGATACTTAAATTATGGAAACATTGAATGATTTAGCCAATATGCGAAACAGTTACGAACGTTCTGTACTTTCAGAACAAACTGCAGGGACCGACCCTTTGGCACTTTTTTCTTTATGGTTTACCGAAGCCAAAGAAGAAAAAGAACTGGAACCCAATGCAATGAGTCTTGCGACCGTAAACAAGGAAGGGCAACCAAGCGTACGAATTGTACTATTAAAAGGTCTTATCCGAAATGAATTCCAATTTTTTACAAATTATCTATCGGACAAAGGAAAAGACATTGCGGAAAACAATCGTGTTGCTTTGAATTTTTTTTGGCCAAAATTAGAACGCCAAATCCGAATTGAAGGGACCGTCTCCAAAATCACTAAAGAAGAATCAGAAGCCTACTTTAAAATTCGCCCAAGAGAATCTCAAATTGGTGCCCATACATCAAATCAGAGTTCGGTGGTATCATCGAGAGAAAAACTAGAATCCAAATTCAAATCCCTTTCCAAAGAATGGGAAGGGAAAGAGATACCAATGCCAGAGTTTTGGGGCGGGTATTCGGTTTATCCAACCAAAATCGAATTTTGGCAAGGACGAGTGGGCCGACTTCATGATCGGATTTTATTTGAAAGGAAAAACTCGAGTTGGGAAAGGACTCGATTATCACCTTAGATGATTTGTATACTTTATAACCCTGCGAAAGTCAAAAACAACTAACCGTGTAAGTTTAATAGGTGCCCAAGTTTCGTTTTTTTCGTTTGAAGGTACTTTTGATTTTCTTCCACAGGATCGATTTCAATGGGAACCCTTTCTGTCACATGGAGGTTGTATCCCTCAAGACCCACAATCTTACGAGGGTTATTCGTGATTAGCTTCATTTGTTTAACACCAATGTCTCGGAGGATCTGAGCCCCGATTCCATATTCACGTAAATCTGGAGCAAATCCTAATTTTTCATTGGCTTCCACAGTATCAAGCCCACCTTCTTGTAAAGAATAGGCTTTGAGTTTGTTAATGATCCCAATCCCTCTCCCTTCTTGGCGCATATAAAGTAAAACTCCCCGCCCTTCTTTTTCAATCATTCGGAGAGCGTTGTGGAGTTGAGGTCCACAATCACAACGTTGTGAAGAAAAGATATCTCCCGTCAAACACTCGCTATGAACTCGAACGAGCACTGGTTTGTCAGGTTCGATATCTCCTTTCACGAGTGCCATGTGAATTTTATCATCAATTTGAGTCGAATAGGCTTTGATTTTAAAATCACCAAACTCTGTTGGAAGATTTGCTTCCACTTCTAAGTGGATGAGTTTTTCTTTATGTCTACGGTATCGGATCAGGTCTTCTATCGTATAAATATTGAGTCCGTGGGTTTTGGCAAATTTTTCTAAATCAGGGATCCTTGCCATGGAACCATCATCATTCATGATTTCACAGATGACACCACTTGGGTATAAGCCAGCTAACTTAGATAAGTCGACAGCTGCTTCAGTATGACCTGCCCGACGTAACACTCCACCTGTCACTGCTTGCAGAGGAAACAAGTGACCTGGTCGCATGAGATCATCTGGTTTTGTTTTGGGATCGAGTAAGACTTCTACTGTTTTGGCTCTGTCGTGGGCCGAAATTCCCGTACTAGTTCCAAATTTTGCATCCACTGAAACGGTAAATGCAGTCCCATGTTTGTCACCAAGTGTAAGGTCATCTACCATTTTGCCGAGACCCAAACTTTGTAACCTTTCCCGCTCCATTGGGACACAAATGAGTCCACGTCCATGGGTCGCCATAAAATTGATTTTGTCTTTGTCTGCAAACTGGGACGCGCAGACCAAATCACCTTCGTTTTCTCTGTCTTCAGAATCGACGAGGATGATCATTTTGCCTTGGCGGATTTCTTCGATTGCTTCTTCGATCGGACGTATCATTGGGAAAGGCCTCTATATACTAAAACTCTGAAAGCCGTTCCGAATTAAAGAAGATTCCCAAAGAAATTCATTGATTTTTCCTATTTCTTTTGTCTAAATGTTCCGGATCGGAGGACTTGTGGAGCTGAAATTAAACACAATAGGAAAGATCAAAACCATCGAAATCGCTGGGAAATTTGATATTGAGTCCACAGAAGAGTTTGAATCCATTTTCAACAAATTGATTGAATCAAGTCCAAACCTCGTTTCCATCGAAATGAGTCGGCTCGATTACATTGATTCATCTGGGATTGGGTCTCTTATCAAAAGCCTTAATTCTCTTAAAAACAAAAAGGGAAAACTTTTACTTGTTGGTATGAAACCGATGATCCAAAATGTATTTAAATTAGCAAAGCTTGATATGTTTTTCGAAATCATGAATAGCTCTGACTTTCAATCCAAGTACATTGATGCAGATTCTGATTCCGATATTGATGATTTATTAAAAAGAAATTAATTCCATTTAAAGTTGTCTGCCTGCCAAATAATTTTCAATGTATTTGGCTAGGACATCCACCTCGACATTCAGTCGTTGATCCTTTTTCCAAGAGTTTGCATTGGTTTTTTGTATGGTTTCTGGAATAAGAATCAGTTGGATATTCCCATCTTTTACATCGACTACGGTGAGACTGATTCCATCTAAAGTAACAGATCCTTTTTTTACAAAAAAACGTCTTAAATCTTCTGGAATTTCCACCCAAAACTCTTCCACTTCATTTTCAATTTGTTTGCGACTGATTACTATTGCCATGCCATCCACATGACCTTGGACCATATGACCACCAAACCTTTGCCCTAGTGCCATGGCACGTTCCAAATTCACGAGGGATCCTTCCCCTAACCGAGACAAGTTGGTTAACTCCAATGATTTAAACGAAGCATAAAATTGGAATAAATTCCCCAAGTCAGAAAATTTTGTAACGGTCATACAAGCACCGTTTATGGCAATTGAGTCACCAAGTTTGATATCTGGATTTTCCCATTCCGTTTGGATGGTAAATTGAATTCCAGAATCAATAGGTTCGATTTGAACGACTTTCCCTAAAGTTTCAACAAGTCCAGTAAACATATTCTATGTACTCCTTTTTGGTTTTCGTATGAATACAGAATTGGAACCAATTTTAAATTCAGAAAGGATGTGCTCATTTTGGTAAACAAATGGAATCCCATGAGGAATTGATTTTTCAAAATTTCGAATTTCTAATATACAATCTTCATCTGACAAATTTTCGTTTAAAAAGTTAGGAAAAAAACTACCTGCTTCGCATAACAAAGAATTAATTCCAAATTTTCCCAGGGTTTTTAAAAATAGGTCCCCGTCATTTTTCCCTATAGGAAAAATAGGATGTAGGGAAAGTGTTTCCATTTGGTTTCTGATTTCGAAAGGCAAATCAAATATTTCTGCTTCAACATTAATAGTATCCACAATTACAAAAAAAATACATTTTTTTTCACCGTAACGATCATTAAGTTCCATTTGTTTGGAGAAAAAATTCTCACTAGGTAGACGTTTTGGATCCAAAACAAAGACTCGATAGGGTTGGTATTTTCCTTCTTCTAATTGGTGGAGTAAAGTTGTGTCCCTTGCCCATTTTGTAAGTGAAGTAAACAAATTTGTTGCTGCTTCAAAAAAAGGAATTAGTTCTGTTTGACGTTTTGGTAACCCCGCCAAACGGATCATTTCCTCAGTGATCCGAAAGTGTAACGATGGTTCATCGATAAAGATTGTATTCGGACCACATGCCACAGCATCAAATTTTGCTCGTAAGATTTGTAAGTAGAGATCGATTTCAACCGAACTCACTCGCTCTTTTTTAAGAGATGAATCAGCGTAATTTCCTTCTTTGGAAGTCGCAGATTTGATCCAAACCCAAGGTAATCCCGTTTGTATACGTTTTATAAAACCTTGCAAATATGGAATAGATGTATTGGCAAGCATTGGATCCAAACGAACGGTAATGCCCTTTTCCTGATAGGATTCCCAGTCTCCTGATATAACCAATGGATTTGGATCTTTCCAACCAATCAAAAGTTCTTTTGGTTTGGATTCGAGCACCAAATCACGGCAAGGTGGTGTTTTTCCAAAATGGGTACAAGGTTCAAGGCTTACCGATAAAATGAAGTCAGAAAGAAAAACTCCCGAATTCGTATTCTTCTGACTCGTATCTGCTTCGTTAGTTTCCGATAATGGACTTTCTTTTGGAATGATTTGATTTAAAGAATGTTGTTTTTGAAGTAATGAAAAAAGTTCCCTTTCAGCATGGTTTCCACCATACTCTTGGGTGTGAGCTTTTTCTATAACATTGCCATTTAAATCTGTGAGAACGGCTGAGACAGGAGGGTTTCCACCAGTTTTTCCCATGGCAAGAAACCCAAGCAGGGAATGCAGAGAATAAAGTTCTTTCCTTTTCTCTACATTCATCTAATCCCTATTAAGTGAATCTTTTTTTCCTGAGCCTATCATAAATCTCAGAAATAGGAGCCGCAATGTAGATGGAAGAATAGGTTCCGACAATCACACCAAATAGTAAAACAAATGCAAAATCATACAATTCGGCTGCACCACCAACAATGATTGCTACTACCGAAATCATTGTTGTAAAGGATGTATTGATCGTCCTTCCCAATGTTTGCGAAATAGATACGTTGATGATGTTGGAAAGTGCTAAATTGTCTTTACCATGAGCATTCTCACGGATCCGGTCAAATACAACAATTTTATCGTTTATGGAGTAACCAAGTAACGTAAGGAGGGCTGCGATGATCGGAACACTAGGTTTGATTTGTAAAAATCCAATGAGAGCAAGAGTCATGAGAATGTCATGCACAAGAGCAATTGCAGATGCGAGGGCAAACTTAAATTGAGATCGAATACTTAAATACAATAGGATAATCCCAAGTGTTGTTAGGAGTAATGTGATACCCACTTCTGTGAGTTCCCCACCTACTACAGCGCCCACTTGGTCTGCAGATAATACCTTTTCTTTCGGTAAGTTAAATTCAAATCGAAGTAGTTGCACAAACCTGTCAATTGCAGATGTAGAAGATTCCCTTTTGTCTTCGGGAATTTCTTTAAACAACTCTTCAATCGTAGAAAGTGAGCCAAGTCCGATGTCCAATTGAAAAATGTTTTTTTCTTTTTCGAGTAAGATGACAACCGCTTCAATTTTTTTCGTTTGGAAATAGGATTCTAAGTCCGCACGAGTTTTATCCTTGGGTAATTCTACAACTGTCCTTAGTCCACCATTAAAATCGAGTGAGTGAGCAAACCCACCATACTTAGCGAAGGTGATGACAAATCCTAAAACTATGGCCAAAAAAGAAATACTCAGAGTGAAATATTTATACTTCGTGAAATTGATATTATACATGTTTTACCTCTTTTTTTCCAAAGAAAAAAGGTCTTAGGTTCAAATGATGGATTCCGAATCGATTAACGGAAAGTTCCATAAACAAACGAGACAAAAATAAGGATGTGAAAAGTGTTGTGACAATTCCCCAACAAAGAGTGATCGCAAAACCTTTGATAGGTCCATTTCCGAGACGGATCATTAAAATCCCTGCAATGAGAGTGGTTACGTTTGCATCCATAATGGTCCAGAAAGCATTTTCAAAACCTCTTGTGACGGCAATCGAAAGTGCACGCCCTTCTTCGATTTCCTCACGAATCCTCTCATAAATAATCACGTTTGCATCTACTGCCATACCTGCAGTTAAGATAATCCCCGCAATCCCTGGCAAAGTAAGTGTAAAGTCCATTAAAGTAAGGAGAGCCGCAAGAATAATGATATTTACAAGTAACGATAAGTCTGCTATAAATCCACCTAACCGGTAGTAGAAGATCATATATACCATTACGAGAAAAAATCCAATCGCAACAGCTTTTACACCAACTTCAATCGATTCAATCCCGAGAGTTGGTCCAATAAAACGCATCTCAAGAACAGAAAGAGGAATCGGCAGGGCGCCTTCAGAAATGACATTCGCCAATCGAATTGCTTCTTGTTCTGAAAAACTTCCTGAAATCTCAGCTCTTCCGCCAGCAATCGGGTCATTGATCACAGGATTGGAGATAACTTTATCTCCCCAAACAATTGCTAGGTTACGGCCCCGATTTTCCGAAGTTAAATCAAAAAATTTCTCAGCCCCATTTGGAGTCAGCGTAAAACTTACCATCCATCCATATGAGTTGGAATTATATGACGGTTGTGCATTGGTCATATCATTTCCAGAAAGAGCAATTTTTCTTTCTAATACAACAAAACTCCTAGGAAGTAAAGTGGACTTTGCAGAATTACCGCGAGCCCACATTGCATATACCTTATAATCTTTTGGAATATTGTATTTTTTTTCAAGGCCTGCAAGAAACTCATCTTGGGCTTTTTTCCCTGCTTTGTTTTTAACAAGTTCTTGGAAAAGATAAATGTCAGTTTTTTCTCTTTGTCCAAGCTCCATAAGTCGACTTTCACTATCACTTATGATTTTTTTATATGTAAAAGAATTTGGTTCTTCTAATCGGTATTCGACTGTTTCAGTATTTTGTAAAATCTCTAAGATCGCTGCAGAATTGGAAACTCCTGGAAGTGATACTTCAATCGCATCTTGTTCCTTTTGGATCCTAACTTGTGGTTCTGTTAAGTTTTGTGTTGTTAAACGATTGTCGATGATCATCTTTGCTTTTTCTAGTTCGACAATTTTACGCATTGGCGATAAATCAAAACTGGATTCTATTTCTGCGAGACGATTTTTTGCCTTTTCGATGTCATCTGGTTTTGCAAGTGAATTATTAAGAGTAACATTCAATTCGGTGATTTCCTTTGCATAAAGGTCTCTTAATTTCGAAGTATAATCTTCAAAATCACCTTTTAAAACCACTCGCATTCCACCTTGTAAATCCAGACCAAGTTTGATAGACAAAGACTTACCGCCACGGATCATGTTCTCGATCCAAGTAGGTTCTAATTTGTTTTTGCCTTCATTCACCAAACTTTGGTTCTCTTGTGATATTTGATTGATTTTGGCAGAAGTAATAAATCTGCCATTCACAGTATAAAAAGGATTTTCTTTAGGAGGGAGTGTCCCTTTTGGCTCAATAGTCCAACCTGAACTTTTTCCATAATCCTTCTCCCACCTTTCAAACAATCCATTAACAAGTGTTTTTTGATCTTCTTCAGGAAGGGAATAAACATCCTCTCTCACCACCAGTTTCAAAGTTCGGTCGGCAAAGTTTGGATACAAAATGGTAAATGATACCACTAAAATGAAAAATGGTAGAAGTAAGAGTCGATACGATTGCAAGTTGATTTGCTCCTAAAAATTTTATCTTCTATAAGAACGACTGCTAGAGCCTGGACGTGCGGATCTAAGTCTGTAAAAAGCAAAGAGGATAATAATCCCAAGGATCATCATCGCTTTTTTGTATTTGGCAAAAAATTCGGAAAAATTAAAAAAAGATTTTCCTGGATCTTTTACACCATTTGTTTCCGAACCAGCATTAGTAATTTCTTTATTACTAAGTTTTACTTCTCCACTGAAGCCAGGAAGTCCCACTGGTTCTGCTGACACTGGTGAATCCATCCACAATGCATTGGAAACTACTTCTTCTTCTTCAATCACTGCTGGTTGTTTTTCAACAGGATTCAAAGTTTTTTCATTCACAATTGGATTCGCATTTTGGTTTGTCACCAAATTGTTGTTTTGTGGAAGTGCTTCAGTTGTCAGTTGTGTTTGTTTTGATTTCTTTTTAGATTTCTTCTTTTTCCCTGTAGTTGTTCCTGCCGTAGAAACAACATTGTTTTGCTTTTTTGTTGAGGTTTGGACAGAGTCTTCTTTGGGTTTTGTGGTAGTTTTCGGTTTATCGTTTACTTTATCCAAAAAATCCAAACCCTCTTGTGAAAAAAGAGAAGTAGAAAACAAAACAATAAGGAGTATACAGAAGAAATGTTTCATCTTATGCTTTTTTCTTTAGAATGGCACTAGTATCAAACGTTACATTCGTATTGGCTGAGATACTAAGAACAACAGTTTCGTTATTGTCTTTGAATTCTACGATTTTGCCGTGAAGCCCGCTACTTGTGACCACTGTATCACCTTTTTGTAAGTTACCGATCATTTCTTTTCTTTTTTTCTCTTCTTTTTTGTTCGGAAGGATCACAAGAAAGTACATTGCGACGAGCATTATCGGAATGATGATGAGGGACTGAAGGGAAGACTTTGCTCCCTCTTCTTGGGCAAGGATTAGGAATTGTGATGTTAAAAAATCTAAATTGAACATAGCTATTTATCCAATGTTTACAGGGCTGATCTTAAATTCAATGTTTCACGAACGAATCGGAGAACTTTTTTCGAGAGTAAGGCATCTCTTGCGATTTCATACCCTGTCTTTACATCTTTCACTGCACCAAGTAAAAATAGGGAAACACCTGCGTTCAAAGAGACCATGGCAGTCCCTCCCGTTGCCGAACTTGGGTCCAAAACGGCACGGAATAGCGCTTCCGCTCCTTCTTTAGAGGAAGAGAACACTGTATTTCGATCAAGTTCACTCTCAGTCAAACGAAGTTCCTTCGGGTCAAAACGAAGTTCTTGTGTGTCCTTTCCATCAAAAAAGGCATAGTCAGTTGGTTCGAAAATGGAAAACTCATCCAATCCATCCTGAGAATGGCAAACAATCGCTTGCTTCAAACCCAGTTTCCCCAAAATTTCCGCCATCGGTAGGCAAAGTGATCGGTCATAAACCCCAACAATTTGGTGGGTAGGTGAAAACGGATTGGAAAGTGGTCCTATCAGATTGAAAAATGTCCGAAACCCAAGTGCGGCTCTCACTGGACCTGCATACTTCATTGCAGGGTGCCAAGCCGGTGCAAATAAAAACACAAACCCTGTGCGGAGGAATTCGTTTTCACATTCTTCGTGGGTTCGTTCCAAAGGATACCCTAGTCCCGATAGGATATCGGAGCTCCCTGATAACGAAGAGACAGAACGGTTTCCATGTTTTGCCACTTTATGGCCAAGACTTGCGAGTGTGAGTGCAGAAAGAGTGGAAACATTGAGTGTTCCCTTTCCATCCCCACCTGTCCCACATGTATCTAAAAAATCAAAACCAAAGTTAGTTTTAGGTTTAATTGCATGGTGGCGCATAGCTCGCACAAAACCAAAAAGTTCGTCCGTTGTTTCTCCTTTCATTTTCATAGCAGTGAGAAAGGAAGCAAGCATAGGTTCGGGAACTTTCCCATCCATGACTTCGTTTAAAAAGAATTCAGCATGGGTATCCACCAAATGGTGTCCAGACACCACTTGGCCAAGTATATCTTTAATTGTGGGAGCGGTCATAAAAAATCCTTTTGAGATTTGAAAAGGTTAACAGTTGATAATTGGTAACAATGTAACGAAGGCCCGAGATCACAGTGATAAAAGTAGTGAATAACATTCCGAAATAAGGAACAAAGGAAGCAATGGAATCAAAAAAATCTTTGAACGTTAAATTCTCCGACGTTTTCACCATTGTATAAAACTCGTTGGCATGTTGCGATGCGACTTCAAAAGTAGAATACCCAGCCAATTTTCCCATCGCATAGGTTTCGTTGATCATGGCACGGCGTTTTCCAGAGATGAGCATAAACACAACGAGAATGATAAGGATTGCACCCATTTGGAAAGCAGTTTTGACCTTTCCCATCATGGTCGTACGCAAACTATTTCCCGAACGAACCGCAATATAACGAAGGAAAGTGATGAGCATGTCCCGCCCTACAATGAGAACCACCATCCAAACTTCAATGGGTTCATGGATGAATAAAAAAGTAACAAAACAACCAATGACTAAAAATTTATCAGCAAGTGGGTCTAAAAATTTTCCAAATTCAGTTTGTTGGTTCCATTTTCGTGCCAGATACCCATCAACCAAATCAGTTAGGGATGCAAGTGCAAAAATGACAAAGGCAAAGATCTGGTATTCCCATTCTTTTTGGAATAGGGCAAAAATAAAAAACGGTAAAGCAAGAACCCTAAGGACCGTTAGTAGGTTTGGGATATTGGCAATGGTTTTCCAATCTTCCACTAAACCACCCAAGTCCCTGACATATCCAGTTCGTAAAAAGAATCCACTCTGACCTTTCCAAATTGGCCGACTTTTAATCCTTTTTCTTCCACATACACAACTTCATCAATTTCTGGCGCATCTTGTAGGCGTCGGACAATGGCTCCTTCGTCTAACACTTCATCTACGACACAAGAGTATACTTTGCCTATTCGGTTTTGGTGGATGGATTTTAAGGTTCCAAGATAGGCATCACGGACTAGATTCACACGGCGTGCAATCTCTTTGTCTTTCAGTTGTCCTTCCATCGTTGCCCCTTTGGTTCCGTCTTGTGGTGAATAAGGAAAAAGATTTACCTTTTCCGGTTTCACATCTTCCACAAAACGAATGATCTCTTCGACATCTTCCATGGTTTCTCCAGGAAACCCAAGGATGAAGGAAGTGCGGATTTCTAAATCAGGTCGGATGTCCCTTGCTTTTTGGAAAAGAGATTTAAAGAATTCATAATCGCCCGTGCGGTTCATAGATTTTAAAACGGATTTGGAAACATGTTGCAATGGGCTTTCCAAATACGGGGCAATTTTAGGAATTTCTCGGTACAGATCGAGTAACTTTTCAGTTTTTTTATCTGGATACAAATAGAGGAGTCTCAATATTTCAAGTCCCTCGACCGCCGCCACAGAGCGAACCAAGTCCATGAGTTTGTCTGTGTCCTTGCCATAAAAAACAGTGTCTTGGGAAACAAGGCAGATTTCTTTCGAACCAGCTTTGATCGCAAGTTTCGTTTGTTCTAAGACATCATTGATGTCTGTGTCCCTGTACTTCCCACGTAAATTGGGAATGATACAAAAATGGCAACCTCGGTTACATCCATCAGAGATTTTCACGTAGGAATATGGTTTGGAATAGTTTTCAATGCCTTTCGAAGTTTTTAATCTTTCCAAAAGGTCTTCATTGAATTCTGTTAAGTCTTTGAAGTCGAGTGGGAAGGTGTTTCGAAGGATTTCCCCTGCTTTGTCATACTTTCCTGTACCAAAATGAAGGTCCACTTCTGGAAGGTCAGCAGAGATTTCCTTTCCTGCACGTTCCGCAAAACAGCCAACGACAACTAACTTTTGTTTGTTTTTCTTTTTGATATCAATGGAATCAAGGATGGTTTGGATGGTTTCTTTTGTAGCATCTTGGATAAAGGTACAAGTATTCACTAAGTGAAAATCACTGGCTTCTGGGTCTGCAGCTGGGAGTAGTCCTTCTTTTAATAAGGACTGGTGCATTGCCATTGAGTCCACCGTGTTTTTCGGACAACCTAAGGTTGTAATGAAAAACGACTTTGGTGTCACTTCCGTTTTGTCCTTTTGTTTTGGCATTATTCGCCTAACTCTCCAATAATGGACTGAGTGGAGTCGTATGGATTTGGTTTGCGAATAAAGATTTTTTTCACAAGTTTTCCTGGTTTCCCGAGAACCACTCGTTCTTTTCCATTTTGCACCATCTCCACTGCCCCACCATCCCCAACTTTGATTTCGAGTCTATCACGGGCTTCTAAGTGTTTTACTTCACCCGCAGAAACAAGTCCTCGTTCGCCCATTTGACCATCTAATACAAATTCAACGTAACTTGGTTTAGAGAAAAACAGTGTTACTTGGATAGGAACATCTCCTACAGGAGATTTCACAGCAACCCCTTCCCTTTCTTCTTTTAAAGTCACAAGGACTTTCGCTGATTTTTCTGTCACAGCTTGTGTCACCACTCGGATATCACGACGAAGTGAGGAAAGTTCTTCTATTTTATAAGAAAGGATGGTTTCTTCCCCTTCTGCCGTTTGGAAAAAATATACATTTTTTTCAGGGAAAATATTGAATCCGAGGTTTGCTTTTCCATTGGAAACACCTTTGATAAACATCTTACACTGTTGGTTGTTCACACTAAAACTCACACCACGGTCTTCCGTGAGGATAAACGGTACACTTGCATTTTCAGGAACACTTTGGGATACAAAATTGATACCAGAAGGAATGTCTGAACTACTCGTCGGTTCAACACTTTGGCTCACCTCAGTGTTGTCTTCATCCATGGAAACAGAACCTGAATCTTCAAAACTGATGTAGATGATATACGCCGAGATCACAAACAAAAAGAGGGAAACAAGGCTTATGATTTTATTGCGGTCTAAACTAAATGGAGTGGTTGTCGGACGAGTGAGTTCTTCAAGAGGTGCTTGTGATTCTTCAATTTGTTCCCCGCGATATAAATTGAGTAACATCGCAGTATCCAATTTTAAATAACTGGCATAATTTTTTAAAAAACCAAGAGCAAAGGTTTCGGCTGGGAACTGAGAATAATCTTCCGTTTCCAAAGCGATGATGTATTTGGCCGCAATGTTTGTTTCTTTTGCGACATCTTTCACAGAAAGTTTTTTGTCTTCTCTTGCTTCTCTTAGGATCTGACCAACTCGTTTTGTATTCAAAATGAACTCCTCTTAGGTTTAGTTCTCAGAGACAAGTGGGTTGTTGACAATCTTCGCGTTCCCGCTCATATGAAAATTGAAAACTCCATCTTGGATTTCTTCCGAAAAATTGATATTTGAAAATGTTATCGTTGTGACTTTGCCACGACCATCGGTCGCCACTGCTTTTTTAATTAAGTAAGATTCTGAATCCACGAAGAGTTTCATCTTTTCAAACCCACCAATTTTTTCCCTTTGGTCGAGATCGAGAACGAAGTATTTTGTAGCATCACCGACAGAACGAGGCTGTTCGATGGTATCAAATTTATAATGGTATTTTCGAAAGAGACGGTTTAGACCATCGGGACTGTTTGTCGTAAAGATAGGACCTGAGGAATTTTTACGATCAAGGGTAAGGTCTTGTTTGCCAACTGCACCTAAACGTTTGATAAAGATATGGAGGGTTTTTCCATCGGAAACAATTTCGTCACCTTCTGGCTCAGCAAAGTTATAACGAATTTTTCCGGGGCGTTTGTAGAAACATTTCCCACGCATCTGTTTTTCTTTTTTGTTGTCTTCCGTTTTGATGAGAAAATCAGCCGAATACGAATTGATTTCGCTGAAGTTTTTTTTGATCTTTTTGACTACTTCCGAAGGGGAATGCCAATTGTGAGCCGGACTTGTTTGGGCCTCCAAAGAAACTCCCAAAACAAGTAACAAAAATCCGATCCATACTTTCATAGATTCCCAGTTTTTCAGACAAACTTCTCTTGTCGATGATTTACGCTGAACGTAAGATTTCCCGAGGTTTTGCCCCGACTTGCGGAGAAACATAACCCCTCATTTCCATGAGTTCCATAAGCCTTGCCGCTTTGTTGTATCCAATCCTCATCCTACGTTGCAAATAACTCGCACTGGCTTTTTTTTCGGTCACGACAATATTCCAAGCTTCATCGAAGAGTTCTTCATCTTCATCAGAGGCCATTTCGATATTCGTTTCATCGTCCCAGTTCATTTCCACATATGCGGGAGCCCCTTGCTTTTTCGCCTCTTCGACAATGGAATCAATTTCCTTCTCTTCAATGTAAGGAGCTTGGATCCGCATGAGGTCACTCGATGTCGGCGAACGGTATAAAAAGTCCCCTTTTCCCAGTAAGGTTTCGGCCCCACTGGTATCAAGGATCGTACGTGAATCTGTTTTTTGAGCCACTTGGAAGGCAACACGAGCTGGGCAGTTTGCTTTGATGACCCCAGTGATTACATCCACCGATGGCCTTTGTGTTGCCATGACCAAATGGATTCCCACTGCCCTTGCTTTTTGGGAAATACGTTGGATTTGTTCTTCTAAATCTTTCCCAGAAACCATCATGAGGTCCGCAAGCTCATCAATGAAGATCACGATGTATGGGAGTTTTTGGAACCCTTTGGCATGGGCATATTCCTCTACCTTTTCATTGAAACTTTTAAAGTCCCGACTTTTCAATTGGGAAATCATTTGGTAACGACTCTCCATCTCTTGGATGGCCCATGACAATGCCTTTGTTGCTTTTTTTGGATCGGTGATGACAGGCATCAGTAGATGAGGGATTCCTTCGTAAAGGGTCATCTCCACCATCTTTGGATCGATCATGATAAATCTCACTTCTTCAGGAGAACGAGTACAGATCAGGCTTGTGATCATTGCATTGATACTCACCGACTTTCCTGATCCCGTTGTCCCTGCGACAAGTAAGTGTGGAAGTTTGGCGATATCAATCATCACTAGTTTTCCAGAAATATCCTTACCAATACAAATCGAAAGGTCTTTCGCTTTTTGTTGGAGGATGGTGTCTTTTAAGATTTCTGATAAAAACACATCTTCTCGCACTCGGTTTGGAACTTCAATTCCAATGGACGCCTTACCAGGGATAGGTGCTACAATCCGGATATTTTTCACTTCGAGGTAGGCTCTGATCTCATCGGATAAGGAAACAATTCGGTTCAATTTGATTCCGTTTGGAATAGTGATTTCGTAACGAGTGATGATTGGTCCTCGTTCTTTGGTGATGACCTTTGATTCAATGCCGAAGTGACCTGTGGACTCTTCGATTTTTTTGGCGATCAGGTCGAGTTCTGAATCATTTTTTAAAATATTGGCGACAGGCACTTGGTGGGACGCAAGTAACCTAGGAGAAATATAATATTTCCCTTTTTTCAATTTGGGTTTTGGTACCATGGAACCAAACATGAGTTCTTGCTGTTCTTTCGTGTCTTTTGGAGGTTGTTTTTTCTTACCGAAATTGCCAGCGCTTAAATTGGAACGAACCATCGGAGATGATTCTTCCACTGCTAATGTTTCCAATGTTTCTTCTTCAAACTCAAATTCATTTCCCTCTAACGAAGAGGAGTCTGTTTCTTCATCATCGGAAAGATCGAATGTATCTGTTTCAAAACCAGTTTCTTCCACTAGTGACAAACGTACCGATTCTGGGATCGGGATGGTAATTGTTGGAGAATTTTCTTCTGCTTCCGTCTCCTCCTCAAACTCACTTTCGATATATATTTTTTGCGTTTCTTTGAGTTCGTATCCATCGGGATTCACTTCAGAATCTACCCAATCAGACGTGTCAGCTGCAAGGGGAAACGAATCCAAATTACGTTTTGCAAAAGGAAATGGATTTTCACCTAACGCGGATTTAATTGGATTTAGTTTGGGAAGTTCCAATTCATCAAGAGCCAAAGTAGGTTCGAGTTTTGGTTTCCATTTTGCTTCGGGGAATTGGAAAATGATTTTGGATTCTCGGTCCTCTTCTTTTCCTTCATCAAAGGATTGGAAACCTTCGTTTCCCGATTCCACCTCTTTGCGTTTGTCTGTGAGTTGGACGCGGGGTTTGGATTCTTTTTGTCCTGACTCCACAAAGGGATGGCTTCCATTTTGTTTTTGGAAACGAAATACAGTTTCTGATGCATCAAAAAAACCGCCAAAATGATTTGTATTTTGGAAGCGAACCGATGTTAAATTTTGTTTTGCCGATTGAGCCAACTTGTGTGTATCGGACAGAGCAGATTCTTTGTCCCAAACTCCATTGGATGAAAAAGACGAGGTAGTTTTTGTACCTTCTGGGTTTTTCAAATTTTCCTTTGCGACTACATTCCAAAAATGATGAGCCAAATCTTCTTTGGACTCTTCTTCTGTTTGCACTTGGAACCAATTTTTTTGTTTCACGTCCGCTTCAGGCGCACGGCGTGTGGACACAACTGATTCCATAAAGGAAGGTAGTTTGAGATGAGGGAACTCTTTCCTTCCTCCCATGAGGTGATATAATTTTTCAGAAACGGAATGGATGGTAGAAAAGGTATAAGACCAAGCCCCGTCTTCCAACCAAATCACGGCAAAGTATAAATACAGAAAAAAAACAACAAGGACACGCCCTGTCTCTCCAAAGAGATAAGAAAAAATCCAAGAAAAAAATTGGCCGAGGATCCCACCACTATCTCCGACATGGCCCATCGGAGTTTCCAGTAAGTTCAAACTCACAGTGGTAGCGATGAGAAATAGAGGAAAAAATAATGCCTTACTCAAACTATCAAATTCAGGGTTTCTAAGAGAAAGGACACCCAAAAGCAAAACGAACCCAGCGAGTAAAAAGGAAGCTTTTCCAAGTAAGTAAAAAAGGGTGAGAGCGATATAATGCCCAAGCCTTCCAAACCAATTGAAAAGTGACCCATCCTCTCCTTCTTGGAAGGAAAAAAGGGATAACAGTAAAAATACTCCAGAAAATACGAATAAATACGGGAGGAAATCTTTTCTAGGCAAAGTCCATCCCCATACGGATTTTTTAGGGTCCATACGGGAAATATCGGAAGGTTTCGAGACATAGACAGAAAAAAATTGGAAGCGAGAGAAGCTTTCTATTCTGTCAGAAATTATCCTTTAAAGTTCGTAAAATTGGCATCAAAATTAAAATTTGCATTGCGGATCGCTGCCATCACTTCCTGCAAATCGTCCTTCTTTTTGCCCACCACTCGCACCGAATCCCCTTGGATCGTTGCTTGCACTTTTAATTTTTGGTCTTTGATGAGGGTTGTGATTTGTTTGGTTTGTTCTTTGTCCAATCCATTCTGGATTTTCACCTTCATCCGAACCGTTTGCCCTGTGGCCGCTTCTATTTTGGAATCAAAATCAAAGGCTTTGAGGCTGATCCCCCGTTTTGCCATTTTGGTCGTAAGGACATCAATCACTTGTTTAAGTTTGATTTCGTTTTCAGAAGTTAATACCAACTGATCGTCTGTGATTTTAATTTCGGAATTGGATCCTTTAAAATCAAAACGTGTTTGGATCTCCGTCATTGCTTGGGAGACCGCGTTTTGTAATTCAGGTCGATCGAGTTTCGATACAATGTCAAAGGAAGGGTCTTGTGCCATTTTGATTCTCCAAATTCTTATTACGATAATTTTGTTTTTGCAAGGGAAAGGGCAAACTCCAATGACTTGGCAACGGATTCAGGTTTTTTACCACCACCTTGAGCCATATCTGGTCGTCCGCCACCTTTCCCATCTAACATAACTAAGGTTTCTTTGAGCATATCTCCACAGTGGATCCCACGTTCATTCAAAACCTTATTACACATAAATACAAGGGTAGATGTTTCCCCTTCCGTTGTTCCAAACAAACATAGTATTTCTGGTTCCTTGGCTTTGAGTGAGTCCGCTAAATCTTTAAGAGACTTTGCATCTACAGAAGGAAACAATTCTGTCACCACCTTGCCTTTCGGGAACTTGTGTGCTTTTTGTAACAATCCATCCACAAGTTCAGGATTCATTTGAAAATTTTCTTGTTCCCTCTTCTTTTTGGCTTTGAAAAGAGCACTGGACTTCTCGTCCAATTCATTCTCTAATTCTTCCCGAAGTTTGCGAAGCCGAGTTACGATCCCTTTACCCTCTCGAAGAAACATCGATTGTAATGATTCTGGAGACGGAACCTCTTTTGTAATTCCATATTCTTTTAGGTCACCAAACGTTTCTTTTGTGGTTAAGTTATGGGTTTCAATTTTGGATGCCAAGGTTTGGAATTGGTGTAAAAAATAACTCACAACAGATTCACCACAAATTGCTTCAATCCTTCTGTTACCTGCTCCAGGGCTTCCTTCTTTCACGATGGCAAAAAATCCAATCTCTTTGGTATTGGATACATGAGTCCCCCCGCAAAATTCTTTGGATTTATCACCCATTGAAATCACTCGGACAACACTTCCATATTTTTCATCAAACATAGAAAGGGCACCCGACCCTTTGGCCTCGTCAAGACTCAATACTTCAGTTTTGACTGGGATCTCTTGGTTTACAGCTTCGTTGACATCTGTTTCTATTTGGATGATTTCTTCCTTGGAGAGAGCTTTCGGATGAGAAAAATCAAATCGTAAGTAATCAGATGATACGATGGATCCTTTTTGAGACACATGAGTTCCAAGAATCCTTCGGAGTGCACCATTTAACAAATGTGTGCCGGAGTGATGGTTTGCTAGATTTTGTCTACGTTCCACTTCAATTTCAGAATCGACGACCTCACCCACAGAAAGATTTCCTTTTAAAATCATTCCCATATGTAAGAATGTATCATTTTCTTTTTGAGTATCTTGGACCTGGAATTGGAAACCTTCTTTTTTTAAGTAACCAGTGTCACCAATCTGACCACCGCCTTCTGCATAAAAAGGAGTTTTGTCGAGAACAATCACGGCCTCTTCCCCTTGTTTGGCAGACGGAACGGATTTTCCATCCACAAACAAATAAAGGACCTTTGATTTCGATTTTGATTCCGTATAACCTAAAAATTCTGTTTTTAATTCAGGAGAAACGGTAAGACCAGTCAGGTATTGGATTTTTTTTCCTTTCCAACTTGCACGTGACAAGTCTCGGTCTTTTTCCAATTCCTCTTCAAATCCTTTGTCGTCAAAAGAAAACCCTCGTTCTTCGACAAGTTCCTTTGTCATCTCTCTTGGGAACCCATAAGTAGAATATAAACGGAACCCTTCTTTTCCTGTAACAACTGTTTGTTTTTCTTTTTTCAGATGGTCTAAAACCGATTCTAATTCCTCAAGGCCCACTTCAAGTGTATGAAGGAATAGTTCTTCTTCTTTTTTGAAGATAGATTCGATGTCTTTTGCTTTGTCTTTTAATTCGGGGTAACGGACCGAATACAAATCCTTTAATGTGCTAACCAATTTGTATAAAAATGGTTCGTGGATTCCAAGTTTTCTGGCAAAAAGGGAAGCACGCCTAATGAGACGGCGGATCACATACCCACGCCCCGTACGGTCTGGGTAAATCCCATCACCAAGTGAAAAAAATACAGAACGAGAATGGTCAGTAATCACACGAAACGATTGTTTGGTGGTTTCGTCATATTTATAACCAGAAAGGGTTTCAATTTGTTTGATGATGGACTTTAACTCATCGGTATCATACACCGAGTCTACTTCTTGTAATAACATGGCCACACGTTCAAGACCGGAACCTGTATCAATCCCAGTTTGTTTCAAAGGGAGTAATTCCCCCGAAACCGTTTGGTTGAATTGGTTAAAAACTAAATTCCAATACTCTAAGTAACGATCACAATCACAACCAGGTTTGCAATTGGGGTTGTTGCCACAATTAGGGCCTCCTTTTTCTGGCCCCCTATCCAAATACAATTCCGAACAAGGACCACAGGCACCACTGTCACCAGCAGGGCCCCAAAAATTATCTTTTTTTCCAAGCCTTACAATTCGTTCTTCAGGAATCCCGGCATCCATCCAAATCTTTTTAGCTTCATCATCATCTAAGTAAATTGTGACCCAAATTTTATCTTTTGGAATTTCTAATTTGTTTAAGGAAAAATCTAACGCGTATTCGATGGCTTCTTTTTTAAAATAATCACCAAAGGAAAAATTTCCTAACATTTCAAAAAATGTACAATGCCTTTCTGTTTTACCGACAACTTCCAAATCAGTGGTACGAACACATTTTTGAATGGAGGCAGCCCTTGTGTATGGTAATTCTACAGCCCCAGTGAAGAGTGGTTTGAACTGCACCATACCTGCAGTGGTAAATAATAATGTGGGATCCCCTTTTGGGATGAGGCTAGAAGATGGCACAATTGTGTGCCCTTTCTCTTGGAAATAGTTCGTGTACAACCTTGCGATTTCTTGGACCGATTTGAACTTCATACACTTACACGGAAATCGGATTTGCCTCCTAGGGCAAGGAAATTCGAAATTAACTTTGACGTAATTCCGTATACCTCAGGAAGGAAAACAAAGAAATCAAAAGAAAACTTAGTCCAAAACCAATGAAGGTCCAAAAACTTCCCGCATGGTCACTCATGACACTTGCAAAAAAACCAGAAACTGCTGGAGTGAATTGGAAACACACGGTATATAGGGAAAGGATCCTACCTCGGAGTCCATCTTCTGCGCGTTTTTGTAAAATGGCAGGCATAAGGCTAGAAAGGATTCCACCGGATACTCCAAAACAAAACAAAAAAAACGAAGTCGCCCTTGCATCATAAAAAGGGATAAATCCCAAAAAGAAAACAGAAGAACATGCAAACACGGATAGTAAAACCAAACCCTTTCGTTCGAGGTGATGGAAGAGGATTGTGAGGATTCCGCCAAGGAATAAACCTGGACCGAGGAATACAAGGACCGACCCACGTGCAAGTTCCCCAAGACCCAGTTCTTGTTTCACATACTGAGGGAGAACAACTTGGATTGGACCAAGGGCAAGCATACTAAACACAGCAACCCACATCACTTGTCTTGAAACTCTGTCTTCTTTTAAAAAATGTAATACCAATTTGAGACTACCAGAAAGAGAAGGTATCTCCGAAGTTTGGATTCCTTTGTTTTCTTCTCTACTCGTCGGATCGTTTGCATTTGATTTAAAATTTACTGCTTGAGTTGTGGAAAAACTTTCCTTATGTTTAGAACTTAACAATGTAAAGGCGACCATGGAAACGGCATGTAATCCCGCTAGAACAAGAAACAATTGGGAATAGGATTCAAATTCCCGATACCATCCAACGGCAAGTGGACTCATCCCAAAGGAAAAAATTAGGAGTAAATTGCCGGCGATGGTATGAAAGACAAGTTTATGGGATTCCATTACCTCACGAAGCAGTGCCATTCGTCCCGGTAATACCGTTGTCATTCCGATCCCGTTGATAAATGCGAGAGGTAATAGTAAATAGGGATAGGCTTCAAATATCCAAATCCCTCCTCCAAGAAGCAGTGCTGATAAAAATAAAAAAAACTGAAAACACACAACTACCCATTTTTTGGAATACCGATCGAGTAAATACCCAGTATACAAAAAGAATAAAGGAAACGGTAAAAACAAAAAGAAAAATACAATCCCAGAAAATCCCTTAACCACCGTTAGTGTCTGAGAAAAAATCACAATCGAGTATAAAAAACAACTGCTAGCAAAGGTTCCAAAGGCGAAGGCAAGGTAAAAGATGATTTTGTTCATAGATGGTAAGTGTTAGACGGAGAAGAAAAAAAAAGCCTCCCGAAGGAGGCTTCTCGTATCGGAAAAAAAGAGGAGATTTCCGATTAACGTTTTGAGAACTGAGTTCCCCGGCGTGCTTTGTGTAGACCGTATTTTTTACGTTCCACCATACGGCTATCACGAGTGAGAAATCCTTCTTTTTTCAAAGTCGGTTTGAGTGACTCATTGAAAGCAACAAGTGCGCGCGCTACAGCGTGACGAATCGCTCCGACTTGTCCAATCACTCCACCACCTGTTACGTTGAGAGCAATGTCGTATTTGTCACGAGCTTCTAAAACAAGTAGAGGCTCAAGTGCACGGCGAACTAAATGTTCTCCGTTTTTAATGTAATCGTTTACATCTTTATGATTCACTGTGATTTTTCCTGTTCCCGATGCGATTTTCGCACGTGCAACAGATGTTTTGCGTCGGCCTACAGCCCAAACTGCTTTTTGCGCCATCTTATTTTAACTCCAGTTTTAGGGGCTTTTGTGCACCTAGGTTGTGGTCATTACCTGCGAATACGCGGCAATTTTTTAACATTTGGTCACCTAACTTAGATTTAGGTAACATTCCTTTCACTGCTTCCATGATCACTCTTTCTGGGTTCTCTTGGATGAGTTTGTGGAAAGCGATGGCAGTCATACCACCTGGGTATCTTGAGTGGTGGTAATAAATTTTTTGTTCTCTTTTGCGACCAGTAACAGCCACTTTAGAAGCATTAACGATGATGATGTTATCTCCACAATCCTGGTTTGGAGTGAATGTAGATTTGTGTTTTCCGCGCAGCCTGGAAGCGACTTGACTTGCCAATCTTCCGAGAGTTTTATCAGTTGCGTCCACAACAAACCACTGTTTTTGTACGGCTTCTTTTGCAATAGAAGGGGTCTTGTGGGCTTTAGACAATAGTTCCATAAGTACGAGATTTTCCTCTTTTATGTCAGGATTTTCGGTTTTCACAACGGGTCAAACAAATTTATTGGAAACGAAGCTTTGAAAGAATCAGACATTATACGCAGTTTATTTGGGCATATCCCTCCCCCAGAAGACGATTGTTATTTTCTGGCACCGGACCGCCTTGTGACAACGGATTCGCTTTCGGAGGGAACCCATTTCCTTCACAAATGGTCAAGTCCAGAGGTTCTTGCAGGAAAACTTGTCGAAGTGAATGTATCCGACATCACAGCTTCGGGTGGAGTTCCCAAAGAGTGTTTTTTAAACTTAGGCCTCTCGCCCACATCTCGAAAAAAAGAATGGGTATTGGCATTTTCCAAAGCTTTACGCAATTCACTCCACCAATATGGAATGAAACTAGCCGGTGGCGACACCTTTTCCTCTCCCACCACCCAATTGACTCTTACGGTTGTAGGGACTGTTAAAAAACCTTGGCTTCGTTCTGGGGGAAAACCAGGAGATTACCTTTATATCACGGGGGATTTGGGACAAAGCTTACTCGGTTACCAAAGTTTGAAAAAAAAATGGCAGGGCAGAGGTTTCAAAGAATCAATTGAAAAACACCTTTTGCCAAAATCGAGACATATCCTACAAAAACCACTCTCTAAGTATACAATCCATGCTTGTATGGACATTACTGATGGACTGATCCAAGATTCCGAGAGGTTGGCACTTGCCTCTAAAGGAAAACTCATCATCCAGATAGAATCTGTCCCCTTACACTCATTAGCTGTTAAAAAACTTGGATTAGACGCTTGTCTTGGTTCTGGTGAAGAACTAGAACTTTTGTTTTTATCACCAGACATCCTACCGAATCAAATCGCTTCCCTTCCCGTGACAATGATTGGTCGGTTTGTAAAAGGAAAACCAGGGACAAAATTCTTAAATGAAGGAAAAACCTATGTTCCCAAAAACAAAGGTTTCCTTCATTTCAGTGAAGAAGAATAAGGTAAGAAAATTTTGAATTCAATTTTGGTTTCCTTTGAATCGTTTGTATGGTCTACCAAATTAAGAGCAGTGATTGTGCCGCCAAATTTTTCAATCGTTTGTTTGACGAAACTTAATCCAATTCCAAAATCTAAAGAACCGTGCTTTTCATAAATATTCTTTGTAATTCTAAAAAATGGTTCAAAGATTAATTCTAAATAATCATTTGATATTCCCTTCTCTGAGAATTCTTCTTCTGCATATGAATTTATAGTCGATAGGTAAATCCCATCAGAATTAAAATTAAAGAGGAAATAGATCTTACTAGAATTTTTAGAAAATCTCATTGCATTCAATAGTAGCTCTAATAAAATATTTTTGAAATATTTTGCATTCCATTTAATCATTTTTGAATTTTGATTTGATCCTTTGTATTCAGGAATTAACAGAATTTGATCTTTTAATTGCAATAGAGGTTGAATTTCCTCTTTTAATTTTATTATTTCATTGAATAATTGAATCGGTGATACTTCCTCAATCTCTACCCTATCAAAAATGACATCTTCAATTTCAGCAAATCGATCCAATACTTTCTTCGAATAAATGGCGTTTTCATCTAAAATATTCAAAATTTCTAAATCTAAGATAACTCCACCATTTTCGGCCTTTGGCATAGCTTTGATGAGATCTATCAACTGAGTTAATACTCCAAAACCAGCACCTTGCGCTAAACTTGTCCTAAGTCCATAAAAAAGGTTTTTGTGTAATTCATTCGTATTCAAATCTCCTTTTTTAATTCGTGTATTTTTGTAACTATACCATTCCAATAATTTTTCTAAAGATATGATTTTTTCCCTTTCATAATCAGAATAAACATACACATCTTCTTTATTTGATAATTGGTATTGAATTCGTGAGAGTAATTCACTGGGTATCACAGGTTTGATTAGGTATTCCTGCACATGTTCCTTCATGACTTCTATGATCTGTTTTGGATCTTCCGTTGAGGTAATCACCAAAATTGGAATGTGTTTATTCACTTTTCGAATTTCTCTAACAAAATCCAAACCATTCCCACTGGGAAGTTGTAAGTCAGTTATGACAATATTTTGATTTTGTAAGTGATTTTCAGTTAAGAATTGGATGGCTGGTTCTATATCAGAAAAACAAGTTACTTCCATACCTTGCTTTCGTAAAATACCATCGTACAATAAAGAAATTGTTGGATCATCTTCGAGTAGAATGACTCTTGCTAATGAAGAATGTGTTCCCATCTAATCATATCAGACGATGGAAACACTTTTTCTACAAGCAGTTGTTTTAATTTTTATGAACTAATTGTCCCCTGGATTCGCATCTTCGATTTTTTTCTCCGAAACGAAACCTTTTGGTTCCTCTAATTCACTAGAATTGGGTTCCTGGGTTGTGTTTTGGTTAGGATTCCCTCCACCCCTTCGGTCCCTGTGTTTTTTTCTTGGTGGGCGCTTTTTGTTCCCTTCTTTTTTACGATTCTGTTGGCCAAATTGATGGCTATCCGGTTTTGGTCTTTGCCTGAGTGAGATTTCCCAAAAGAATGCAGTTTGAACGGCAGATTCATTGTTTTCGGAAATGGCAACAATCTTATACACCATAAACGCATCGTAAAAATAGTCCTTCTTTTTGAAGAAAGAATTTTGCCTTTCTTTTTCGTCGTCTGTGACTTGGAAACGAGGTTGGCTGATAAAAATTTTAACTAAATTATCTTGTTCACGTTTCGGAATTCCCATACGCTCAAATACAGGCATCAAACTCTCTTTGATGTTATGCGCTAGGTGACCACGATCATTTTCATAGAGGTCTTTTACGATATCGTAAAAAATTAATGAATAAAAGATCGCGGGTGTCATTTCTTCCCTTGCAGAAAGAAGTTTATCAGTCACAGCGAGTCTTTTACCGAGTGGTGTGTCCATAAAATGTTCACGCCATTCTGGATCTGTTTTCCTTAATTTATCAGCAGGTTCTTTGAATAAAACATCGAGTAGATGGTTTTCAGCTAACCCTTCAAAGATGATGGAAGTTTTCCATGTACGAAACATTTTGTTGTACTCTTCCAATAACCTTGCTGTGGACGATTTTTCGAGTTCCAAACGGTTCTTTTTAATTGCTAGTTTGGTTTTTTTCTCGATGTCGAGTCCTAGTAATACAGAAAATTTAACGGCTCGTAACATACGAACTGGATCTTCTTTAAAGGAAATGTCTGGATCACCGATGACCCTAACAATTTTCTTTTGAATGTCTTCAAACCCACCAACGTAATCCAAAATGGAATCGTTTTTAGGATCGTAAAACAGCGAATTGATGGTAAAGTCGCGTCTTGCCGCGTCTTCCTTTGCTGTACCGAAGGAATTGTCCCGCTTGATGAGATAATCGTTTTCTGCTTTGTGTTTTTCCAAACGATGTTCCGGTAATGATCGGAACGTAGAGACTTCAATAATTTTGCCTTTAAAAATGATGTGTACAATTTTAAATCGTTTACCGATGATCCGGCAGTTATTGAAGATCCTTTTGATTTGGTTTGGTGTCGCACTAGTGACAATGTCAAAATCTTTTGGGCGTTTGCCCATCAGCAGATCTCTGACTCCTCCACCGACTAAATAGGCCTTGTAACGAAACTTGTTCAATCGATTGATGATTTTAATCGCATCTTCATCGATATTGGCCCTGCGTATGGAGTGAGTTTCTCGATAGTATCTCTTTCCCTCGGGGTACATCAAAAAGGAATCGACAGAGTCGGCTTTCTTTCTGAAAAGAGAAGTGAGAAATTTAAACATATTGGATTCATCCACTTTCCCCTGAAAAATGGCATGGGCAAGGAAAAAATTGGCTGGATAACGAACATTGGCAGAAACTTACGTCACAACCGCCTACGAAAGGCTCCAAATTGCGCATTTAAGGTGGAAAAAACGCTTACAAAAGTGGATTTCCCGAAGCCGAGAAAAGGTGAGTTTTGTCCTCATCCCCAATGATGAAAAACCTTTGGCACAAATTGAAATTTCAGTGGGAATGCTCGGCTTTCTCTTTGGGCTTTCTATCTCACTTGTCTTATTATCCTTTGGCCTTCTCCTTTATTTTTCGTTTTTTTTTGAACGGAATCTTTCCTTAGAGAAAAAAACAGAAACCCAACTTGTTTCCTTTCTGTTCTATGACCTACTCTCCAAAGACCTCCGCGAATCTGTGGAAGAATTGGAATCTATGACTGAATCTCTCAATTTGCTTGCCTGGGAAGAAATCCCAGAAAAGGAAATGATCACACAAGATTATCTTCTCAAAGAAGAGTTTCGAAAAGATGCAAGCGAACTTGATTCGAATCTTTTACTTTTCCAACAAGTTGTTACCACCTACACCCAATTTGGTGTAAGACTCGGTAACCTTGTACCCAATTTTCAGAATGCCATTGATTACCTTTCCATGAGAGAGAGCATTTTTTATTCGATGCCAAGGGGTCGACCTCTAAAACCTGGTGTTGGTGTTGTCACTTCTACTTTTGGGTATCGCAGTGATCCATTTGGAATTTTGCCTGTGGGAGAATACCACTCAGGGATTGACTTTGCCGCTGGAGAAGGAACACCCATTTATGCGACGGGTCCTGGGATCATTGCAGTGGATACGGCTGTTGGTGGTCTTGGAAAATCAGTTCGGATCAACCATGAAAATGGATTTTTTACTTTGTATGGACACTGCTCCCTCATCCTCGTGAACCCAGGTGACCGTGTGAAACGTGGGGATAAAATTGCCCTTGTAGGACAAACGGGAAAGGCAACGGGGGCACATGTTCACTACGAAGTACGCATTGGTCTCGATGCTCCACTTGACCCGGAAGAATACATTAACTTAGATTAATTGGCCAAAACCACTTTTTAAATTTGAATCACCAACAGCGAATGCACCGAGGATATACTGATCTTGATACCATTCAATCAGTAGTCGTTCCAAAAAATTTCAAAGTCAATATGGTGATCTCGAAACATCCACAAAAGATTCGTTCCAATAAAAAAACCAACCTTCGCAGGATTCCTCTAGGAAAAGGTTGGTATCGTTTAAAATGATTGAAACTGACTCAATTCAGAGCCAGCGAAATTGAAATCTATTTTGATTAGAACTTTCCGATCAAATTAAAATCAACGGAATACACACCCGCTCCGCCTACAATGAGAGCCAGTAAAAGTCCGATGGCAAGAATATGGAATTCATATCCTTCTCCTTTTTGGTTTCCATTCCAATTGATGAAAAAACCGTTTTGTCTGTGTGCAAGGAAAGCAGCACCGAACATGATGATCGCAATCGAGAGAGCTGCAAATTTTGTTAAAAATCCAACGAGTAACAAAACAGATCCAAACGATTCACCGAGGATGATGAGAACAGCAAGGAAACCAGGGAATTTCATGGTCCCTGTAAAAAAACCATAAGTTCCTTTGAATCCGTATCCTCCAAACCAACCGAGAAGTTTTTGGGCACCGTGTGGGAAAATCACAACAAACGCTGTGATGCGTAAAATAAGTGGGATAATGTCCCCTGAAGTAGAAAATAGAATATCAAACATAGTTATATCTCCTTAGATCGATATTTGATAGTTTAATATTAAACTATCTAGAGTCAAGACAATTTTCATCATTTTTTGCCTCCCTTTTTCTCCCTTATTTTGCTTTAAATTCTCCTTTCCCCTGTAAGCGAAGATTTTACCCTTTCCCCTATGTTAGATCGAATTCCGATTCCCAATCCTTTTGGCTGGGAGGGTCTCTCCACCTTCAGCCTACTTATGATGTTAGCTTTCCTTGTTGGTTCCTACCTCCTCCCAAAGGAGCTAGAACGTAAAAAATTAGATCCCATCCACTCCGACTGGTTGATTTTTCTTGGGATTTTAGGCACACTCATTGGGGCAAAAATTTTCTTTATCTTTGAAATATGGGACCAAGTGTTCATTGATGTTCCAGGTTACGATGGAAAATACAGTTACCCTCTCACCCATTGGAACGGATTCCCGGGCCATCCTGGACTATGGTCTTCTCTCTTTAGCGGTGGTGGACTTGTGTTTTTTGGTGGCCTTCTTTTTGGTTGGTTATTTATCACTTTATACTTTCGTTACCATAAGCTCGATATTGGCGCCTATTATGATGCAGTGATACCAGCAATTAGCATGGGTTATGCGATCGGTAGACTTGGTTGTTTTGTGAGTGGGGATGGTTGTTACGGATTTGCCACAGACGAAAGGATTCCTTTTTTTGTATTTGAATTCCACGGAGCACATCCATCCGGAGTTCCTGTTTGGAATACTCCTGTGATGGAATCCATCATGGCCTTCGGTTATTTTTCCTATTTTCAATTTTGGGCAAGATACCAAAATTTTCGGAAATGGAGTATTGGTGCCCAGTTTCTCATCATCCATGGGTTTGCAAGACTCATCATTGAATTTTTGCGCGTGAACAAAGCGGTGATTCCTTTTTTTGACCCACCCACTCTCGTCAATATCCCAGATGCGAATGGTAACCCAACCTTTCTCACTGGATACTACTGGCATGGATTTTCTCAGTCACAGTATATCTCGATTGCCCTTATCCTCTTTGGTGTATATCTCATGATCTCCAAAAAACTTTGGTTAAAGGAAGAAGTTAACGTATGAACCCATCTCCTTTTTTTACAATCGAAAGAAAAAAGAATATTGGAATCCTTTGGCTAAATCGTCCGGAAAAACGGAATGCCATGAACTGGCCTTTTTGGCGGGACCTTCCCGATATAGTGGATGAAATCAATGCCGATCCCAAAATCCATGCATTTGTGATCGCCGCAAAAGGGAAATCCTTCTCAACAGGTCTTGATTTGGAAGAGTTTTTCCAAGAATTTAAACCGGTTGTGCAAGGGGAATTAGCAGATGGTAGAGAAAAACTCTACCAACTCATCCTCACGATGCAAAAAGGAATCAATGCCGTTTATAATTCTAAAAAACCTTCCATTGCGCTCGTACAAAAACATTGTATTGGCGGTGGACTTGATTTGGTTTCTGCATGTGACATACGTTATGCGTCTGAAGATGCCGTTTTTTCCTTACGTGAGTCCAAAGTTGCAATCGTCGCAGATATGGGTTCTTTGCAAAGACTCCCACACCTCATAGGTAATGCCCATACGAGGGAACTTGCCCTCACGGGAAAAGACATCTCAGCGAGTGAAGCCTTTCAGATGGGTCTTGTCACAAAGGTAACCAAAGACTTCGATTCATTATTGGAAGCTGGACTAAAAACGGCTGAGGAAATTGCAGAAAATCCAACCATCGTGATCCGTGGGGTCAAACAAGTGCTAAATCATGGGATTGGAAAATCCATTGAAGAAGGTTTAGACTACGTGGCTGTTTGGAATGCAAGTATGCTTGATTCCAAAGATTTCCGAAGTGCAATTGGTGGGTTTATGGAAAGAAAACGACCAGTCTTCAATCCAGAAACCCGAGTGGATTAAACATCCTAAATCAATACTTAGCAGTAGATGTCGAGTAACCTTTCGCTTTTTGCCACTGGACCCAGTTTTTCTTCCACGGCCAACTTCATGAGTTTTTCCGTGAGTTGGTTTTGTACCTGGAAAATTTCCTTTGGCAAATTGACGATTGGATTAATAGGTGTAGATGGAACCATAATCGGACCTCCTTTTACAATCTTTACTCCCTATTCTACCCATCGGCGAATCAGTGATTTCCTGAAGTAAAAAAATCGATGAATCCTTTTTTTTCTCTGATCCGTGAAGCGAAACAATTGGAAGAGGAAAAGGATTTCACTCGTGCTTTTAATTTATACGCACAGAGTGAAGCATACACACAAGACGAATCAACTCTCATCAAAATCAAAGCGAAAAAAGCATGGTGTTTGTACTCTGTTGGTAATCCAAAAGAAACAGAATCTGTTTTCCAAGACATTGTCCAAAACTATCCTTCTCACCCTTTGAGTATCACTGTATACTCTCGTTATTTGATTAAACTTAAAAAATT
This sequence comes from Leptospira bouyouniensis, assembly GCF_004769525.1. NCBI lineage: Bacteria > Pseudomonadati > Spirochaetota > Leptospiria > Leptospirales > Leptospiraceae > Leptospira > Leptospira bouyouniensis. Next base: position 556,330 of record NZ_RQFT01000012.1, on the reverse strand, counting down.
TAAATCCGCAAAAGTCCTTCTTCAAAAAAGTATCATCCAATTCCCTTCTTACTTAGAAAACTATCTCTTACTTGCTTCCCTCTTAAAGGATATGGAACGATCCGAAGAAGCAATCGAAGTACTAAAAAAAGCACTTTCTCAAGAACATTTGAGTAATGGGCGTGGTATTGACAGGAAAGACATTTGGGCAGAACTTGGGTCTTTATATTTTTCAAGAGGAGATTTTAACTCAGCCCTTGCCTCTCTAAAAAAATCCCTTAAGATGGTGGCACCTGAGGAATTCCTCCACTACGATTTACTTGCACTTTGTTATTTAGATGCAGAAGATCCAGAAAATGCACTGAGTGCAATCCTTACGCATATCGAATATTGTAAAGAAATTGATCCAGAAACTTTGATTATTTTAGCAAGAGCCCATTGCCGCTTGGGAAAAGTAGATGAAGCTGCAAATAATCTCATCCAAGCGTATTCCATTGAAGATTCCTTGTTTCTGAAAGCTGCCGATTTTATTGATTTTGCACCACTTCTTCGGAATGGTTTTTTTACTACTTTGGAGAATATTGAATGGGAAGAGCCATAAAACAAACATTTGGTTCACTGGAAGAAGAATTAAATTATATCGAGTCCCTTTTAGGAAAAGAAAGGGAAATGGAACGAAATCTTTTTTTAGAAAAGGAATCGGAATCCGGATCCATCAAATCAGCAGAGTTAGTTGACCTTCGTTTTCTTGTTGGAAATACCTGGCGAGCTGAATTCCAAGTGATTGTCTCTAACAAATCTAAACTTTGGTTGAAACCAGGAGTGCCCGTCCTCCTACAAAACCAAAACGAATCCATCTATGGGAATGTTTACCAATGGAGGGATTCAAAACTCATCATCCAAGTGCGGGGTGATTACGATTGGGAAAATGAAAACTACACGATCTCAAAATGGTTTTCGGAAACTACTTATGATTTGTACAATGAAATCATTGGAAAGGTAAGAAATGAAACAGAAAGTGAATCTTACAAAAAACTCAAATGGTGTTTAGGGTATGCGAAGGGAGATAAACCTTCTCCACCAAAAAAAACAATGGAGTTACCTCCATTAGAAAGGATTTTTTCCATTGCCGATTATGGGATGGTGTTTGGACCACCAGGTACAGGAAAGACCACCTTACTGATGCAAGCTGTAAAGGAGATCCAAAGTAAAAAATTGTCTGTCCTAACACTTTGTCCGACTAACTTTGCTTGTGATTACATTGTAGAGCTTGCGATCCGAAATGGAATCCGGGTGATTCGACTTGGGAATTCCACAAAAATCAAGGAGGAAGTGTTGGATTATCATTTAGACCACCTCATCCAAACCCATCCCGACCAAAAACAAATCCAAAATTGGCTAACGGAACTGAAAGCCATTCAGAAAAAAATCAATTCTTGGAAACGTAATTTTGGCAAGGAAGAAAGAGAAGAACGAAATCAATTGCGAAAAGAAGCAAAGTTTTTACTCCAAACCATTCGAGAAGCAGAATCCAATATTAGAACAAAATTACTTGATACAAGCGAACTCATCGTATCTACCTTTTCTGGATTTGGAACTGAATTTAAAAAAGGCCGGAAATTTGATTTTGTGTTTGTAGATGAAGCAACTCAAAGTGTGGATCCAGGTTGTTATATGGCAATTTTCTCTGGGAAAAAAACTTTTTTCTTCGGCGATCCAAAACAATTGGCAGTGAACTACAACCACCCAGACCATGAATCAGTGAATAGTTTTTTAGAAAAAACAATCGAAGAAGATTCAGGAGAACGAATTATCTTTTTAGACAAACAGTTTCGAATGAAACCAGAAATCCTTGGTTTTCCGAATGCCAAGTATTATGATCAGAAAGTATTCACTCACCCAGATTTAAAAATTTTACCTTCTTCAGAATTTACTGAAATTTTCGGATCCGATTCCCCTATTCTTTGGATCGATACTGCTGGCAGTGATTCTATGGAAGAGACTGATGGTGAGGAGCTCAGTTTTTTCAATGAAATAGAAGTGGATTTGATCCAAAGTTTTTTTGAAAAAGGATTACCGAAAGATTCTACCGTCGTCATATCACCTTACAGAGGACAGGTTGAAAAATTAACGAAGAAGGCAAATGGAAACTTTTATACACAAACTATCGACTCCTTTCAAGGAAGGGAATCTGAAATTGTGATCTTAAGTTTTGTTCGTTCTAACCCAGATGGAGACATTGGATTTTTAATGAACCCAAAACGATTGAATGTGGCTCTCACACGTGCGAAATCACATTTGATTCTCATAGGTGATTCTTCAACTCTTTGTGGACATAAAGAATTCCAAGACCTTTACCATTACATTGAAACGAATGGAGAAATTCGATCCATTTATGAATTTATGGATTAAATGTAATTTCTTTTTGTTAAAATGTTGGCCGTTTCATTTAATTATCTCATGAAACTCATTGCAAGTTACAATACGACCCACTTTGGTTCATCCAAGGTATATAGAAGTTTAAATGCACCATCGGAACCAGGTGGAATTTCTGTGATCGGTTCAAAATCAAAATCGGTTGTTTCATCTGCATTTTCTTTTACAGCACTAGTCACAAGGATCTCCCAAGCTTTCGCCGTGTCTTCACCTAACTTGGAAGCTGCGTTCACTTCCGAGCCAAACACATCAGTATCCCCAATTTTTAAGATTTTCCCATACCCAAGACCAACACATAAAAGGATTTGTTCTTCCAAAACTCTTCCTTCATTGTAACGTTTGCATGCTTTTTGCATTTGGATGGCGCACTGAATTGCTTTATTGGTATTCCTAAAGAGAACCATAAGGCTATCGCCTTCATCTTTCATGAGGATACCATCAAACTCATCTAGGACAGGGATCAGGATACGTTGGGATTCATAAATAGTTTGTAAAAAATGAATGATCCCAAATTTGGCAACTCCCCTAGAAAAGCCAGATAGGTCAGTAAACATCACACACCAAGTTTCCCCAAACAAATCCCAAATTCGTTTGTCTATGATTTCATGATTTGAACCTTCAGTCAGTCTTTCTTCTAAAAGTTTTTCTAATCGTTCTTCTGAGGCGGAGGTTGCGATGGTACGTTTTTGACCCATGCAAGCGAGTATAATGTCTTTTAGCGGAATGTCAATGGCAATGCGAACGAAGATGGTCTCGAAACGAAAGATACAAAGAATCATACACACTACGATCATTCATTACCTTACCCATTGCGAATGTAGCTTCTTGGAAGGTTACGATAAACTCTGCAAGTTTGAATGTATCTGTATTTGGCTTTAGGATTTTTTTCTTTCTGGCTATATCCAAGAAAGTTTTGGTGTTCTGAATCCAGGTAGACAAAAGTTCTTTGGCTTTTTTTTGGAATTCAGGATCAATCGAAGACATTTCTTGGCCTAAGTTATTGAGCGGACAACCTCTCGAAACAAATTCATCCGGCCATTCCTCAAAAGTTTTTTTAAATGTGCGAATGATCCCTTCAATAGGATTATCATATTTTTCCAAAGGCACTATCCATCGATCCATAATACCTTTTGATAAAAACTCATCAATGATAGCATAACCAACATGATTCTTGGTCGGAAAATGATAAAAAAATGCACCAATGGTTAAATTGGCTGATTGAGCAATCTCACGAACTCCCACTCCTTGAAACCCATTTTGGTAAATCAATGCAAAAGCAGATTCAATGATCAGTTTGCGAGTTTCTTCTTGTTTTCCCATTCCTAACTCGTTTTTCGATTTCTCATAAAATGAAAATGATATTGACAACATATCACTTGATATGTTTTTCTGGCGAGACCGATTTTTTTGCAGGTGATTTTATGAACGAACTCAACCAATCCCCAACCTACCTCTGGGTTGGACGAATTCTCAGTGGACTAGTGATTGCGTTTCTTCTCTTTGACGCAGGGGGAAAACTAGCAAAAATTGATCCCGTCCTCAAAAGTATGGAGGAACTTGGGCTACCAGTAGCCAGTGCTACAACCATCGGGGTCCTTCTCCTTGTGATTACGGTATTGTATGCCATTCCGCAAACCGCAGCACTCGGAGCCCTACTACTCACAGGTTATTTAGGGGGTGCCGTTGCCATTCACGTACGTGTCGATAATCCATTATGGAGCCACACCCTTTTTCCAGTTTACGTAGGGATTCTTCTTTGGGCAGGACTCACGTTACGAAATCCAAAAGTCAAAAACCTTTTCTGGAATTTTTAAAAACAGAGAATTGAATCCATAGGGTGAATGTTTTATCCATTCACCTTTAAGATTTTTATGGCGAGAGGAATCATCAATATCGAAATTCCAATATAAATAGAAACCCGAAAGTAATTCAGAATGACCCATGTCTTAATTTCATTTGTGCCTTCAAGAGAATGATAACCATCAGTCTTTGCTAAAAATTGAAAACGAATTATTTTCCCAGCAAAATAAACTACAGTCCAAACCCTTACAGCCATGTGAAGGATAAACAAAATGAGCAAACGATAACCGATTCCCTCTATTGGATAACAAAACAAGAGCGATACCAAGAAAATAATTTCATGAATCGAGTGAAACAAAATCCAAAAATATTTTAAATTGGCAGATTTGATCTCCGTATTTAAAATCCGCAAGTTTGATAAATTGCCACTAGCCCAGCGCGGAACAAAAACAAAAGTTTCAAAAATTTGTGCACCATTCATCGAAAAATAAATCAGTACATTTAATACTAAAGAATACTGGGCAATCGACAAAGAATTCTTGGATAAAAAGATCGATAGATCTTGTATCCACATCGTTACCGCAAATCCAAAATAATTTTCTAAAATTCCATTCATATCCCACTCGTTTCCTTTAAATTTTTAGTCACTTTATCCATTATCCCAATCGCGGATTCAAAGTACCGATGGACCACTTCTAACTCACGATCTGAAAAACTAGAAATCAAATGGTCTGTTTCTTTTTGTAATTTTTTAAAGATAGGGGAAAACAGTTGGTTTGCTCTCTCCAAATTAGGAACAATGATAACCTTCCTTCTATCTGATTGCAAAAATTTCCTTTTTACCAATTTCCCTTTCTCTAATCGATCGATGACTCCAGTGATTGCACCAGTTGTCAGACCTGATCGTTTTGCTAGTTCGCCTGCAGTCATCTCACCATTTTCAATCAAGTATCCTAAGTATTTATGATCTGTCCCAGATAACCCAACATTTGTCGCAATGGTTTCGTGCATAGATAGGGCAGTTTCAAAATACTGACGTGTTGTTTTTTTAAAAACTTCAATTTCCATATCAAATCTATATATTTAACCTATTCATTATCTTACTACTAATATATCTTAGATACTAAGATATATTAGTAGTGTAAATCGTAAAATTTAAATTTTTAGAACAAATTCCGGAAAAACATGGATCGACGATTGGGAAAAAATTAAAATTCTCGACGCTTCGGAAATCTCATAAAGATTTCTGAGATCAAAAGTTGGTATTTTCCAAATTAAATTGGTTACAAATAAATTTCAAATTTGTTGGATGGGGATCTATCTCTTTTAATAAAACATCGGTTTATGGGAATCAAGAGAACCACCGATGTTTTTGGCAATGAGGAGAAAACAAAAACAGGATTCAATCAATGTTACAAAGACTTTTTAAACATTTCCAACCCTATACCATTTTTTGTATCGATGCTTTCGGCGCATCTATCTCCTTACTAGTGTTATTTGCGGTAATCATTCCTTATCAGCCTATTTTTGGAATGCCCGTGGATGCCCTTTATAATCTAGGAATTTTTGGTGGGGTTTTGTTTTTTTATTCCAATACCTGCTTTATACAAAGACCAAAACAATGGAAATTATTCCTCGTAGGTGTGATCCTTGGAAACTTAGGTTATTGTGGATTCTCCCTATTCTTACTCATCAAACATTGGAACGTCATCCAAACCATTGGTGCTTTCTATTTTGTTTGGGAAAAAATTGTGATTTTGGCGATTGTTCTTTATGAAGGATTTATCCTCACAAAATCCGAAGAAAGTCTAAAAGCGTAACTGATTTACTGGGAATCATAAAAAAAGACCCTTGGTTACCCTTGGGTCTTTTCCAAAACAACTGCTAAAGAAGTATATCCACGAGCAGTTGTTTTTTTAACAAAAACATATTAGTTTTGTTTTAACATATTTTTGTTTATGTAGGTTCCTTCTTCCAAACCTTTTGTGAGTTCAGAAAGTGGGATCTTTTCTTTTGGAAGGTCCTTAAGATTTGAATACTCAGTCCCTCTCGGATAATGTGCTTTGTCAGCTGGATCATAAAACGGTTTTGAATCCGTTACGAGTCCTTTGGAATATCTCCAAACACTATTTGCAGGATCTTGCCCTACTACAAAACATCTAGGGCTCATAAAACCTTCGTTTTTTGCCGTTTGAACTTTGATAAAGTATTTAGGAGCCCATACGTTGTGGTTACGAGCCTCAAATACTTTCACTACAGTCCCTACGGGAACAAACTCTACCACCTTAGAATTCGAATCTGGTTCTGAATACAAAGGAACAGTAAAATCCAAACTAGCTTTGTTGGTTTTGGCATCACAATTTTTATGCCAAGTTACCTCTGCGTTTTTGGAACAAGCTGTTACGCTCATCCCAACGATCAAGAATGCTACTAATTTCAGTTTCAAAACAATTCTCCTATTGGTGGTGGTGAAGGCACTCATCTAAACGAGGGTCACCAACCGGAACTAAACTATGTTTTTCGAACTTTTTGAAGACAAAGAAACCAAAAAGACCAACCACTCCCACAGTGCCACCAAACGCTAACACAAAGTGAAGGATCGAGAATTTTTCAAAATTTGCAGGGAATACTAACCAAAAAAGTTCAAAGAACTGAACTGTCAGGATCCAAGCTGCCAATTTCCAAAGGAAATCAATGTTTCGTTTGTTAGGACGATTCAGTAAAAGTAGGAACGGAATGACAAACTTCACAAATGGAAGGAGTAATGTTGTATAACCCCAACCACCTGTCATACGCATTTCGTAAAAGAAAGTTTCTTCCGGGATGTTTGCATACCAAATGAGCATAAACTGTGAGAAACCCACGTAAGCCCAAAACGTTGTCATACCAAGTAAAAACTTTGCGATGTCATGATAGTGGTTTTCGTTGACTGCTTCGCCGAGGTATCCGTTTTTCTTCAAAATCGCAATGACAATCAAATACGATGCAAGAGAAGTTTGGAAAGCACCTGCAAAGGCATATACACCAAACATGGTTGAGAACCAGTGTGGGGAAAGTGACATGAGTAAGTCGAATGACATAAGGCACCATGACAATGCGAAGAAGAGGATGAATCCTCCAGAAATTTTGGCAAGAGTCTTAGTTGTATCAACTACCTTATCTTTATCTTGGCCTACAGATTTTCCATGGAAAATGTAAGCAAACACAGACCATACACCTATGAATAATACACATCGAATGATGAAAGCGGTTGGATTTAAATAACCAGCTTTGTGGTGGATGAGGTGGTCGTTTTCACGAACGCCAGCATCTGCCCACTCATACAAATCATGCATTCCAAAGATCACTCCCACAAGAAGAAGCCCTGCCACAGGAGCAAAGAGTCCGTATGTTTCGAAAATCCTTCGAACAGTCACAGACCACTGAGATCCTGTTAAGTGTTGGATCGCCGTGAAGAAAATCCCTGTGATAGAAAGTCCAATGACAAAGTATGCACCAATGAGTAAAATATGGTAACCTAAATTCGTATGGTGGAAATGACCTGCCTCATCCATATGGCGAGACGTTTCATGACCAAACCCAAAAAAGGCGATGAGAAAACTCACCACTCCTACTCCGATCATGGCAATGAGTGCATTACGAACGGACACTGGCAGTTTGAACTGCAATAATGTTTCGTCTAGTTTCGCTGCTTTTGTAGAGCTCATAATTTCCCCTAGTTCGCCTTTTTATTTTTCACTTCATATTCTTGAAGTTTACGGATGTAAGCGATGAGCTTCCATCTGTCTTCTGGTTCGATTTGGTAAGCATAACTTCCCATCAGACCTCGACCCATTGTAATGATATGGTAGATTTGTCCATCGGACCAACCGCGGATTTTATCAGAAACAACTGATGGAGGTGGTTGTTGGAACTTTGGAGCCGGTCCAACAACAGATCCATTTCCTAAACCTTGTACTCCATGGCATGGTGTACAATATGTTTGGTAACGTTTTTCTCCAATCATCAAATCTCCTAAACTTACCTTTGCGATAGGATTCTTTAATCCTTTATCCGCACCAGGAAGTGTGTCGGGAGTTGCTTCCGCTGCATATGGGTATGGAAAGTATCCGACTGGGATCGCACCTTTTGGTGGAATCCTTGAAGCAGAACCATTCGAAGCAAAAGAATCTGCTTCTTGTGATTCTCTAGCAGGAGAATCATACATGTTCGGAAAGTATTCATAAACAGGAGTTTTATAATCACAGTTTGCGAAAAAAACGACTGCTACGAGTGCGAAAACTCGAAAGATGTTTTGTTTCATTTTTGGTTCTCCGGTTTCACAACAGTTACTTCGGACCCGCCAAGGCTTTTGACAAACGAAACCACATCGGATTCGTTATACCCTTTCGCAGACTTTGGAATCCAAAGACCGAATTTATGAGACGTCAAATCCGGGTGAAGGATACGACGAGTTGCTTTGGGAATACCGCTTAAAAAACATAAAGCAGCGACTGTATAAATCCCTGCGGAGAATACAGTTAATTCAAAGATGATTGGCACATAGGCAAACCATGCATTGAGAGATTTTCCCGAAATATTGAGAGGCCAGTCATGTGCATGAGTTAGGTATTGGAATAAAATTCCAATTGTGCATCCAAAAATCCCAGCAAAGAAAGTGATCCAAGGAAGACCCGATCTAGGTGTTCCCATGGCTTCGTCAATTCCGTGCACTGGGTAAGGAAGGATACAATCGAATCCGATATAATCCTTCTCCTTCGTTTTTTCCGCAGCATGCATAATGGCTTCAGGAGTGTCGAAAATCCCGAGCACACCTTCGTCCATTTCTTTGTATTTGTGAAACTGTTCTAATTTTGGAAGATACATACTAGTGGTGTGCTCCTTCTTTTTGTGGCATCACTGTTTTTACTTCTGCAATCGCAATCACTGGCATGATTCGGCACCAGAGAAGGAAGAGAGTAAAGAAGATACCAAACGTTCCGATTAACATAGCGTAGTCGAAAAGTGTTGGCGTATACATGGCCCAACTGGATGGTAAAAAGTCACGGTTCAGTGTCATCATGATCACAAATCGTTCAAACCACATACCTACGTTTACCACAAGAGAGGCTACAAACATCACAGGGATGTTGTAACGAAGTTTGCGGAACCAGAATACCTGTGGTGACAATACGTTACAGGAAATCATAATGAAGTAAGCCCAACCATATGGTCCAAATGCTCTGTTCCAGAATGCAAATCCTTCGTATTCGTTTCCAGAATACCAAGCGATGAAAAACTCTGTTCCGTAAGCAAGACCAACGATAAGACCTGTCACCATCATGATTTTGTTCATGTTGTCCAAGTGTTTCATTGTGATGTAGTTCTTTAAGTTGAACACTTCACGTGCAATGACCATAAGAGTTACCACCATGGCAAATCCGGAGAAAATCGCACCGGCAACGAAGTATGGAGGAAAGATGGTCGTGTGCCAACCTGGGAGGATGGAAACCGCGAAGTCGAAGGATACAATTGTGTGCACCGAAAGAACGAGTGGAGTGGAAAGAGCAGCTAAAATCATGGAAACGATTTCCAGATGAGACCAAGCTCTTGCCGAACCAACCCAACCAAAGGCTAGGATGTTGTATAAGTTCTTTCTCCAAGTTTCTGTCGCACGATCTCTGAGGGTTGCAAGGTCAGGGATAAGACCCAAATACCAGAAAACCATCGAAATCGAAAGGTATGTGGAAACCGCAAATGTGTCCCAGATGAGTGGGGAACGGAAGTTCACCCAAAGTGGACCTCTTTCGTTTGGATATGGAAAGAGCCAAAATCCAAGCCATGGACGACCCACGTGGAGGATGAGGTTCGATGCCGCTACAAGAACGGCAAAGATTGTCATCGCTTCCGCAGCACGGTTAATCCCTGTTCTCCAACCTTGACGGAACAGATATAAAACGGCAGAAATCAAAGTTCCTGCGTGACCAATACCAATCCAGAATACGAAGTTAACGACGAAAAATCCCCAACCAACTGGGTTGTTGATCCCAAGGAGGTAAAGGCCTTCGTAAAACAAATAACCGATAATGGCTACGTCGATCAGGGTGATCGTAAGAACCAATAGGAAGGTATTCCACCAAAGTTTGGTTGGGAAATCTTCGTTTGGTTTTGCGATATCAACGGTTACATCTTTAAGCGATTTCCCGCCTGTTACCAGGTCGGGGATATCTAATTTATCTCTAACTGCTTGTGTTAATGACATTCCCTTTGTGTTCTCCCTGTTAAACTTCGTTTCGAACTCGGGTCAAATAATTGACAGCAGGTCCGATGTTTAGGTATTCCAGAAGTTTGTAAGACCTAGGGTCTTTCAAGAGCTTCGCTACTTTTGATTCAGGATCGTTTACGTTACCGAACACAATGGCACCAGAGGCACAAGTTTGTTCACAAGCGGCTTTCACTTCCCCATCTTTCAGAGTGCGCCCTTCGTTTTTCGCTGCGATTTTTTTCTCAGCAACTCGAGAAGCACAGAAGTTACATTTTTCCATCACCCCTCGAGAACGAACGGTTACATCTGGGTTCAGTCCCAAGTTTCTTGGAGGACGAGCTTTGAAGGTAGGAGTTGCATCACCGAGAATGCTGTGTTCATTCCAATGTTCTAACCAGTTAAAACGACGCACTTTGTACGGGCAGTTGTTTGAGCAGTAACGAGTTCCCACGCAACGGTTATAAACCATGTCGTTTGTTCCTTCCGAACTGTGAACAGTTGCTGCCACTGGACAAACTGTCTCACAAGGAGCGTTATCACAATGTTGGCACATCAGTGGTTGGTGGGCAATTTCAAGTGATTCTGGTTTTTCAGGATCCCCGATGTAGTAACGGTCAATTCGAAGCCAATGCATCTCACGACCCATTCTTACTTCGTCTCGCCCAACCATAGGCACGTTGTTTTCAATGTTACATGCGACTACACAAGCACCACAACCAGAACAAGAAGTAAGGTCCACTGCCATTCCCCATTTATATCCTGGGTATGCAAATTGGCTTCCTGGTTGGTCAGAAGGAGCGTTTGCTCCTTGTGCTCTTTGTAATTTTCCATCCACTAAGATTTTTGGGATCTCAGGTTCAGGGATCCCTGCACTTGGATTTTTAGAATAGTCTTGTAGTTTCGCAGAAATGATAAGTGGTCTTTCTTTCCATTCCACACCCATCATCACACCAGGGCTCATCATATGGTGATCCTGTGTGGTCGCGAGTTTGTATTTTTTTCCTGTTGGGGAAAGTGTGATGGATAAACCAGAGTATACTGCTGATCCGTTTACTTCTGCGGCAAGGATACTTGCATTTTTACCAACACCGTTTCCGATCTCACCCACGTTTGTTCTTCCATAACCAAGAGCAATTCCAACGGCTTCTGGATGGAGTCCTGGTTGGACAAGAGCTGGGAGTTCGAAGGACTTTCCGTTTACAGTCACCGTGACCACGTCATTGAGTTTGATCCCCGACGAACGTGAGTATTGTGGGCTGATGGCAACGTAATTGTCCCAAGTTACTTTGGATACTGGATCTGGAAGTTCTTGTAGTTGGGAGTTGTTTGCTCTTTCACCTGTTCCAATTGCTGTGCTTTCGTAAAGGGAAACGGTTAAACCAGATTTGCTAGGTGCAAGTGGTGCGATGGTTCCACGGAAAGAACGACCACCTTTGTCTGCTTTTGGATTCCCAGTAACAAGAACACCTTTGCGAAGTAAGTCTTCCCAATTGGTTTTTTTCGAGTATTTTGCTTTGAGGTATTCGTAAAGGGACTCAGATCCAAGTAACTTTCCACCAGCCCAACCAATGAGCATATCTTCGAATGCTTTGGATTGGAAAAGAGGTCGGATGGTTGGTTGTTGGATTGCCACAATCCCTGCTACAGATTCATTATCACCCCAAGACTCAAGGAAATGTGATACAGGAGCAAGCCAGTTGGAAGCAAGAGCAGTTTCATCCACACGGTCAGAAACTTGTACCACTTGAGCTGCTTCATGAAGTAGCTTTTTCCACTCATCACCGTTAGGTGCTTCGTAAACTGGATTCACACCAAAAAGAATCACCACTCCGACTTTTCTTTCTTTTAAGTCTTTTGCGAGAGATTTTAAGTTTTCAGCGTAATTGGATTTTCCTTCTTTCAAAGGATTTCCGGCATCGATCGTTTTTCCATCGTTACCGAGCATGCTATTTAACATGTTCACAGCAATTTGTAAATCCACTGCGTCTTCTGTTAATGTGTTGGAACCACCACTAACCACAAGGGATTCACCCTTAGCAGAAGCGAGAGCCTTCGCTGTGCGAACCACTACTTCTTTGGAAATTCCAAGTTCAGAAGCTGTTGTATCGACATTGATTCCAGAAACACCCGTTGCTCCACCCACTCCCAAATCAGAGAGAGCCTTTGCAATCACTAAGGCAAACTTTCTTTGGTCACCAGGTTTTAATGGAACTCTTTGGTCAGCATTCGATCCTGTCATAGACGGATGTGATTCTGCAGCGATGAAAACATTCATCGATTTAGAGTTTTTTTGTAAGTCTCTTCGTTTAGAAAAATCGTTGTGATAGTTGACTTGGTTTAAGAAATCACTATCGATCGAAAGGATCACTTTTGCTTTGTCAAAGTGGTAGTTTGGTAGAACTGCCTTTCCATATGATTTTTCTTGAGCAATGGTGATGGCATCATCAGAAGAAGCAAACGCCACTTCTAAGTGTTTTCCACCACCAACAGATCGTAAAAATTCAGAAACAAATTCTTTGGTCGCAGGTGAAGAAAGAGGTTTGGTTACAATGACCGTCTTTCCTTTGTTTGCCGCGAGTTTTTCTTTTACGTCTTTATCGAGAACAAACCAGTCACTTGATTTAGCGACACCATTCACAACTTGTTGTGGTTCTTTCGCGCGGTCTGCATCATAAAGATCAAAAATAGAAGCTTGTCCAGAAGCACATAATGCACCTTCAGAAATTGGATGGCTTGGGTTACCTTCCAGTTTTAAAGGACGGCCATCTTTTGCTTTTACCAAAACCCCACAACCAACAGAACATCCACCACATACCGAAGCATAGTGATACGAGTGTCCATGTTTTACGAAGTCGTATTGTTCTACTTCGTTATTGTCTGGATTTTTAATGGTGAGGTTCACATATGGAACAATTTTTTCAGCAGGTTTTTGGATACAACCAACAGTTGTCATCACAACTGATGCACCCATAAACTTAAGGAATGTTTTTCTATCAAAGTCACCTTTTTTGATTTTTGCAATCAAAGGGTCTGGTGATTTGTAGAACTCTTGTTTTTGGAGTTCTTTTTCGCGAGAAGTACCGCGAAGTTCATAAGACTGCCAAAGTGACTTTTTTTCTTTTTGGAAACTATCGTCTTTCATCATAAATTATTACTTGTCTCCCGATTATCTGTGGCACGTAGAACAATCGTTAGGAGCATTGTTCTCTCTATGGCAATCGACACAAAATCCCATATTGAGGGACTTGGACTGTCTAACCTTTACCATCTCTGCCATGTTGCCATGACATGTGGAACAATCAACGCCACGTTGAACGTGTCTTGAGTGGTTAAAGTATACGAAGTCTGGTTGGTCATGGACCTTCACCCAGGAAACTGGAGTGTTGCTATCGTATTGAGCTTTCAGCCATTTAACATGTTCTTGGTTTCCCGCTACGTTACCTGCTCCATGGCAGTTCATACAAGTGGAACTTGGGGGAACTGTGGCATGGGCCGAATTTTCAACGCCTGTATGGCAATACTTACAATCGATTTTATTATCGCCTGCATGTATCTTGTGGTTGAAGGGAATGGGCTGGTCGGGTGAATAGCCCACATAACGGCTAGGTGAAAAAATCAAATATGCTAACGCAGCTACCGCAACGATAGGCACAGAGATCTTGAGTATTTTTATATTCATTCGCAGATTTCCTGAATCCGTTTACACTGTCTTCTGACAAGGAAAGGTAAAATCCGAAAAAAAGCAAGTATGTAAGGGTTTTAGTTGTGAAAAAACATTAAAAGAGACATAATTTTAGATTTTTTCAGAACTTTTTTAATTGAAACTAAGTCTCAATAAAACCCGAATTGGTCAACAAACGAGCGTTATTGTCTGCTTGAGAAAAATCCAGATTTTATTTTTTTCCCTGAATCTAAGTGCCAATCTCTTAATCTTTCTTGATTTTGAACCTTGTTGTAATCTCTCTCAGGGTATTTGCAGCTTGAGTTAACCTCATCACAGAGTTTGCCACTTGGTCTGAACCATTTGCTACATTCATTGTCTCCTCATTGATACCAAAGACTGATTGGGAAATTTGCTCCATGGCTCTTTTTTGCTCTTCAATGGCCAATAAAATGGATTCGGATTCTTTCCTTACTTCCGCAGAGCGTTTGTCAACCTCTTTGTTATAGTCCAGTTGTGAAAGCGTTGTTTCGGATAATCTTTGCATAACGTTCTCAACTTTTGCGATGTCTTTGATGATTAGATTAAATAACTCAATCGTTTCACGAATCCCTTTGGCCCCTTCATCCAATTCCCGACTGTTTTTACCGATCATTTCCTCGATGGACTGGATTGAATGCGCTGTCCTTTCTGAAAGTTTTGAAATTTCTTCCGCCACAATGGCAAAACCCCTACCTGCTTCACCCGCCCGTGCAGCTTCAATGGCAGCATTTAGTGCTAATAAACTCGTTTGATCTGAAATATCGTCGATGATTCCAATGACTTCTTTCATCTCAGCAGAAGAATCTAAAATCACGCTAATCACTTCATTCATTTGGTTAAGAGCTTCACCACCTAATTTTGCCTGTTTTGAAATACTCTCAGTATTCACTAGAGCCGCTTTGGTTTCCATTTCGATTTGGGTTGCCCCTTGTGCTAACTCACTTATCTTTTCATTGAACTCTTTTATGTTTTGATGTTGTTTGATTGTAGAAGACGATGTCGTTTCCATACTTGCGGAAACTTCTTCCGTTGTAGCTGAGATTTCTTCTGCAGTTGCTGCAGTTCCTTGTGCCATTTCAGAAAAAATAGAGGTAGAAGAATTTAAAGTTTCAGAAGAAATTTTAATTTCATCAACGACAGTATGAATATCTTCAATTGACATCCGGATACTATTGATGAATCTCTCGAGTGATTGGTTTATCTTTCCTACTTCATCTTGATACGTCTGGGTAACCGATCCTGAAAGGTCACCCTCTGCCATTTTATCG
Source organism: Leptospira bouyouniensis (assembly GCF_004769525.1). Taxonomy (NCBI): domain Bacteria; kingdom Pseudomonadati; phylum Spirochaetota; class Leptospiria; order Leptospirales; family Leptospiraceae; genus Leptospira; species Leptospira bouyouniensis. The sequence goes on along the minus strand of NZ_RQFT01000012.1, from coordinate 540,900 downwards.
AGTAAAATTGCAGAATGTTCCAAAGGTGCCAAACGTTTTCTTAAAAAAAGAAAAATGCCAAGTACAACGATAGCAGTGATTAAAAATACAACTATAATTGCAATTGTTGCAACTCGATAGAATCCAGAGCTAATATCTGATTTAGGGAGTACCACTCCAATGATCGTATTCCATTCTTCCAATCTTTTGACCAAAAATGCATAGTCTTTTCCATTCTCTGTGTATTCGAAATAAGATCCGTCCTTAGCTTCGAGGATAGGGCGTGCTTCTGGTATTTTACTTAGATCTACCTTCAAAATTTTTGATTTATCTGGACCAGCAAAAACGATTCCTTTCGTTGTGATGGCTGTGACGTGACCATTTGTACCAACATGGATTCCGTCTCGCATCCTATTGGATACATTCTCAAGATTGAGTGCAATCCACAAGATTCCAATGACAATTCCCTTATCTTGGATGGGAAACGATAACAAACTAACGGGTAAACCTGTGATTGGTGATGCTTGAACAGATCCTATCATGAATTCTTTTTTTAAGGCCACAACCACATGATCACCTGTTTTTGATTCTTCCAATTGGTAACCCACTGAACTTGGAATTCCTGCAGCAAAAATTTTAGCATTCTGCACTGGGATAGATAAAAAAATGTTTTCATATTCACCATTTGCTTCTCGCATAATTTTAACGAGATATTCAGTAGCGTTGGATGATTTAGTCGATCGAAAGGAATCAACAATCTCACTCTGTCTTGCAATCAATTCCGCAATTCGAATTTGTGATTTATAATAATTGGAAAGTTCAGCACCGGCACTTTTACCCGCATTTTCCATTTCGCCACGGTATACATTTTGTAATAATCCCCAGTTTAAATATAAAATCAGAACTGTGACTAACGTTGATAATACAAGAATGGAAAGAAAGGTATAGAATCCTAAAATGTACTTTAAACTTCTCATTTCCTAAAATCCGACGTCAAAATGGAAAAAAAAAGAAAACAAGATTTTGGGACTTAGGTTTGAAAATCGCAATTTTCAAAAAAAACAACAGATTTGAATGGAAAGAATATTTGAACCAGATTCAGAATTTTACACGAAGCGAATTCACCAAAAAAAAAGGCCCTGACTTTGACATCGAAGGGCCCTAAAAACCAGACTTACACAATTTAGCCTAGTTATACTTTCGAGTTTTTAGAAGATTTCCCCTGCATTTTTTTCACCCAAACCAAAGAAATTTTCTTCGTCACAAGGTTTCTTGTCTCTTTTTTGAGGAAAGCGATGGTAGGAGTCGCTACTTTAAAGGAATCTTTCTCTAAAACGGGTATGATTTGGTATTCGGCACCGACCATTTCCTGCAGCTGCGCCAATTTTTCGGAAGGCAAAATCATCAGACGTTCTGGTTTTTCAGACCACAATTTATCTAACTTTTCCTTATCATAGATATTGCGAAAATTTCGTTCCGCATAAAACCCATAAGACCTTTTTGAATTCGACATCCAAAATGTATATAAGACGGTATCTTCTGGTTCCAATTCTTTAATTTTAGCGCCGAATTCGCGAGAAGGTTGGAAACTTGTGAGCAGTGGATAAAACTGCAAACTGATGGCACTAAAAAACAAAGTTGCCCCAACAAGTGTGACAAGGATTTCCAATGGAATGAGTTGTGCTGATAATAGGATAAATAAAATCCCAATCGCACCAAATACATAATACAAAATTCCCACTTCAGAAACAAATACTGGGAATAAAAAATAACCCACTAAGTAGACAAGACCTGCAATGAGAAAGGATGGCCGCAGTCTTGCGACATTAGATTTAAATAAACTCTCTTCCATGATTTTGCCAAAATACAAGGCAGCCGCTGGTAATACCCAATACGTATATTGCGGGAGTGGATATCTAGAGAAAGAGATGAGAAACAAAAAGAGAAAGACCCAAAATGGTATCACAAAGTCGATCTCTTTGTATTCATTGGCTCGTATCTTCCTTATGATTTCCTTCCAACCAAGTGACTTTACATATTGGTAAGAATGGAAAATCAGATAGATGACCATGGGAACAAGCCCACTGAAGAATGCCCATGAGAAAGATTTATAAAAATAAAATGGATCAAACTTAATGTCGTACATCTCACGGTAGAAACGACCAAAGGATTGGATCCATAAAAAGAAAACAGGACCGTATGAATTGAAATTTTGGTATAAAAAGTAACACCAAAGTGCCGGCAATGAAATGAGGACAAAGATCCCAGTGGGAATTCTCATTGAGAGTAAAAGTTTCCAATCTCTCCTGAATAAAATATCTCCTCCAATGGAAATCGCAGGAATCACAACGGAAATCGGACCTTTTGTGATAAAACCCATAGACATCATAAGATACATCAGGTAAAAATAATTTGGATTTTGTTTTCTACCTAAATAATAAAAATGATAGGTGAATACTAAGTATGCTGTGAGATACACATCAATTTTGGGATCCACAATCATTGCATACACACCAGGAGCGAGTAAATATGCAATTGATGCAAGATAACCTTGTCTTTCTTTTCCACCAGTTAAAATTGTGATGCGGTAAATGGAATAAACAGATAACAAACTTAAAAAAATCGCTGGGATTCGAAAGGCTATGTTGTTTATCCCAAAAAAGAAAAATGAAGTCGCAATCGTCCAAAAGGTTAAGATGGGTTTATCCAAATACCTTCTTCCATTATCGATAAGTGTGAAAAAATCATTGGATAAAACCAATTCACGGCTGATCCCTGCATACTGTGCACTATCAATATCAATCACATCCAAAGGTAATGTGAAAAGGATTGGGAGTGATGCCAATAGTAACAAAATTCGATAAAAAATTCGTTCCGATTGAGTGAGTGAATCTTTCATTCAAAAGTACCAATTTGGACAAGGCATTGTCCGAAGCCCTTACAAGAGTTTGGTTCTTGGTCAAAACACTGTAAAATATCACTATTGTGTGTTGTACAACCATCCATACATTGGATACGTCCTGTTCGTTTCACGTCAGGTGCGAGCGTGAGTTTGAGTTCCTCTTCTGTACAAGAGACAAATTTTTCACATGCTAATTGGCATTTTTGTTCTACAATGTCTTGGCAGTTGTAGAAACTGAGAGCCAAAAACAAAACCAATATCCACTTATTTTGTTGTTTCACTTCGAATTCCTTTCAGAGCTAACATTCCACAAGCGCCATTGATATCCCTTCCAGGACTACGACGATTGAGAATGGGTGCCGTTGTTTTTGCTTTGAGATGCATTACAAATTCTTTGACTTCATCATCGGTGGGTCTGCGCCATCCCGTAAAATCCGTGTTCAGCGGGATTACATTGATCTTACATTTATTCACAGACCTTGCAATTTTTGCGAGCCTTTCCGCATTGTCTCTGCCCATATTCACATCAGGGATCATTACATATTCAAAGGTAATGGCACGATCCAGTTCTTTTGTGAAACGTTTGGCACTCTCAATGAGTTTATCCAAAGGGTGTTTATCATTTACATCCATAACAGAAGAACGTGCATTGGGGTTTGGGTGGTTGAGAGAGATTGCAAAATTAAATGGTTCTTTGTTTTCAATGAATCGATTGATTCCTGTGGTAACCCCTGCAGTTGAAATGGTGATTCGAAGACCTCCAAGTCCAAATGCATCCTTGTCTCGTAAGATATGAGCTGCCTTCATCACAGAGAAATAATTGTGCATTGGCTCGCCCATTCCCATAAATACAATGTTTGTTGCACGGTCCCCAACGAGGCGTTCCACCTGTAAAACTTGGTCTAGGATTTGCCAAGTATGTAAATTGCCTTTGTATTCCAAAAGGCCAGTGGCACAAAATTTACAATTGAGGGTACAACCAATTTGAGAGGAGATACAAATCGTTTTTCGACCACCATCTCCCGAAGGAATCCATACGGCTTCGATCTCTTTATTTTCCCCTACATAGAAGGTAAATTTCCTTGTTCCATCTTCTTTGGAAACCAAATCCCTTCCGATTTCAATTTCTGGGTATAGGGTGTGTGCTTTTAATTTTTCCCTAACTTCTTTGGAGAGAGTTGTGAACTGATCAATTGTCGTATAACGACTCTTATAAATTCCCGTATAAATTTGTGCAGCTCGGTATTTTTCTAGACCTAAGGAAACACATATCTCTTCTAGTTCTTTTTTGGTTTTCCCTTTGAGAACAGGTATTTCCTCTTTCATTGCGTAGGTCCTTTCACCATTAGCCAATCTTTTCTTTGCCACCTTACGGGACAAGAAATTACACTCTTTCTAAATGTCTTACTCCAAAAAGACCAATAGAACAAGTCTAAATTCATAGAATCGTCACAAACAAGGAAGTTTCCTTGGGGAAATGGACATTGACTTAGTGGACATGATTCAAAAGCCTAGTCACTAGTGAGGAAAATAAACGCATGAATAGCGATGCCTTTATGGAATACGCCTTTATCGTCATGGTCGCACTGATCGGGATTGAAATTTTTGTTTCTTATATGAAGGGCAAAGAGTTTTACCGTTTGAATGTTCTCATCGCTGATGTGAGCACAGGTGTGATCTTTGCACTTGTTGGAGTGGTCATCCTAATCGGAGCCCTCTATGTCTATGATATTGTCGAAAAGAATTATTCTTTATCTGCCCTTGGTTATCATTTTTTTCCATTAGAAAGTCCCTTCCAGTTTTCACCTAATTTTGTCGTGAATTGGCATGCTTTTGGTGCTTGGACATTTTCTGTGGTATTTGCTGATTTTATCTATTACTGGTTCCATAGACATTGTCATGAAATCAATTTGTTTTGGGCCACACATGTCACCCACCATTCCACACAAGAAATGAACCTTTCTGTCGCTTTCCGCGGGAACGGATTACAAAGGATTTTCGAATACATGTATTTTTTGGCGATGGCACTCCTTGGAATTCCATGGGCGATGTTTTTACTAAGCCACAGGATCTTAAAAGTATACCAATTTGTCGTCCACACTCGTTTTATCGGAAAACTTGGTTTTCTAGAAGAGTTTATGGTGACTCCATCCAACCACAGAGTCCACCACGGAACCCAAAGGAAATACCTCGATCGTAACCATGGTGGTATATTTATTATTTGGGATCGGATGTTTGGATCTTTTGAATGGGAAACCGACGAACCAATTTATGGATTAACAAAACCAGTCAATTCCTTTAACCCGATTACTGTCAACTTACACGTGTTTAAAGATATGCTCTTTCAAATCTTCAAATGTAAGTCGATTGGTGATATTTTTAAAACCATATTTGGGCCTCCGGGTTGGAAACCTACTTACTTACAAACGCCTGATGATGTATTTAAAGAACCAGCATATACGGAAAAGTATGATCCAAAACCACCAATGGGTGTGATGGTATATGTGGCGCTGCAAGCAGCAGTACTCATGGCAGTGGGACTTGTGATTTGGAAAGTAGCTAAAATCAATTTAGAACAAGACATGACAACCCTTGCCATCCTCTCAGCAGTCATTATCTTTAGTTTGTTTTCCATTGATCGGACCATGGAGATGAAACGTTGGTCAAGACGAACCGAAGTGGTGCGTAATGTTCTGTTTATTATTGCTTTTGTTTTGACACTAGTGTATTCCAATATTCCGAATATTGCAATGTTTGCCATCCCTCTCATTGGCCTTTCGTTTGTGTCCTTATTATGGATCATCCTCAAACGAAAGACTTTCTTCGATTTGACTAATATTTCTAATACTTGGTATTAGATTTTAATTCTTTAAGAGCGGACTCTGAAGGGAACAATTTGTTCGACTTCAGTAGTTCGTCTCCTAAATTCAAATATGCTTTTGTTTTCTCCGCATGTTTTTTGCATAAATTCAAATCTTTATAACAAAGTCCAAGGTCAACAAATGGTTCTTTGATGGTTTTGGTTTCCCCTTGCCCACCTGCGACAGATTGATAGTATAATAAATCATCTTCTATCCAACCAAAAATATTTCCATACGCAAAATACGCAGAAGATCCCTTTACTTTGCGAAGGTCTCGGCCCATGACACTGAAGTATACTTCCCTTTCCATAAACCCAAGGATCGTGGGGATCAGATCAAGTTGTGATGTGACGTCCTCTCTTAACTCAGGTTTGATTTTTCCTGGAGCATAAATAAGGAGTGGCACGTTTCTATCCTCATAATAATTGAGAAAGCGGTGGTGGCTATGGTCAGATACAAAAAAGAAAATAGTGTCTTTAAAGTAGGGAGCTTTTTTGGCTTTTTCCATATACTCTGCAAGTGCAAAGTCAGCATAATGTAAAACATTCAAGTATTCACTATCTTGGGTGTCTTTCCCAAACAATCTGTATTTTTCATCAGGGACTTTGTACGGATAATGCGTGGTTCCCGTATGGATCACCGAAATAATTGGTTTTTCTGGACTTACATTTAACAGGCGTTTGTGCATCGCATCCAGTGATGCTTCGTCTAAGTAACTCCATGGCCCTGTTTTATACTCTGGATTTTTTTCTAAGTCTTGTTTGCCAACAAGAGTATCAAAACCCCAATGGTACATGATACTGCCCTTGTTATTGAAGCTTAAGTCAGTACCTGTGACAAAAAGAGTTTGGTATCCGATTGTTTTTGCAATATTCCCAAGTCCCGAAAACCGGTTGAGGATTTGGGGTGTGCGAACTGCTGTAAGGCCTGGTCTGTCTGGGATTCCTCCTATAAGGGCCATTAGTCCATTGGTTGTCCTTCCCCCACTGGCAAAAAAATGTTTAAAGAACATTCCTTGGCGGATGAGTTGGTTGAAGTAAGGTGTGACCACTTTCCCTTCGACTTTTCCCGTTCCTATGATATCAATGAATTTTCCAGTCCATCCCTCGAGCACTACAACAACGATATGAGGGAGTTGTTTCCCCGAGCTAACAGTTGTTTTTCGTAGAAGTGGGTATTCTTCACTTACAAATTCGGCACCAGAATAAGCGACTTCCTTTCGAACTAAGGAGGTAGCTTCTTCTAATTTCATAAAATGGCGGTCATCCACCTTTGTCATCTTTAAGTCAGTGATGACGGTAAACCCAGGGTTTAACACCAAATCATTGATTATTGTTTCTTTTGTGATAATGGCATCACTAGTTCTGAGAGGGCTTGTTTGTACCCCTCCTCGGATTCCAAGTATAAGAAAGGCAAGGACGAGTAAAAATTGCAGACCTGCCCATTTATAATGTAGGTTCACGTGTGAGTATGGGAATTTAGATTGTATTTTATAAATTCCGAAACCAATACCTGCGATCACAAGTAAGCCGAGTAAAAACAATAATGGGTTTTGTGAGAATGCTGATCCCACAAGAGGCAACATTTCAAAACCTAGGTAAGCAAATGCCTCATATCCCAAGTGTTTGTTCCCATTCTCATAGTAGATCAAATCTGCGATGAGTAAAAACAATAAGAGGATAATAAAAACAACAGGGATTGTCCTCCAAACTGCTCTGTACCACTTGTTTCGATTTAAAAAATGGAGTGAGGAATATACTAAACTAAATCCAAGTAACACACATAATACGGAAAGGTCAAACCTTGCCCCTTTTACAAATGCTTTCAGAATGATCCAAGAGGATTTGTCATGTATACGATAGGAATACATCAAAAAGAATGCGGCACGATAGATAGTTAAAAAAACGATTCCAAGACCAGCAAGTAAGAGATGGAATCGAATGTAAAAAGGTATCTGAGAGAAGAATTTTTTCATAAATGAATCTACTTTAAAATTTGCAACAATTGAATTGGTTTGATTCCAAATGCAATTGTTTACGGTTTTCCTAATTTGTAAATGGTTCCTGTTTGGTAATCGGCAACAAAGATTTCACCGTCACTGTCCTGACCAAAACTCGGAATCAGGATGTTCCACTTTCCAAGAGAAATGATTTCCGTACTTTTGTTATTTTCTCCAGATTTTGGAAGGTCAATCGCCCATATTTTCCCCTGGATAAAATCACCAAACACGTATTTGCCTTTTAACTCTGGAATCGAAGATCCTGTGTAAACATACCCACCTGTAATTGACTGACCTTCATCCCTTCCATATTCATAAAATGGAGGTTGGTAAAGAGTAGGATTACAACCATCTGTAAAACAATGAAACCCTTCTGTTTGGTTCCATCCGTAATTTTTTCCAGATAAAATGATGTCTACTTCTTCGTAAGCATCTTGCCCTACATCAGCAGCGATCAAACGACCGTCAGGCGAGAAACTCATCTTCCAAGGATTCCGAATCCCATAGGCAAATATTTCAGGCAAAAACCCTTGTTTTCCGATGAAAGGATTGTCCTTAGGAATGGAATACGGTTTTTTCCCATTAGGATCAGGGACAGGTGATATCCTTAAAATAGAACCAAGGAGAGTGTTTGGATTTTGTCCGTTATTTTTTGGATCCGCTCGCCATCCACCGTCGCCAAGTCCAATGTACAAATGCCCATCAGGTCCAAAACTAATTTGTCCCCCGTTATGGTTCGGATAGGGTTGTTCTAACTCGAGTAACACTCGTTCGTTTTTTAAAACCATTTTCTCGAAGGAACTTGGATTTTCAACTTCCCATTCCGCAATCACTGTCATATCTCGATTTGACGAATTGATGACAGTGTGTGTATAAACCTTAGGTTCTTTGGGATACTTGGGATGGAAGGTAAAACCAAGAAGACCCTCTTCACTATCTGTGATTACCTTAAAAGACTTTAACACTCGTTTGGTCTTCTGTTCTCGATCAAACAAAATGAGGTCCCCAGCCTTTTCCAAGACAAACAAAAAGGGACTATCTCCCGGCGGGAATTGGATATCAGTTGGTTCCTTTACTTTGACTACTTCCTGAAGGGAAATTGTGAGTTGTTTCCGTTTGGCATCGGGTCCAATAAAGATTGGTTTACTGCCCAATACTTTGCCATCGGTCTCATACTTTTTGTTGAATGTTTTTAAGATCTTACGACCAAAATCATCACAGGCAAGGGAAGAAAGGGAAAAGGAAAGAAGGGAAAAAATAACAATGATTTGGATTTTCATACAACGTCTTCTTGTCATAGGATAATTCGCTTGGATTTGTACCCGCAATCAAAAAACTTTGGAAACTGTGATGAAACTTTTCTCTTTAGTCTCGATTCCTCTATTCCTTTTGTTTGCGTATCTGCAACTGAACGATCCAGATCCCTATTTATGGTTTCCGATTTATGCCATAGTCGCAATCCTTGCTGGTATTCGTTTTTTCCGTCGATTGCCAAAATGGATTGGGTATACCATTATCCCATTGTATCTTGTCCTATCTGTTTACTATGCAACAGAGGCTCCCTACTTTGGAATGGAAGTGGAGGAAGTGAGAGAATCCCTTGGGCTTCTGATTGCCGCATCCGCCGTTTGGGTTTTTGTTTTTAAAAAATAAATCGAAGTTTTGAAAACTTATGTTTCGGCGATGACTTTCCCATCTTCTAAGATCATACGGATGAGTTTTGTCATCTCCACTGAGTATTCAACATCTAAGTGTTTGGTGACACCTTCACAGAACCCATTGATAATGAGAAGTTTTGCATCGTCTTCCGACATCCCACGAGACTGTAAGTAAAACAATTGGTCATCGTCAATTTTGGAAACAGTAGCCTCGTAGTTCAGAGTTCCCTCTTCGCCAGATACATCATTATATGGATAGGCATGCGATTGGGAACGATTGTCCATCATAAGCCCATCACATTTGATATGGCTATACGATCCTTTGCTAGAAGGTTCAAACTTCACGAGACCTCGATAGGAATTGATCCCACCGTCAAGGGCTACCCCTTTTGCTAAGATATTAGATCTTGTGTTTTTACCCACGTGGATGATACGAGCTCCTGTATCTTGCACTTGGCCATTGCCCGCAAAGGCTAAGGAAAGTACATCCCCTGTGGAATGGTCCCCTTGTAAAATGATCCCTGGGTACTTGATGGTATTGGCACCGATGTTACAATCTGTCCATGTGATGTGAGCTGCTTCCTCGCAGATACCACGTTTCACGGTCCAGTTGTACATATTTTTTTTCCAGTTTTGGATGGTCGTATAAAAGATTTTAGAATTCTTTTTGGCGACTAGTTCCACAACTGCTGTATGGAAATTGGTCCCTTTATCTTGGACAGAGGTGCAACCTTCACTATATTCCAAATGGGCACCTTCATCAGCAATGAGAAGTGTTCGTTCATATTGTCCGGAACTTGCGGCTGTTACTTTAAAATATGCCTGCAGTGGCATTGGAGTTTTGACTCCTTTTGGAATGTATGCAAACGAACCACCACTAAAAACACAAGAATTAAGAGCTGAAAATTTATTATCACCAATTGTGACCACGGTTCCCAAATACTCACGGACAAGTTCTGGGTATTCACGGATGGCAGTATCAATGTCACAGAAAATGATCCCTAAATCAGTGAGTTCTTTTTTAACATTGGCATAAATGGTTTCGGAATCGTTCATGGTTTCGATTCCTGCTAAGTATTTGCGCTCGTGTTCAGGGATTCCTAATTTTTCAAAACTACGTAAAATTTCAGGATCCACTTCGTCCCAAGATTTTTTCTTTTTTTGATTGGAACCTACATAATGGACATAGTCATCAATGTTGATTTGAAACTGTGGGATAAAACCCCAAGTAGGCATTGGTTTTTGTTCATACACCTCAAATGCTTTGAGACGAAACTCAGCAAGCCAACTCGGTTCATTTTTAATATGGGAGATGGACTCTACAACCTTACGTGTCAAACCCTTGGGAAAATTATTTGCTTGGTAAAATTCGACATTCGGTTTTTCTATGTTTGTTGTAGATTCCATTGGTTCTCCCATTCTCTATTCGAGAAAGTTCAATTAATTGACAGAAGCGAAGTAAGCTTTTGATCCAGTAGGATCTGCTTTCATCGTTTTTTTACCTTCATCCCAGTTCGCAGGACAAACTTCACCGTGTTTTTCCACAAATTGGAAAGCTTTGATGAGTCTGAGTGCTTCTTCAATGTTACGTCCTACTGGAAGGTCGTTAACAGTTGCTTGGCGGATCACGCCTTGTGGGTCGATGATGAAAGTTCCGCGTAACGCAACTCCCGCATCAGGACCAGACTCAATGAGAACACCAAAAGACTTTGCGATTTCTTTTGTTTTGTCCGCGATGAGTGGGTATTTGATCTCTCCAATACCACCTTCTTTTTTAGGCGTTTTTTTCCAAGCTAAGTGTGAAAATTCGCTATCAACTGATACACCCAAAACTTCGGCTCCGATCTTTTTAAAATCTTCGAGTTTTGCGTCGTATTCAATGATCTCTGTTGGACATACAAATGTAAAATCAAGTGGATAGAAAAAGAGTACCACCCATTTTCCCTTGTAATCAGATAATTTGATTTCTTTGAAACTGTCCCCGATCACTGCGGTTGCTTTAAAATCAGGGGCATGTGATGTCACTTGTGGCATAATGTCACTCCTTAGAATTATTCTAAGTACAGTCCTTAGATTCTGTCTAGATGTTTTTGTGTGAGCCGGAAGTTTTCCAAAACCCACTCTTCACGAGCCAATGTTTTGACGAAGGTTGCATCATGACTGACAAAGACAAGTGCAGACTGAGTTCCTTGCAATGAGTGCTCTAAAGCTTCTACAGATTTTAAATCCAAATGGTTTGTTGGTTCGTCTAAGAGGATCACGTCCGCTTTGGTTTCGATTTGCATCGCAAGTGCTAATTTTTTCCCTTCTCCAGGACTTAAGGCCTCTGACTCTAAAAATCGTTTGGGATCACTTCCCAATCGATGGACAATCGCAAGTAATTCTGCTTGTTCCTTCTCAGAGAAAGATCGGAACTTTTGGAGTAAGGCAGTGAGTTCTCGTTTTGAAAATTCTTGAGGAAGATAAACCGATGTAATTTGTTTATCTTCAAAACTTTCCAAAAGATACCGTAACAAACTCGACTTCCCTGAACCGTTCGCACCTGTGATGGCAATCCTTGCATAGGATCCAATTTTTAAAGGAAACTGCAATTCTAAAGATAAAAAAGGTAAAACCAAACTTTCTGCATCATATTGAAACAAATGGTTTCGTTTTGTTAGGTGGTTATGCCATTGGATACCGATGGTTTCTTTCTCTGGCAATGTTTCCCAAGTTAGTTTTTCTTTTTCAGCACTTCTCTCAGTCCTTCGTTCGATTTGGTTTTTCAAACGGCCAGCCACACCATCCTTTCCAGAAACGCGAACTAAATCTTTTTTGGCCCTACCATCATGGTCATGGAGATCCAATCCTTTTTTAGACCTTTTCTTGTGGGAAAGACTTGCTTCTTCTCTTCTACGTTTCCATTCCTTCTCCAATTTTTTCCTTTCTACTTTAGCGGATTGCCATTCGCGAATCCTTGTTTGAGCTTCCCTATCTCTTTCCCGTTTTCCTTCCGAATAATTCCCAGGCCTCTGCTCGATAAAATTTTTTTCTAAAAAAACACAGGAAGTAGTCAGCTCATCTAACAAGGACCTGTCGTGGCTAATTAAGATTCCAATCCCTTTATATGCCAAAATGGCCTGGCGTAAAATCATTTGGCTTTTGGCATCCAGATGATTCGTCGGTTCATCAAGGATCAGAACCTCAGGTTCTTTCGATAGTATATGGGAAAGGAGAAGTTTACGTTTTTCGCCAAAACTCAATGTATGGTATTCTTCGACTGAATGTATTTTGATTTGCAATCGACTTTTCCAAAAACCTGTTTCTTTGGTATCATCGTTTAAAAATTCACTCAGTTCCTTCTGTTCCAATTCTGTGCCTTGGGCTAGATACAAAACATGGATTGCACCTTCGATTTTGCCTTGGTCTAAGCTCAGTTCACGTAAAAGGATTTTGGCAAGTGTTGTCTTACCACTACCATTTCTGCCAACGATCCCAGTCCATCCGGGTGAGAAGTGGACAGTTAAGTTTTCAAAGATTGGTGTAGATTGAGTATCGTAACGAAAGGTTCCGTTTTGGATGCGAAGGGATTTGGACATATAACTGCTCCTAAAAGTTTCCATTGGAAAACGGTAAGCAAGTCTTGTCCCAGTTTGAATAAGAGAAGTGGAAATAGTGATATTTTGTTTTTTGCTTACCTAGTATGGATTTGTAAGTCTCATCGGAGTGCCCTCTCTAGCCAATGTTAGACTGGAATGATTACCAAAGTTGTCAAGAATAAGTTAAAATTGAAACTCCTTTGAGCCATAGACAAAAGATTTAAGCATTACTTTACAAAGAGATTAGTTCCCTTTTGCCATGAGGAATTTTTCCATAAACTCAGTGATATCACGGATGTTACGGTTGATCATCTTACGTAGTTCTGGTGGGATATTTTGTGATTTGATGACGCGGTAATAATTGAGTGCATTTTTTAACATCTTTCGACGGGCAAACTCTTGTGCCTTCATGAGCATTGGTTTGTATTTATAATAAGAATATTCCATAATGGAATAATTTTTAGACAACCGAAACGCATGTGGGATTTTTCCAAAATCATATGTCAGAGTTAAAAATGGTGCATCATCGGCTTCTGGTGGTTTTAATTCCAAAACTCCGTGGATGATTTTTTCAGGCTCATCTTCTGTGGCCTTCTCTGCCATCTCATCGAGCGGCATAGGAGATTCTTCTTCTGCAATCTCTCCCAAGTCCCCATCGACAATTTCAATATCAGGCCCATCTACATCTTCGAAGGAAGGACCTTCTTTTGCCTCGGCCTCTTCTTTTAATTTCCGATCTCGGAATACTTCGTCTGCATCAGGCAAACCGATTTTGATATCATCCGCAACAAGTGGTCTGTTTGTTAACTCCACTTGGATGGGCAAATCCGTTTCAATAATTGTTTCCGACTTATGTTTATTAGGATCAACTGATTCAGGGAGTTCAACCTTAGAAGATATCAACTCATCAGTTTGTGGGTCTACTGGATCCGGGAGTTCTAATTCTTTTCGTAAGGAATCCGTTGCCTCTTGGAACCAGTTTGGTTCTTCGTCGGAAACCTTCCTTTCATTCGGATGGAGTAGAGGTTCCTTTTCATCTCGTCGAATGTCATTCGGATCTGGTAAACCAATCGATTCTAAATCCCAAGACTCTGGTAACTTTAAGTTTGGTTGTTCAGGAAAATAAGGTTTAAGTAAATCGTTAAGGGAAGCTTCTTCCCCTTTTGCTTCAAATTCTTTTGCCTTTTTTTCTAACTTTTGAAGGGCTTGGTTTTTTAAGAACTCTTCTCTTTCTTTGAATCGATCTCGTTTACGACGATCTTCACCAGAACGTCTATCCTTTCTGCCAGCTAAATTGGTCCTACGGTCAGGGTTTTTCCTTCGTTCTTCGCCAGACCTTCTATCAACAAGAGGAAGGTCTTTGAATTGTTTCCAATCATTGGAAAAAAATGTATCTTCAGGTAAATCAAGTTCCGAAACATCTTTTTTAGAGATCTGCTCCGCTAACTCTTGTAAATCGAAAGGTTTTCGTTCTTCTTCTGTCCTTTGTTTACTTTCTGGTGGGACAAAAAATGGTCCGACAATTCCAGATCCACTTGGAGGAACTTGCATTCCAGGGGCCGAGGGTGTGAGGGCACCTGCCGTCAAACCTTCGTTTAACGATTGTAAGAGTTGGTCCTGGTTTTGAATCTGCGCTGGATTTAAACTTTGTGGTGGTGGGCTTCCCTGTAAAAACTGATATACAATGGGGTGAACGAGTTGGTTTCCACCTTCCACAGTTTGGTTGATTTGAGGACCACCTGAAGATTGAGTTTCCCGATTCTCTTTTGGAAGAGGTGGTGGAGGGAAGTCACCGATATTTTGAGGTTGTGGAAACTGTGCATCTTTCTGAAGGTTTGGAAAGTTAGGTGGTTGTGAGTTTTGTGCAAATTGGATGGCACGTGCAATTGATTCTGCAAATAGTTCTGAAACCTCTTTTAAGGCATGCACCAAATCACTTAGATCTTTATCTGGTGTTTCGCCACTGCCAGGAGGTTTTGGTTTCCCTTTTGGTAGGGGATCTTTCCCTTTTTTTCCGCTATCCTTGTTCGGATCGTCAGGACTCTTTGCAGGATTGTCTTCTAAAAACTCTTCTAAATCCTGGATGTTCTTTTTGATTTTTTCTTTGATCCCAGGATCTGGGATTCGATTTCCCGTTCGTTCAAAGATTTCAATCGCTTCTTCCACTTGTTCCGCTTCCACCAGTGCTTCCGCATTGAGAAGTGGTCTTCTGTGAAATGAATACTTTGAATTTTTAGAAATGATATCATCAGCTGAAAAACTAATTTCCGGATTTTCTCTTCTTGGCCTTTGAGGAGAACTTTCAGAATCTACAGATTCTTCTCCAAAATCACCTAATGGAAGTTCGCTTAAAGATTTGGGTGGTTTTTGTTTTTCCCGTTTCCTTCGAGATGGATTTTTGGACTCTTCACCACCTAACGATGGCTCTCCATCTTCCTCATCCATTTCTGGTAACTCGGAAAGTTTATCTGATAAAGATTTTGTTTTTGTTTTAGGAGACTTTGGTTCTGTTTGGAATCCAAGTTCTTCTCCCCTTCCTTTTTTGGGACTCGGATCCCGCGAAGACCTGCCGCCGCCACCACTTCGTTTTGGTTCTGGAGGATTTGTTTCGTCACCTTGTCTTTGTTTGAGTCTACGTTTTTGTCTCTGACTTAGATCGGAAGTTGGCCCACCACTCCCTTCACCCCGGGCGATCTCATCGAGATCGGCGCCGGTTCCAGAGAGACCGAGTAACATCATAAGGGTGGTTAACATAGAAGGGTTCTACTCTTTATTTTCGAGGATTAGAGAGCTGGTATTTAAGAAATAACGAAAGAATATTCGTTTTCCAAGCTTTTTACGAAGCTTTTGGGACCAAACTGACCGCAAGTTCTTTTTCTGCTTGACACAAGAGAAATTCTTGCGTTCCATGGTGGCATGAAATCCGTTGCGAAAAAAAATCTCAGCTTTGCCTCCTCACCGGACAATGCAGACGGGTTGCAGTTAAAAATCACATTTGACGAAGACACAAAAACTGCCTTCGGTGATTACACCTGCCCCGAAAAATACCAGGGTTTACCGGATCAAATCCACCCAGGAATTATTTCTACCATCTTAGATGAGATCATGGTAAAGATCAACGAAGCGATGAATTTCGAAACCACAACAGGGGAACTCACAATCAGATTCCTACAACCTGCTAAGGTGAATGAACCTCTCCATTTACGTGGATGGTTTGTGAAAAAGAATAAAAAAATCATCGAAAACCGTGCTGAAATCGAAAATGAGATCGGCAAAATAGTGGCCCGCGGAAAAGGTAAATATATCGAAGCTGAAGACTGATAATGCCGATGTGGTGGAATTGGTAGACGCAGTGGATTCAAAATCCACCGATGGTAACATCATGCCGGTTCGATTCCGGCCATCGGTACCAAAAGTTATTTAGTTCGAAACCTCTCACAAGCAGTTTGATAAAAGTTTTCTTCAATTTTATCAATCGCTTGTAAGACGAGGGAAATTTCTTCCTTCGTCATCATATCAAAAATTTTCCTTCCCTCTTTCAAAATTGAAACCCCAAGAGAGATTCCATTTTTATCATCAGTTGTATAAAGGGAGGATTTTGATTCCATTCTCACTAAAATATCTTCCATAATGAGGATGATTTTTCGAACAAGTTCTTTGTCAGAAAAAATTCCGAAGAGAGCACCTACATCATTTCTGAATGCATCTGCTTTTGATTTTTCAACGGATGATATCAATTTCTCCATTGCTTCTCGTGATTCCAAAAACTCTTTAGGATTTTCTTTTGCATCGAGAGCCAATACCAACTCTTCTTCGAAACTATGGGCTGTCACATAAGAATGGAGAGCTGAGAGACCTGCCTTCAATGCCATGGGAAAATGTTTCCCAAATCGAAAAATGGACATAGCCAAATTTCCAAGGATCCCCCAAATTTTAGAAGGGTGATTTACGAAACCAGATAACGCGTCAAAGGCGGCATCAAGTTTTTTCCTTTTTTCATAATTTGGATATAAGTATTCTAGAAAAAAATCTAGCAGTTCGTGAATGGTCTTTTCAGGAATGGACAAAAACTCAGGGTATTGTTTTAAGTTTTCTTTAGAATACCGAAATACCAAGGACTTCTGGTACATAGAGATAAAGGCAGGGAATAAAGGATGGTTTAATACTTTGGAAGTTTCTTTTTTTGGTTTCATCTGAAATTAAATTCCTAGATCACTTCATCAAAATATGTTTCATACCGTTCCCAATTTACTTTTTTACCTTTCGGAGTATATGGTAAGTTTGAATTTTTTTTCAATTCCAACCCAACAAACAAGGAATAGATGCCAACCGCGAGCGAAATGGCAGTTTCCTTTTTGTTTTGAATGAGGTATTTCATATCACGGCTGCGGTTGACATATCCAATTTCAATAAACGCACAAAGCGCATTTGTATAGGTAGGCAAACTATAGGTGGAAATATATGGCTTTTGGATAGGTCCAAGTTCTGGGTAGGGAGACTCTTTACTTTTAAGTTGGACTGGTAACCCATACTGGACAAAACGCATGAGTTCTCTCGTCACGTAATGGTTGTCACCACCAAACCCTTCTCTTCCGCCTTCTCGCCTCCACTCTTCTTTTTTACCCATTTCCCTTTCAAAAAAACGACCGCTTGGTTCAAATTCATCATGTGATTTAGCATATGGACCTTTTTTTCCGATATTTTTTTCCCAATTGGGATCATCGGCATATTTCCAACTAATCATATTTTGGCGGTAACCTTCAAACTTAGTGAGATCCGCTTCTTTCCCATTTTTTTTGGACCAATACCCGTGGAAATAAATCCATGCATCGGCAGTTGCGTTTTCTAATTTACTCCATCCAGATTGGAATACGAGCCAATCCGACCAAGGTCCATTCAGAAAACCATTTGGTGACTTCTCTTTGTTCGAAATTTTTTTTAAGAGCGAAAAGGTTTTGTAACCTGGAGTGAGGACGGCGGCCATTCCCCCCTTTTGGCCTTTGCTTGCAGGATTTAGGTGAAGGGATAAAACCAAATGAGGTTTGATTTCATTGATTTTAGAGAGTCTACCTTTTTTTCTCACCGATGTTTTTGGATCTGGAAAATCATATAAACGGTAAGGGGCATTCGGGTCGTCCGAAGCTGGATCATCATCAAATGAAGTTTCTCTTGTTAGGTGGCTTAAAAATCTTACCCGAGTGAATTCATTTTTTTTTGAAAAAAGTTTTAAATACGCTTCGAATTCTTTCCAACCTTGTTCTGTTTCGGTTAACTTAAGAATTTTATGAACTTCTTTTGCTAGGTCAAGGACTACTTTCCGTTCTGTGATACTCCCGTGTTCGGTTCCTTGTTTGTAGGTTTCCAAATACGTTTGGGTGACACTATCATACTTATCCCCATGTTGAGTTTTCGGATCTTTTGCCACTCCGCCATGGCCTGGATCAATCACAATGCGGAAATTTGGTTCTGCCGCAAGAGAAAGTACGTTCGCACATAAACATGTGACAATAAATAAAGTAAAAAAGTTAGTTGGGATCAAAGGAAATAAAAACACGCTTCTGCCATTCTCCGCCCTTATCTGAGCGGAGAAAAGAAAAGTTTCATTCGATTATTTTGTGTTTTGGCTCACAATATGATTTTTATTATCAGCAAGATCTTTTGCATATTTATCAGTGATCGCTTTTTTGTCTGTTTCCTGTTCTTTGAAATCAGTTAAGATTTTGATTCCATAATCTTTTGCAATGCGGTAGTGAACGATTGCATCATAAAAACGATCATCTCTTGTCATGTCAGTCGCAAGACCTAATTGGCTGTAGGCTATGCGCAATTTTTGTTGTGCTTCAGCAATCTCTCTGTACGGAACTACAGGTTTTGCCCCTTCAGTGGAAGTATCCACAAGTTGTGCTTGTTCTTGGCCTGTGATGGTATCTGCACATTCTGCGAGTAAATTTTGTGTTTTGGTATCATAACTCTTCGCAAATTTTCCAAGTAAAGTGGCGATGTCTTTTTCGAGTGCTACCATCGCTTTTCCTGATGCAATGTATGCCCTTCGGTAATAATAACGTAAAACCAATTGGTAGTCTTTTTTGATTTTTTCTAAAGCTGTTTTGGAATCAGGGACTTCGTCACCAAAGTTTGCAGTAACAATGGTTAACAATTTGATCGAGTTGATTACTCGGTCTTTGTTGTTCTCAGAAATGTTTTTGTATTGTTTGCGCTCTAAGTTGGTACCTTGGTCCAATTTGTCTAATTCTTCAATGGATTCCTTTCCTTTTTCGGGAGCACCTGATTCTTGTGCTGTGATCGAGAGGCCAAACAAACAAATGGAAAGAATCAAAAAACTTTTTTTTAACACGAAACGTTTCTCCTTAAACCAAGGAGCAGAATACACCAAAAGAACCAGGTTTGACTACTATTTTTTCTACTTCCGGAAAAAGAGTAAACCGTCGCCCACAGGATACAAAGTATATTCCGAAACTTGGGATTTCACCTCATTCCAAAGTTCCATCACGGCCATATCGGAAGGTTTTTTTGGATCGGGATTTAAAACTCTGCCATGCCAAAGGACATTATCAAAAACAAAACAGGAACCTTTCTTGGCTTTCGGCCAGAGAGTACGAAAGATGGTTGGGTAGGTGATTTTATCGCAATCCACAAAGAAAAAATCCGTATCCAACCACAAATTTTCATCTAAAAGATATTCCAAAACGGATGCAGTTACTCGAGTAACATCGATTTGGTTTTCTAGTCCCATTTTTTTTGTATAAATATCTAGCGCTTTTGCTTGTTCCTCATGCCGGTCAACGGTCGTTATTTTTGAAAATTTAGATCCAATTGCCATCCAAAGAGTTGAATACCCAAGTCCTGTTCCCAATTCTAAAATGGTTTTAGGGGAGATAAAGGAAACTAATTGTGATAAAACTCCCCCTGTTGCGGCTGTTACGATGGGAATGTTTTTTTCTTTAGCATAGGATTCCATTTCCGAAAAAACAGTATTAGGTTTGTATACTAACTCCGAATCGATGAATGGTTCAAGTCCTTCCACATAAATACTAGGTCTTGGTTTCATGATTTTGGAGGTAAAAATAAAGAGATTCGATCTTTTAATATCGGAGGAACTTTTTTGCGCAATAGATCATTTAACTCACGATAGCTGTAACGTTTCGATGGATGAATGAGAACAATCGCTTCGTTTTCAAAAGAAGAAGCATGTTCTGCGATTTCATCAAAATGAGTATGGCCCCATTCCCTCGCTCGGCTAACATCCCTTTTCTCACAATAATACGTACATTCCATAAAAAGGATCTTACTTTTTCTTACGTCTTCGTTTTCCAAAACATATTCAATTTTAGAATCACCTGAAAAGGAAACCAGAGGAGATGCAATCTCTTCGGTTGGATCAATTCCTTTTTCTTTTGATTTTCGGATTTCCTCCGAACTTAAGGTTGAAAACTCTTTCTTTAACTTCCGTTTGGTTTCGTAAACTGTATACCCTTGTGATGGTACTCTGTGGAAACTTTGTAAGGGTTTAAAAAAATAACCTGGTTTTAGTTCTACACGGTCACCAAATTCAAGACCTATGAGTTCACATTCATAATCAAACTCTTCTATCTCGGAATACAGTTTTAAAATTTGTGAAAGTTTTGGCTCGAGTGCTTTAGGAACATATATCTTGGGAATCGGGAGTTTACGTAAACTTCTTTGGGACACATAATAAGGAATCCCACAGGAATGGTCTAAGTGAGCATGTGATAAAAGGATTTTACCAATGTGAATTTTGTCTGGATTGATAAACCCAAAATCAAACATAAAATCAAGTGAAGGACAGATGATCGATGTACGAATCCCTCCTTCGGATATTCCTTCAAATTTGGTTCCTTTGTATTCAAAACTTGCTGTTAACATCAATCTTCCGGTTGGATCAGTTTCACAGAACCCTTCCAAAAATTTTCTAAGGTTTTGGGACCAACAATCGTTGTGATCATTTTATCGGACTGGAAATACAGTTGTCCGACTCTCTTCAAATCGGCTAGGGTTACCTTATCAATTTCTTTACGGAAATTCTGCAAATACCCTTCAGGCATTTTGTGATCTCGCCTTCTCACTTCGCTTGCAAGTGTCCGTTTATCATCTTCAAATTGAAAAACAAACGTATTGATGATGGCATTTTTGGCTCGCACAAGTTCTTCTTCTGTTAGTGAATCGATGAGTTTTGGTTGGATGAGTTCCTTCATCAGATCCAAAACCTCTTTCGCTGATTCTGATTTTGTCATAGCAAAAAAAGTAATCGTGCCATACGTCTCTTGGAATTCGGTAAAACTCCCAGCAGAATATGCCAATCCCCTGTTATTTCGAATTTCCCTCATGTAGTATGAGTTAAAGCCTCCACCACCAATGATATAGTTAAGAACCTGAATGGCATAAAAATCAGGATGGTTGTGTTCCGGTAACACTCCTGACATTGCAATATAGGACTGTGTGACATCTTTTTCCACAAGACGGATTTGTTTTCCCACTTTGGAAACATTGGCACTTAATGTGCTTGGTGTGATCACTTCGTTTGCAGATGAATTTGTCTTTTCTAATTTGGGAAAAAACGACTCCCATGATGAAAGATCGTAATCACCCGTGATGAGTAATCGCCTTTTTGGCGCAGACAGAATTTCCTTTTGGAATCCTAAAAGTTCTTCTATTTGGATTCGATCCAAATTTGCCTTAGTCATGGAAATACCGGCAATCGTTCCCTGGAACATGACTTCTCTTATTTTTCTTTTTGCAAGGGAAGTGACATTATCATTACGACGATTGATTTCTTCAGTCAATTTTCCCTTCGTGATGGAAACAAGTCCGGCATCTAAATTTGGTTTTTCAAAAAACGATTTGAGAATGGGTAAAACAATCGGTTCGGTTTTCTTTAAGTATGCGATGGTAAAAATCGTTTTTTCATAATCAACGGATACAGAAAAGGAAGCGCCGTAAAATTCCAAAGATTCTAAAAATTTTTCTTTTGGATAAAGAGAAGATCCTGAAAGTTCCCAACTATCTTCCAATAAGCGAGCAATTTCTGTAGATCTATTTCCTAAATTCTTTTTGCCATGGTAAATTAAGATATCTGCATATACAATAGGAAACTCAGAATTTTTTAAGGAAAATATTTCCACTCCACTTGTATTTGTAGTGGAAGAAATATTCGGTACTTCAAATTCCAAAGGAGCAAACTGTATGTCTTTTACAAATTCGCCCATTTCTCTTGAAAATAATGGGTCAAGGCAAAGAAAGAGTATTACGATTAGAATGCGTTTCATTATTATTTTTTCCTTACGTCCTCGAGTACACCAATGACAACTAAATCTTTAGTGAGATACTTTGGAATTAGTGATTGGATATCACTACTTGAGGTATTCATTATTGTTTGGTATTGGTTAAAAAGGCCACTCCAGTCACCATATAACAGTTGGTAATAACTAAGCAAATCGGCAATGGCTCCATTTTGGTCTAAAGTTTTCATAAAATCGGAAACCATTTGATTTTTAACCTTTTCCAATTCTTCTTTTGGTATCCCTTGTTCTTTGATACGATAAATTTCTTCCCAGATGATGGCCTCAATTTTATTTGGGTCCACTCCTTCATTGGGATTTATAAAGAATATAAAATAGTTTTTGTATCGTTCTCCTGGGTATCCGTTCACAGCTCCAATACTTAGTACTAATTTCTCTTCCAAAACCAATCGTTTGTAAAGTCGTGACCCAGTACCAGAAGTTAAGATACTTGATAAAACATCGAAGCTTGCATTGTCTTTATGAGGGTATGGCGGTTTGATCCAACCCATCATCATTTGGCTTGCCGATGGATGTTTTACTTTGAATCGTTTTTCACCTGGGAATGATTTTTCTTCAATTTTATAGGGTGGTCTTTCTTTGCCGGCTTTCAGATCTGAAAAATATTTCCGAATGATCGCTTCCGTTTCTACCATATCAAATTGACCCACGATGGAAATCACCATACGGTTCGGTGTATAATGTTTTTGGAAAAATGCTTTTGTTTCCTCAATTTTTAAATATGGAATTTCTGCGGAATAACCAATCACTGGTTTTCTATAAGGATGGCTTTCAAATGCAGTGGAAAAAAACTTTTCGCGTAGGACTGCCCCACCTACATCATCTGTTCTCATCCTACGTTCTTCGATGACGACATCACGTTCTGTATAATACTCTCGTAAGATGGGATTTTTTAAACGATCCGATTCTATTTTTGCCCAAATTTCAATTCGATTATTGGGAAGTTGGATTTGGTAATTAGTTACATCTTGAGACGTATATGCATTAAATCCAACTTCTCCATTTTGTTCATAAATATATGAATCTTCGTTTTTTACGATGAACTCATCTTGTAATTGGATTAAGTTTTTCAACCTTCTGTTTAAGGTTTCGATTTCCTCTTCTAAGGCTTTGGGGACAACTTCTCCTCGAGTGAATAAATCCCGGCGTTTTAATTTCAAATCGTCAAGTTCTGTCCCCCACACTTCGATTTGTTTTTGGTATTTTTCTTCTTTTTGGTAATCGATCGTTCCTACCGATTTGGTTCCTTTGAATAACATGTGTTCTAAAAGATGAGCCGTACCTGCTTCTTCTGGTGTTTCATCTACAGCTCCAACTAAAAACTTGATATAAAGGGCAACTGTCGGAGAGGTGCCACGTTTCATCATCACAACGGTGAGTCCATTTTCCAAACGGATGGTTTTGATTTTTTCTCGGAATTGAGACTCGGAAGTGCCAAAAAATGCATCTTCTGAGAAGACAGGTAAAAATTGTAGGAAGAAACAAAGGAAAAAGATTCGTAATTTCGACATCATCTACTAGTCTTGAAGTTGGAAATGGTTCGTAAACTTCTAATTTTAACTCTCTTTTGTTCCTGCCGCCTCTTTACTATCGCAGATCCCAATTATGTGGAACGTGCCTTACAAAATGAAACAGACGAAGGATTTATCTCAAGAGAGTTCTTCCAAATCAAAGTAGATATCCCTGTGACCTATCGTGAAATTTCGGGAAAGGAAAGAAGAGAGGATTGTAAAAAAAGAGCCTTCGTCGAAAGGGAAAATCTTTCACTCCCCTATCTTTTAAAAATCCAAAGACAAAAGCACAAGTTTGGTGACGGAATCGATTCCTATCTTACCAGTTTGGAAGGAAAGGACAGACAAACTAGACTGATAAACAATGCGCCACAATTTCCAAGCACAATTGGAACGGGTACAACAACAACGCAGACACAAGGCACTACAACCCAGAACCCTCAAGGAACGCAAGGTATGACTACAAACCAAACAACGATTGATCCAAGTGGGTTGCCGAACCAAAAACAGAACCTAGACGAAGTTAGGGGGAATCCCCAAAACAGAAAAGAGAGTGATCGTGAAAATCTCCACAATTTTGCTTGGTTTTTCGACAATTTAATTCTCTATAAAGAAGATTATTCTGACCTAACAAAATGTGCTTTCCTATTTCGAAATATCCAACCTAAATTAATGGAACGTGTTGAGAAAACACCGATCTCAGAACCTAGGAAACCATAGATGAACAAACAACTTACCATTGCATTCTTTGCACTCTTTCTCGCTTTCACTCTAACCCAATGTAAGTCTAAGGAAATCAAAGAAACCAAAGAAGTAAAAGAAACAATCGAAACCAAACCAGAAGAAACGGAATTAGTGATTGAATTCACGAAAGCCAAAGAAGGTTTTTTATCTGAAAGTTTATTCCAAGTTGCAGTCTCAAGTGTGTTGCCCACTGAAAAAGAAAGAGAAGAAGAAGCAAAGACCATTGCCGAACAAAAATCTCTCAATCTTTTAAAAACTTATACAATTCCAAATCTATCGGATAAAGGGAAAAAAGAACTACGGGAGATATCGAAAGAAGGAAAAATTGTAAACAAAAACGTTTCCATCGGCGGTAGGTATTTTTTTCTATACCAAATCCAAAAACCCAACTTAAAACGTCTAGTGACGAAAGACTTAGAGTGATGTGTTTAAATTCATCACTCGTATGAATTTTAATTGCTCTAAATCGAAAACGACTTACTGATTTTAGCTGGAATACAAATATTCTTCACAAAATTACAGTAAAACAACTTTCCTTCCATTTGTAATTTCCCTTTCCCTTCTACTTGGAAGGTTAAGGGTTTTACATATTCAAAGTATTCTATCTTTTTTGGATGCGTCGGACCATTTAACTTTAAGTCAGCACTCGTCACTTTCAATCCATCAGAACCAGATAAAAATATTCGGTGAGGTGCCTCAATTTGGAACCCAAAATCTCTTGGTAAGTACAACTCTAATGCAAACTTTCCCTTTCCCTTTTCTTTGATTGTCACCTCAATAGGATGGGATGTAATCGACTCTCCTGCTTGGATCTCTTTGGATTCGTTACAACTGGTAAATCCTAAACCCAAAACAGAAGACAACAGAAATAAAATCAAATACGGCTTCATAATCTTTAGACTTACAAAACCTTTCTAAGAACTACACATCGATTCGAATTTGTTCCTTTTTCATTATTGGAAACTTGCCAACAATTTGAAAGTTTTGTAAAACTTTGGGTATGGACATAGGTTTTATTCCAAACAAGTCCTGTACCTTCTGCCATACGAACCACATCTTCATCCAAATAAAGAATCGAATTTCCTTTTTTCACTTCTCCAACTTCCATTACCATATACGCGCCTTTTTTTAGAACACGTGCAGACTCTTTTAATGTGGAGCGAATGAATTCATTCCAATCGTTGATATTACTAAAAATACTTAGTTTTCGATCCTTCGATTTTTTGATGTCTAAAAACCAGTGTCGTAACCAATTGTCTCCCTCATAATCCACTTTATCTAAAAATGGTGGAGACGTTACAATTAGGTCGACTGATTCAGTTTCCACATTGGGAACAGAATTAGCAGAATTTAGAGAGTAAATGTTATTCTTAGAAAACTCGTGGTAAAAAGGTGGGATAGGCAATGCCAAATCACGTTTCATCTTTTGTAAGATTCTTGGTTTGATGGGTCGGTATTCTGGTGTGACACCTCGTTTCAAGTTATTCTTAGCCTGGGCTTCAGGTGGAATTGAAACTTGAGGAAAGGTATAAACTGAAAAAAATCCAGTGCTATGACCGTGTAACCGTGACAAAGCGATGAGAGAAATAAATTTCATTTCTACCGAGTCATCAATTGCCATATAATGTTTAAGATTTTTGATTTCTTTTAACGTTCGTGGGTGAAAAAAAGGAAGTAAATATACATCAAAAGGATCATCTTCTACTTCTTTATCCAAATCCAATAAATTTAGCTTCTTTTCTAAATCCACAAATTTCGGAACATATTGCCTTGCACTCGCAAGAAAAATCGATAATGGATGAATGTCATTGTGAATTGCAGCATGACCTTCAATATTTGCTTGAATTGCAGTTGTCCCACGACCACCAAACGGATCATAAACGACTCGATTTTTCTTTTTTAAAAATTCCTTCATAAAAAAAGAAGGAAGCTCTGGTTTGAATGATGCTCTATAACTAACGGTATGATGGATTGGATGGCCTTGTCTTTGTTTCGCCGTCCAAAATTCACCAAATACGATTTTATCGGAATCCTTAAGTAATCTGCCTGCTCCTGCCATCCTTTGCAAAAGCCTCCTCTTTCTTTCTTAAAAGATCGGAGGAAAGGTGATTCTTACATTGGATTTTTATTAAAAGCTATGGGACATAGTTTTTCCAATTGGGGAAGTAAAGTTCCATTTCTTTAAACGTATTAGAATGAACGTGTACCATTTGATTCACCCTTTCGTCCACAAAACGAATGCTATATGCATGTAATAATTGCCTATCAAAACCTAGTTCTTCCTTCAAAGAATCAGTCATACCCATATTGACGAAATCCAAAAAGATAGATTCCCGTGAACCATACATTTTATCTCCAAGAATCGGAAACCCTAAATACAATAAACTAGCACGGATTTGGTGAATTCTACCTGTAATTGGCCTCACAAGCACTAAACTTATATTTTTGTCATGATTAAATAGGATTGGGTAAAACTGTGTATGACAAGTTTTGGATTCAAAAAACTCATCGGCGGAATAAACCATTTTTTTCCGAATCGCAGAATGTATATCTTTTCCGATATAACCATTTAACGTTCGTTCTTCTCTAAAATCCCCCGATACAATTGCAAAATATTCTTTGTATACTTCCCTAGTCTCAAATTTTTTCTGAAGCCATTTTCGACTTTCTTCAGACTTAGCAAAAACAACAATGCCGGAAGTTTCTCGGTCTAACCTGTGGACTGGAATGATTTTCGGATACTTTGTTTCCAAAAAACTAAGGAGAGTTTTGGTTCTATATCTTCCGGCAGGGTGCATTGGAAGATTCCCTGGTTTATCCACAAATAACAACTCATCTGTTTCTAATAAAATCGTATAATTCCCGTCAACCTCTGGTTCTTTAATTCTTCCAGGAATTGGATTGTATTCGACTATTTCTCCATTATGTAATTTTACATCAGAAGCGACAAGTTTCCCAGAAACCGTGATTCGTCCTTCTGTTATCAGAAAGTTCCATTCTTCAAAACTATGGTAGGGAAATTTTTGCGAAAGATAATCAATCACCGTTTTACCCACATAAGGGGGACGAATGACCGATTGATAACTTGTCATTTATTTAGGTTCTTCTGTGGTATCTGTAAACTCATCATTCAATTGATTGGCGAATGGATCTTCTATACTATTTTCATCCATTGCTGCTTCAGATAACCCTTCATCAAAATCATTTGGTGTGGATTCAATTCCTTCGTGTCCATCGTTTGTTTCACTTTCTGATGTGGATTCATTTTCCGATGTCGGTACTTCCGTTTTTGACTCTTCTTCTTTTCCAACATTCAA
The DNA here is from genome assembly GCF_004769525.1 of Leptospira bouyouniensis. Lineage (NCBI taxonomy): Bacteria > Pseudomonadati > Spirochaetota > Leptospiria > Leptospirales > Leptospiraceae > Leptospira > Leptospira bouyouniensis. Next base: position 513,013 of record NZ_RQFT01000012.1, on the reverse strand, counting down.
AAAATCTTCTAATGTTTGAGTGTCTTTTTCAGTTAGGTTATAGAACTGACACCCCACACGAAAGTTTGTTTCTTGGTTTCGAATATTTTTGATAATACCTCGAATGGTGACTTTTTTTCCTGCTTCAAGATTTAAGTCAAAAAGGATAGTGCCATTAAGTGTCACAGAGCGAGAAAAAGACCTTGAGGGAGCATGGATAAAACTGATACCACCCATACTTAAATCCATCACTTGGCAAACATCTCTTGATTCTTGGAACACACCTGTATTGATGATGTCTCGACTCACGGCACCCGCAAAGGTTTGAATTTGTTTATAAACTTCGAAATCAAGTGGTTTTTCAGATAACACCTGAACGTATCCCAAATGAACATACCCTTTGTATTTAATGGGAACACAAATCTCTGATATAAAGTTGTCCGGTATTTTAGAATTTTCGAAAATACGAAGGTACTCATCAAAGGGAAAAAACTCAGGTGATGCGGTTGATTTTTCTTTTCTGTCTACAATAAATATATCTTTGTCGTAATGGTGCATCAAACGAAGTCGGTTATCCATTCGTCCAGCAAAAAAGATAGAAGATAAAGGAAAGGCTTTAGCGAGTTTTGTACGATACGCAAGTAAAATCGTATCTACTTTTTTATCATCAAAACCAATTGCTTTTGAAACATCATTCACGTTGATGATGTTGTTAACAATCATTCCTGTTTGGATTTGGCTAACTTCTACCCTTGCACCTTGTCTCGAAGCCGCTGTGATTTGAATTTTGACAGGTGTTAAAATTTCGATTCCGTTTCCATCTCCACCAGCCAAGTTAAAGTGTGCTAAAAATTTGCTTCCATTATGGACAACGGTAAGGATTCGATCTCTTGTTGGAAACTTTAAACTTGTATTAATGATAAGAGCTTTGTTTTTAAGAGCGATGATTTTGACAGGAAATTCTTTTTCTGAGTTTACGATGTATGCAGGTAATTTTCCAAACAAAGCGGTAATTACCTTCAAAATACCTTCAGGGTCTTTGATTTCTTTATCCATACTCAACCGTGTTGTTTATGAAGCAACATCGATCGCTTGATGTCTACTAAAGTTTTGGCTCCAGTCACACTCATTGACTGTTTTAGTTCTTCCGAATATTTTTGTAAAAGAAATCGAATCCCAGCATCTTCTCCACCCACAAGAGAAATTGCCACAGGACGACCCACAAGTACAGCATCTGCACCAAGTGCTATCATTTTAAATACATCCATTCCAGATCGAATCCCCCCATCAACAAGGAGTGGGATTTTCCCTTTTACGACTTCTGCTATTTTAGGCAATACTCTTGCGGTTCCAGGCATTCCATCAAGCACCCTTCCCCCATGATTGGACACAACAATTGCGGAGAAACCTCCCTCCACAGCTAATTTTGCATCTTCCGGGTTCATGATCCCTTTTAGAATGAATGGGAGTTTCGTTTTTTCTTTTAGTTTGATCAGGGCATCAAGTGGTCTTGTGACACTTGAAAGATTTTTTTGCACCATCGTCTTGAAATTAACCGCATCAATGTCCATTCCAATAGCGAACACTCCGTCCGCCTCGGCTTGTTTGAATCTTTCCAGTAAAAGTGATTCATCTTCTCTTGGTTTACAAATCAGAATCCCTTTTCCAGAAACTTTTTTCAAAGCTTCTAACATGATTTTGTATTTTTCTGGAGAGGCACCATCTCCAAGCCATGCAAGACTTCCATTTTGAGAAAAGGAACGAACTACATTATGTGCATAATCTGCATCAGTCATAACAAAGTTCATATTCGTTCCAACCCCTGTCATCGGAGCTGCCATAATCGGAGTTTTTAAATCATAACCTAAAAATTTGGTTTGGATATTTGGTGATACATGTTCTCTGATATACCCTGGTAAGATTTTATATTCCGAGAGAGATTCGTGGTTGTCTTGAAAGGTTTCCATAAGACCCACACCACCCATTCCAGGAATCCCTGAAGCACAATTGTTCCCATCACATACCTTACAAACCCAACAAATATCTTTTCCAAATCGAATCCGAGCTTGGTCTGCAATTTCTTTTTCTGTGATCGAAAATTGTTCATCTACCTCAAATCGTATGGTTTGTTTGACTTTTTCAAAAACTTGTTCTGCTTCTTTTAATGTATCGGAAACGATGATGACATGACCCGACTTATCAATGTTATTTGTAGGTTCCTTAATGATATCACCAGGTTTGGACTGCAAAAAAACTTCTGAAACACCTTCAATTTTTTTGATTTCCTCTACACCACTAATCGAAATGAGTTTTCCTGGTTTTGACAATAACGACCGTTCAATGGAAACACGATTGACTACAGGTTCTAAATTGTCTGGTGTTTCCCCAAGAGAGATAAGAAGTGCAGCCCGGTTTAAGTTCACACCAGTTGACAATGGATAGGTGAAGGCAGACATAAAACCACCGGACAACCTGGCCGCAATTTCACCAATTTTCACACCATCTTTTGTGACCTTAATGTCCCCTTTTCCTGCACCCAAATGGATGCCTAGGGCTCTCATTCCACCTGCCATCACACGTTCCACTTCATCCAAAACATCTTTTGGTAAGGCAGAAGGCATATTATGACCCACCTCAATGAAGTAAGGTTCTCTTTCAATGATTCGATCCGCAATCCCTGTCATTCGGATTTGTCCTTGGAAGGCAAGGGCATCCACTGATAGTTCTGGTCCTTCCATATACTCTTCCAAAATCAATTCGCCTGTGGGACAGAATCGTTTGGCATGGCGAAAGGCAACTTGTAAATCATCACGGTTTGTGACTTTGATCACACCCCGAGCTCCCATATTGTCTGCAGGTTTCATCACAAGGGGAAATGTAAGTTCATCCAAAGCGTCCTTTGCATCTTGCATGGACCAAACAGGTGCAAAACGAGGGATGGGAAGTCCAAATTCTTTAAGACGTTTTCGCATCTTCACTTTATTGGAAGCAGCTTCGGCGTCCACAAACCGAATCCCTGGAAGCTGTAAGGCGGAAGCAACGGCCGCCACGGTCATACTGGCATCCGTTCCTGCAGTGATCACTCCATGGATGGTTGTTTTTTGTGAAAACTTTTTTGCCTCACGAACCATTCCCTCCACATCCTTTGTGGACATGAGGATGGTTTCATCGGCAATTTGGAATCCAATCGAAGTGGGATTCATGTCGGCAACAACTGTATGCAGACGCATCGTTTTTGCTGTTTGGATGATGGGAACTTGTAACAATCCACCACCGATGATGAGGATTGTTTTTCCTTCAACTGATTTCAAATGGGAACACTCTCCCTTGAAACTTCCACGTTTGGTTTAACTTTACGAGTGATGGATCCTTTTTGAATGATTCCACCAGCTAACAAATAATCTCCGTTTGCCGGGTAAAAAGTTGCGGATTGGCCAGGTGTCACACTTTTTACGTCTTCTAAAAATGTAACCTTCCAATTGTCTCCAAGAGAGGTCACCTGACAAAGAACAGGTGCACTTCGGTAACGGATTTGGACTTTCATCACCATGGATTGGTTCAGACTGAGGGGCGCCAAACCTTGGTAAGTAATTTCTTCCAATACAAAAGACTCAGAAACAGTTTCTTCTTCTTCCCCAAGAATGACCGTTCCATCATCCTCAATGGAGAGGACATACAATGGATTTTTCCAAGCAATGCCGAGACCCTTCCTTTGTCCGATCGTAAATCCTTCTTTTCCTTGGTGTTTGCCGATGATTTGACCGGAAGCCAATTTAAAAAAACCAGGTGTGAATTCCATACCTTTCTTTTTGAGAAACGATCTATAATCATTTTCTGGGATAAAACATATCTCTTGCGATTCCGGTTTTTCAGCAACGGGTAAACCCATTCGTTTCGCAATCTCTCTTACTTGGGATTTGTCCATCTCACCCAAAGGAAAAACTGTATTTTTGATATTGTCTTGGCTTAGTCCGTACAAATAGTACGCTTGATTTTTTTTCATGTCGACGGCATTACGAATTGCATAGCGACCATCCACTTCGATGACACGTGCATAATGACCTGTGGCAATTTTATCAATTCCTAATTTTTTAGCCTGCTCAAAAAGAGCACCAAACTTTACAAAGGTGTTACATTCCACACAAGGGTTTGGGGTCCTTCCATCTTTATAATCGCTGATAAAACGATCGATCACTCGTTCCCCAAATACCTTTTCCATTTTGATCACATAAAAAGGAATGTTAAGTGAGAGGCCTACATCACGGGCATCTCGGATATCTTCAGGTGAACAACAGGATTTTTTAGTGGTATCACAAGCAGGAGCTTCGTATTCCCAAGTTCTAAGGTTTACACCAATGACATCGTATCCTGCTTCCATGAGGAGGCCTGCCGCAACTGCGCTGTCCACTCCACCACTCATCGCCACTATGATTTTTTCTTTATCTTTCACCTTAGTTCTCTTGGTGGATGATGCCAATTCGTTTCCTGGAAAAATCCCAATACAAGGGACGTGTCCGTAAAACACCAAGTCCGATCACCCAAACCTCTTCCTTATCCTTGTCCCCCGACAAATGGAAATTCTCAAGTGAAATTCCTGTGAGAAACTCAACGTTCGGATATTCTTCACGAAACCCAGATTTGCTCATGAGTATCAGAGTTTCCTTCGCTAGCCAATGGTCTAGGGTTAAGATGGTTCCACCTGGACGGAACACTCTCTTTTCACCCAAGTAATCTTCTCCTCCCCCTTTGGGCAAAATTGATAACGAAGCCCCCGTATCCAAATGAGCATATGATGGAAAGGATTTTGGGTATTCAAATTGAACATAGGAATGTTCACCCTTTTGTTTTGTGGTGAGGAATTTCAATTGGGTGCCAAGATAGGCATCCGGGTGGTCACAGAATGGAGATTCACTCGGAAACCAATACAAAAGATCCTGATCCCAAAACACACAGGTTCCGCGAAAGGCATCAAGACCAAGGAGACCTTGAATGCCATCGGGTAAAATCCCTTCTCCGCTTCGGAGTCTGAGTTTTTTTTCACCAATTTGAAAATCTTTTGCCTCCAAAGAATCTGACCCTTCATAAAAACTAATGTCAGAACCTGTATCCCACAAAAACGAAACCTTCTCCCCTGTTGTCGTTTGGAAACCAAGTAATAATAAAGAGATACCAGTATCTAACACTTGTACTTTGGTGTGAGGAGGGAGTGTTCGTGGAAACAAGAAGTTTTTAGAAGACTGGTTTCGATGCGATGGAGATGGTTTAAGGAATTGAGACGTTTGATCGTTTAGAGAAATGTTTCGTGTTGGGTGTGGCAAACACATCCCAACACTGAGGCAGAGGAAAACTAAACCAATTTTTTGATGCAACGAGAATGTGGGCATCTGGAATAATCTACCGTACAATCTCTATATTCAATCCCTGTGTTGGCATCTTTTGATTTGTATTCAATGAAACACGAGTAAGGTTGGAAATTGAAAGAAGAAAGTCCAAGGGCTCGGTTACGAATTGATTCATACACATCTGAGGGAACAGAAGGTGAAAGGTCTTTGAGTAGGTATGCAGGTTCTGCCATACTCTACCCATCGGCAAATTTCCTAATCTTTATAACAAATTGTGCGGTTTCTGCCGGAATGTTTGGCTTGGTATAGTGCCTTATCCGCACGTTCGATAAGATCTTTGTTATTTCTATCGGTGGATCGAAAGCTCGAAACTCCTACCGAGAGTGTGACTTTTAGATCCGAGTCGTCATTGGGATTTTTGACCACCATGGCTTCCACAGCCTTTCGGATCTCTTCCCCTTTGGCAATGGCTTCCTCTTCTGTGGCTCCTGGCATCACGAGGCAAAACTCTTCCCCACCATACCGCGCAGGGATGTGGTGGCGTTGTGCTTTTTGGATGAGTTGTTTTGCTACTTCAATCAGGACAACGTCCCCTGCTTGGTGACCATAGGTATCATTGAAGGTTTTGAATTTGTCCACGTCTGTAAAAAGAAGGGACAACTTAGTACCTTTTTTACGGCAACGTTCCATCTCTTCTTTGAGTTTCGTTTGGAAGTAGTGGTGGATTTTTAAACCCGTCATCATATCCACAGTGGCAAGCTCATATAAACGTGCGTTGTCCACGGCAATCCCTGCCAGATTTGCGAGAGTGGTCATAAATTCTTTTTCATCTTCCAAAAATTCTTCAGAAGTCATTTTGTCACCAAGGACAAGTAACCCATTCACCTTCCCTTTGGCGTTGAGGGGAACGAGGATCTCTGCTCCCATTTTTCGAAGGTACACAATATCAGGGATTTTGTTTAAAACTTCCATTTGGAGGATTTGGTCCATCGTAATGGCTTTTGGTTTTTCCTCAAAATAATGGATCAGTGGGCTATCAATTTTGATTTCGTAGTTTTGTTCTTCTGTGCTTAACTCAAATCCTTTGATGGACTGTGGTTCTAATTTAAAAAGACCCAAATCAATTTCTGGTTCAAGGTACATGGCAGCGTGAAGCGTTTGTAACTGCGCCAAACAAATGTTAAGAATTGCATCAATTAAATACTTATAGTCTAACGTGGAATTTAATGCACGGGAGATTTCCAGTAGTTGTTTTTGGTCGTAGATTTTTTTTTCGTAATGCTCAAAAACGATATCAGTGTTTTCTTTAAAAGACAAAACGCACCGCCAGAATTCTATATAAGATAGGAATCATTCGCTCTATTTGACACCTGTAAAGTAAGATTTTGGCGGAAACCGATAAATTTACGGAAGGTTTTCCATTTGAAAGTTTCTTCTTTCATTGTGTTGACAATAAACGAATCTTAAAAAGAATGGTCGTATACCGCGCGGTGGAGCAGCTGGTAGCTCGTTGGGCTCATAACCCAAAGGCCACAGGTTCGAATCCTGTCCGCGCAACCGTTATTATCCCTTCCCTAATTCTTTACTTCTCTCGGTTGCCTTACGAATGGCATCCCGCACTGCGGTGGAAAACCCACCTCGCTCCAGAGCATCCAGTCCATGAATGGTAGTCCCTCCAGGGGAAGTCACCCAGTTTCGTACTTCCATCGGATGCAGGGTATGGTCTTTCATTCGTAGTTCCCGGAAATAAACAAGTGTCCCTTCAATTGTTTCCATCGCAAGCCCTAAGGCTTCCTCATAACTAAGACCTTCTTGTAACGCACCCTCCGCCATCGCTTGGAGAAATGTTAGGACATAGGCAGGCCCCGAACCGGAAAGACCCGTGACAACATCCATCAGCGACTCTTTGGATATACGAACACAATCTCCCATCCCATAAAACAGTCGTTCTACATGTGATACAGCCTCATCGGAACAGTAATAGCCCATGGCACCACGATTGGAAACGAGGGGAAGGTTTGGCATCACTCTCACACAAGTAGAGCCCTTGGGAGAAAAAGAAACCAGTTGTTCATAAGAAATCCCAGCAGCAATGGAAACTATCACTGATGGTTTTTTTAATTCGGAAAGCACTGGTCCCACTAAATTTGGTTTCACGGCAATGACAAAAAGGCCAACCTCTTCTTCCAATCGTTCCAAAGTAGAAACAAGTGTAACTCCTTCTACAGGAGAAATTTTTAAGTTTGGATCAAAGGCAAAAACCTTCGTCCCTTGGTTTACGAGTGCCTTTGCCACAGCACCCCCCATTTTACCAAGACCAACCATCCCAACTGTTTTAAACGGAGTGTGTGCCATAATCTCTTTCTCCAAAAATTTTTGATCCGATCCTTACAAAGTTGGATCCTAGTTCGACTGCCATTGTATAATCACCACTCATCCCCATCGATAATTGCAACGTAGGAAAATGTTCCTTACGAAAATTAGATAACTTCGTAAAAGCAAGTTTCGTTTCCAACAAATCTCCAGAAGAAGGTCCCATACCCATGAAACCTTCCCAAATACAAAATTCATTTTGGTATTTGGACAATGTGTTTTTGTTTTCCAAGAGTGTTTCCAAACTGAATCCATGTTTGGTATTTTCTCCTGTCAGATTAGTTTGTAAAAAATACCGTATTAATTTTTTTTCTTTTTCGGCACGTTTTGCCAATTCACCAAGACTTGAAAACGATCCCACTCCATGAGTATAGGAAAATACACCAAATAACTTACGTAAGGTCCCAGATTGCACAGGTCCGATATGATGTACATTCACGTTGCCATTGGCTTCTGGGAATTCTTCTCTTAACCTTGTAAACTTTTCGATCGCTTCCGGGATATAGTTTTCACCAAACTCACGAATGCCTTGTATGTAAGCTTCCCTAACCACTTCATAAGGTTTCGTTTTGGAAACGGCAATGAGCGTTGTGTTTTCCTTGGAAAGGGATTTCAGTTCGTTTTCAATAGCCTTGTAAATTGAGATGTAATCAGACACGATTACTTTGCTAACGATTTTTCTAAACTTTCAATACGACGTTCGATTTCGATAAACCGCTTTTCGTTCCGTTCATTTTGTGAGGTAAGCTTCTGTTCCACTTCTTTCATTCGAACTTCTAAATTAGAATTGGCACCATTTTGTTTCGGTGAAGTTTTTTTACTGATCTTTGTTTCCTTCACGTTTGAATACTGAGATTTTGAATACGAAGTGTTCGTATTTTTATTACGTTTTTGTTTGGTATTCACATAAGAGGATTCTTTTTGAACTTTTGACTTTTTGGATTTGGTTTGTGGTTTCGATTCCACAATGGATTCCACTTTCTCTTTTGGAACAGATTCAGTTTTTTCCTCAGTCTGTTTTTTCACATTCTCTTTGATCGCAGGTTTGATTTGCGAAGATTCTTTTTCTTTTGGTGAAAATTGTTCTTCCACTTGGTCCAGTTTTTCTTGGAGACGTGAACTACTCTCTTTTCCTTCTTTTGTTTTGGCACCAGAAGCAACAGACACAGAACGTGGTCGTCCCGAATCAGGTTCCATGTCTTCAAGGCTTGGCAATTCAGGTAACTTTGTGCGGTCTTCCATCGATTCCCGATTGTCTCGGTCGTTCAAATTGTCAGATAGTGGAGGGATTGTTTCCGGGGATTTTGCAATTTCACGGTCAACCATCTCAACTTCTTTGTTTTTTCCGATGGTTTGGAGCTTTTGGTAAATTTCGTTTCTATAGATAAATGCAAAAATGAACGATGAAAGAAGTAGGACCACTAGAATGGCAGTTGTGAGTATTTTCAAATTGTCGCGGCGGCCCATGACGTGCGGATTCCTTTCCTTTGATAAGGATAGAGTACACGTTTTTGGACTTTCGCAAAGTGAGAAATCATGTTTAACATAAAAAAAATCACATTCTGTTTAGGTTTCTACCTGAGTTTTTCCAGTCTTTTGTCTCTTCCGAGGCCTCATAACCCGGATGAATTGGGTAGTGTTCAAATTTTAAAATCAGCTCTCTCGATCGACACCCACTACCTTCTGTATTTAGTCGATGATTTTGAAGGGGAAAGGCCTTGGGATTTTTACCGAGTGGATTCCTTTTTGACCCACACTCAATTTGCAGCATCCATTCCCAAATCAGAAGCATTTTTAGAAGAATCAAAATTGCTCAAAGAATCTGGTTATCCCAACCTTGAAAACCAAACGAGTTTTCTAGTCCAAAGTTATGTGGAAAATCCAAGGCTTGACCATTGGGAGATCCGTCCGAAAGAACCAATTCTCCTCCCACTGGGAATGCCCATCCAAGGGATCTTGTGGGTGTATTCAGAAGGCCACCATATCAATTTGAGTATGGGACTTTCACAAAAAAAATCGAAGGACCTATATTTTGATTTGGGAACCTTAAATTTTGTAGGATGGCGCAGATTAGAATTTAAAATCAATTTACCGAGAGAAAATACAAGGCTTATCCAATCCATGTCATTTCCAATTTCATTTGCATCTTTTCGATTGAAAAGTCTAACTTCGCAAAAAAAAGGTGAGTTTCATTTGTACTTTGATAATTTGTGTTTTGTGATTGATAAACGTACTTTCAGTTACCCTGGATCAGAAGTGAATGATACTTGGGGTAACAAACGCTAAATGGTGTATTTTTTCTATAACACACTGATCCTTAAGATTTGGGTTTTACTCAAATTTCTATCTCTATTTTCTAAAAAAATAAGAACTGAAATCCAAAAACGAAATCTCTCGTTTCAAAATTTATTCTTACATTCACCAAATGGCAAAACGGTCATTTGGTTCCATTCCGCCAGTGTAGGTGAACTCGACCAAGCAAAGGCGTTAGCAGAAACTGTCCGAAGGCATAGACCAAATTTATTCATCATCCAATCTGTATTCTCATCTTCCGTAAAAGAAGGAGCCTTTTCTGACCCACTAGCGGATGTTTATTTTTTCCTTCCGTTTGACCTACCCTTTGCCTATGATAAAATCTTTCGATTTTTTAAACCTAAATATTTATTCATTATGGCTTGGGATACTTGGCCTAATCTTTTGAAGAATGCATCCCGGTTTAAAACAAAATCGTATCTTTGTTGTGCAAGTTTATCATCTCAGTCTTCTCGAAAAAATCCATTGGTACGAATTCTCACCAAATCCTCCTTCCGGTACCTTTCAGGAATTTACCCGAGTCATTCTCTTATGGCAAAAGAATTTGTTGGGCTTGTGTCGGAAGGAACAGAATTTGAAGTCTTGGGAGACACTCGATTTGAATCGGTATGGAATAAATTGGAAACAAAATCTCCCCATCCGTTGTTTTCAGAGTTTGTAACAAAACAAAATGAATTTTTAAAGACTCACAAACCAGTGATCCTTGGATCTACATATCCAATTTGCGAATCCTATTTTTTAAAGTATCTAGAATCCAATCAAGATGATGCTTTTTATTGGATTTTTCCACACAAATGGGAAACAGACAGGATGTTGGATTTAAAAACCAAATTGGAAACATTTGGATCTGTCTCGATCTTTTCTGAATTTAAAAACAAAAACCCACATCCTAAATTTTTACTCTTTGATGTTTTAGGGATCCTCGCCTTTGCTTACAAGTTTGGCAGTATTGCATATGTTGGTGGAGCTTTCCACAACCGAATCCACAATACGATCGAACCTGCAGCCCTAGGTCTACCCATCATCACAGGGCCGAGGATCCAAAATGCTCCAGAAGCAATCGTCATGCAAGAGTTAGGTGGTCTTATAAAGACTGAAACGGTGGCTAATTTTGTGACCAATTTCCAAAAACTTGTGCAGAACAAAGAGTTAAGAGAAAAGATGGGATCTACCAATCGAAACTTTGTTGTAGAAAACAGAGGTGCGTCGGAAAAGATTTATAACAGAGTTTTTCCGTATGATAAAATATAAAATTGCCGCTGTTTCGCTTAATACCACTCCTCTTGATTTCCAAGGCAATTTTGAAAACATTCGATCGGCAATCCAATCACCGGATTCCAGAGATGCCAACATCATCTTATTCCCTGAACTTTGTATTTCAGGTTATGGATGTGAGGATGCTTTTTATAGGCCAAGTCTCTGGGAAAAAGCAGCAGAAAACTTAGACAAAATCAAAATCATTTCTCCAAATCAGGTAGTTGTTGTAGGACTTCCAGTCTTCGTCGAATCCTACCTTTACAATTGTATGGCGGTTCTTTCTCACGGAAAAGTCCAAGCAATTGTTCCCAAACTGAATTTGGCAAATACAGGTGTACATTATGAAAGAAGGTGGTTCCACTCACCACAATCGTTTCAAAATAAAACCATCTCTCTTAACAAACAGAAAGTTCCCTTTGGAAATTTTATCTTTCTCGACCAAAGTATCCGTTTTGCAATTGAGATTTGTGAAGACAGTTGGTCGGCACTGAAACCATCTCAATTTTATAATTTATCAGGTGTAGACGTATTACTTTCACCAGGCGCTTCTCATTTTGCTCTGGGAAAACAAAAGATCCGAAGGCAAATTTTTGCAGAAACCAGTCGTAACCAAAACAATTTACAAGTGTTTACAAACTTATGTGGGAACGAATCGGGAAGGATTATCTTTGAGGGAGGGGCCTTTTTTGCTTCCTGTGGGAATTTGGTAAGCGAGGGCCAAAGGCTCCATTTCACGCCCTATGCCATCACTACCCACTCCTTTCACCCAAGTGAAATCCGTGCGGCAAAGGCACGTAACTTAAGAGAGCCACATCCAAAAACAAATTCCGAGGAAGTCCCTACCATCACACTTGGCGAAGTGATTCCGAGTGAAAAATCTGATCAGACTCGTTTGTTGGTTTTAGACAAACGTGAAGAAACAAATTCAAAATCACTTCCTACTACAATCGATCTAAGTCCTTTTGAAGAATTTACAAAAGCAGTTTGCCTTGGGTTATTTGATTACTTACGAAAATCAAAAACGAAAGGATATACACTTTCTTTATCTGGTGGTGCTGATAGTGCTACTTGTGCTATCCTTGTTTCAACCTTTGTCACCATCGCAAAAGAAGAAAATGGAGAAGGAATCTTATCTAAACTTGGTTGGAATGAAAAAAATCTCCTAGTGACTTTATACCAAAAAACTAAAAACAATTCCCCTATCACGGAAGAAATTGCAAAAACCTTAAGTGAAGAATTGGACTGTGAATTCCATTCCATCTCAATTGATGAAATTGTTTCCTCATCTGTTTCTCTCATTGAATCAGTGAAGGGTATAAATCTCAACTGGAAAGAACACGACCTTGCCTTACAAAACATACAAGCACGGGTCAGGTCACCTCTCATTTGGTTACTAGCAAATTTGAATGGGCACCTTCTTTTATCCACAGGGAATCGTAGTGAAGCGGCCGTAGGGTACACAACCATGGATGGAGATTCTTCGGGTTCCATTGCGCCACTGGCAGGTGTGAGTAAGGAATTTTTATTAGATTGGCTTGATGACATCCAAAAAGGAAACAATCGTTATATCACTCCAAAACATTCTATCCAAATGTTACGGAATACAAAACCCACAGCTGAACTCAAACCCCTCGCAGAACACCAAGAAGACGAAAAGGATCTAATGCCATACCCAATTCTAAATTCAATCGAACATAAGATTGTGTTTTTGGCAATGACCGAAATGGATGTATTGGATGGACTCAGTAAAGAATTCCCTTGGGAATCGAAAGAACAACTGTTTGGTTACATTCAAAAATTTAAAAAATTATTTGGTATCTCCCAATGGAAAAGAGAAAGGCTTCCCCCCTCTTTCCATTTGGACGAATACGGACTCGATCCAAAATCGAGTTACCGCTTCCCCATCCTCTCAAATGAAACTTAAGGAGGGGGTTGTAGTCCCGCTTTTGTAAAAGCGTTTGCTGCTTCTTTTTCAATTTGTTCGTTTTGGAATTGGATGTTCTTTAAAATCTCTTGGAATTTTTTATCCATCTCAGGATCGTCTCCACCTTGGGATTCAATCAGATAGTTTATGATTTCAAGTCGGTCCTTTCCTTGTTTTCGAACGTGGCCATAGTATGTCGTTAAATCGGTTGCATTTGGATTTCCACCAAACACAGAGTTTGTGGCCCTTGTGAGTTTTTGATTGAACTCGGATTGTTTCTTTTTGTCTTCAGCTGTCATCCGTTTTGGGATCAAATCATTGTCAGGGAACTGTTCCCTAAGTTCCTCAAAGGCTTGCATTGCTTCCGGAGGATATGGTTTTCCAGTCTGAGGGTTGATCGGAATTTCGCCTGATTCACCAGAAGCGATATTTGGGTCGTCTTCATAACGCATCCCACCCGCATTGTAATAATCTGAATCAAAGATTGAACCAGAATCTTCACCTCGGACACCCAAACGATTGGTTCCTTTTGGGTTCCCTGTCCCACCACCAAATAGAGCGAGCGCCTGTGAACTTTTTTCTTTTTTACGACGAATTTCATCTTCATCCTCTCCTCCGAGCATGAGCAGGATGAGAAAAAATAGTCCGATGAGTGAAATGGATACAAATAGTAATTTTTTTTGGATTCCCATAGATTGAATTCCTGAAAACTTGGAAGAGAAACGAGAAATAGAATGCGTTTTCCTTCTTTACATCCAATTTACTATATCGGCGTATCTTTTCTCTCTTTTTTTCATTGTGGAGTGAACACAGACACTCCCGTGGCACCTTTTGTATTTCTCGTCCCACCAAGTGTTCCTCAAATCCTTTCTGTGGTGGCAGTGAATAGTAATATCACAAACGATTACCAAACAGATGTACTCAATTATAACCCAGACCCAAGACCAGAATATATCCTTCGTTACTATGTTACCAACAGGGAACCGCAGTTTGTTGGTTACAATTTATATGTGACCACAGCCTTCCCTGGGATCATCCAAACGATCCAAGGGGAATGGTTGGAAGATGGGGTACAACCCAGTTTCCCTCACCTTCCATATGAGGCGTCCACCTCTTCCGCAAGGGTCATCACCAAACGAATTCGGTTTGCTGTCCCTCCACCAGGGACTGAGTTTTTCCAAAAATGCCAAATTTATAATTTTACGATCCGGTCAATGCTCACAGGGGGACTCATTTCGAACCCATCGACAGCGGTGAGCACTTGTGCGATTCCCAATCGAGTCAATGACATCCAGACACTTTGTGCCGTTGGAACGGGATGTAATACCACCACTTGTTCCAATCCTTCCTGCACCACTCCGAGTGCTTGTGCCTTAGGAACTGCTTGTAACCCTTGTACCAAAGGGAATAATGAGTTAGGTTGCACCTGCCCTGCAGGGCAAGTCCCTCCGGGGTGCCAATCCGTTGGCCCATAAACGAGAAACAGGGACTCTCTATGTTGTGGCGACTCCCATCGGCAATATGGGTGACATCACTCTCCGCGCCATTGAGATCTTAAAAGAAGTCGACCTTGTCTTATGTGAATCAACAAAAGAAACCAAATCTCTTTTCCACAAATTAGGGATCGTCACCCAGGTTCTAGCTCTCTACAGAGACCATTCCGAAACCCCTTTTGCAAATGTATTAGAACAATTAAAACAAGGAAAGTCAATGGCTCTTGTTTCCGATGCCGGGACACCGGGTGTTTCAGACCCGGGAAGCCAAATGGTTCGGACAGCAAGGGAAAACGGGATCTCCATTATCCCAGTCCCTGGTGCATCGGCACTGACAGCACTTCTATCAGTGTCAGGATTCCAAGTGAATCCTACGTATTTTTTAGGATTTCTCTCTGAAAAACCGAGTAAAAAACGCCGAGAATTAGAAAGAGCAAAGGAAATCGATGGACTCATTGTTTTTTATGAATCCGTCCACAAACTCCCTAGATTGTATCCGATGCTTGAGGAATTGTACCCCGAAACAGAAGTTCTTGTGGGAAGGGAGTTGACAAAGGCCTTCGAAGAGGTACTTTACTATGCAAATCCTAGGGAATTGGCTGAAAACCCTCCCAATGCCAAGGGTGAATTTGTATTTCTCTTGAATCATCGAAAAAAATCACTTAAGGGAAATTCAGAATCCACCGATATGTGATGTAGGAAGAGGACTAGAATATGAATATCGATAAAGTAGGTCGTGTTGGTGGTTATGGTTATGAACCAAAAAAACCACAAGGACCAAAAGAAACAGAATCACAAGCTCCAGTGGACACAATCTCCATCTCTGATGCTGCTAAAAAAATTGCATCGGAAGCGAGATTACAAGCAGAAGTAAAACAAATTGCGAAACAAATCGTCCAAGCTCCTCCAGAAGAGGATCGCACTGAAAAAATCAAAGCGATTAAGGAACGATTGAAAAACGGAGACTATGACACTCTTTCACCAGAGATGTTAGATAAAATTTCCGATCAAATTGCAACGTCTTTCCTCGGACAACAGTAATAAGGACAGGTGGTGAGGGATCCTTTGTTATTGTCCTCTCCGAGGATTTCTCATTCGCCGTACATTCATAGTTAGGGGATCATATGCCAGTTCTCCCCGAATGGATCAATTTTCAATTTCCTCCCAAAATACATTTCGAAATCGATTGTGGATATAAACTCGGGTCTTTTGTTAAAAACATTGGATCGAGAGTTGTACTCATCACGACTCAAAAAGAGTTAGAGAATTCAGAAGAACTCTCCATCATAAAAACAAGTTTAGAAAAACATGCCGAAGGTGTGATCATTTATGATGACATTGTCGACCGTGTGCATTTTAAAGACTTAGATACATGTGCTCATTTTTTAAGAATTTCCAATGCTGATTGTGTTGTGGCATACGGCTCATTTGAGTCGATGAATGCTGGTAAGGCGGCATCTCTTCTGGCTACCAATGATATGTTTGCTGAAGAACTTTTGATTGGCAGAAAACAACCGAAAAAAAAAGGACTACCGCTTGTTGTGGTTCCAACAAAACCCCTACTCGGCAATGAATGTTCTCCCTTCTTTTCGATTGTAGACGACAAAGACAAAAACAGAAAGTATTTTGCACATGAATGGGCATTCCCAGAACTGGTTGTATCTGATCCCAAAATAGGGGCTGGTATGTCGAGTTCTGAAACAGCCAAAACAGGTATTTCGATTTTATCAGCGGCAGTAGATAGCATACTCTCGAAATATGCAAACGAAATCACTTCTTCAACAGCATTACGTTCCATTGAACTTATCTCCAAAAACATAGTACCTGCCATTCGGGAACCAAGAAATTTAGGACCCAAAAACTCTATTTATGCCGCCAGTTTACTAGCAGGAATTGCACAATCCACAAGTAGCCTTGGATTATGTTATGCATTGTCACTTGCAGTCACAACTGTCACCAACTTAGATATTTTCCAAAGTATGTCGATTCTACTCCCACATGTTATGGAATACAACCTAACTTCATCTGCTGGTAAATATGTAATGATCGCAAGGGCCCTTGACGAAGACGTAACAAACATCTCAGTCATTGAAGCTGCAATCAAAGCAGTGGAAGGGATTCGTAAAATTTATTTAGAACTTCGGATTCCTCAAAGGCTCTCCGAATATGAAGTGAAAAAAATCGATCTTCCTGGAATCGCGACACTGGCGGCAACGTATTCTTTTCTTGATTGTCTTCCAAGAGAACTTCCAAAAAATGAAATCGAAACCATTCTAGTGGCTGCGTTTTAGGAACATTTTGATCCACCTCACTGAATTTGAACAAAAACTCTTAGAGACATTTGCTTTAAGTGACAGAGATGCGAGAAGGTTACAACGCGTGATCCAGGATTTATCGATCGTTGTGGGAATGGAACACGAAGAGATCTTTGATTTTATGCGGTTCGGTGTGGACAATGAATTGGAAATTTTAAAACAAGATTATAATTGGGAACACTTTCGCATTAGAATCCAAAAGAAATTAAAAAAATCTCCACCTGTTTGATTTACACCCAAGGAAATAATTACCACTTTTTTCTCGCAGATATGGATTCCGTCGCTCGTTTTGTAGCGACACCCCTTCCCTTTTACCCAATTCCATTAAAAGAAATTCCCAGTTTACCTTCTGTATCCACAAATCCGATTGTATTCCCACGTTTTTTATATTCGCTTTCGTACAATAGACAAAGTTTTGAACCAGTCCCAATCTCGACTCCTCCATACTTTCAAAGTCCAATCCAAAAGTCAGAATGGTTTCAAAAACCAAAACCAGGATTTTCACTTACCAAACGTATTGTAGGTGGACAAAAACAAAATCCAACAAATTTGTATCGAAGTAAACGTGAAAAGTTTAACCAAACTAAATACTTATCACTTCGTGACATCGTCAATCCAGAGTTTGATGAAAAAAAAGTCCTAGAAACGATTGATTCCCTTTATGTAGACAAAAAAAGTAAATTGTATCTAAACCGGCTGGTGGCAATTTTATTTTCCGGAACAAAAGAAGAAGAATTAAAAATTATCACAAACCTCTTTCGCTTTGAAACAGACTTTGCCCAATTCCTAAACCACCAAATGTTCACTGTGGAACTGATCCCACTCATTCATGGAATCTTCCTTCAGGAAATATTAAGAAACCATGATGAACGATTCTTCCGTTACATATTACCAAGACTATCTCCTCCCGTTTTGGACGTAGTTCGTAAATCTATTTCAAAAAACAAAATGAACCAAATTGAGAAGGCACCGTCACAAAAACCACCTGAAGGGGAAGACCTTATCTCTATCATTGAATCTGAACTTTACAAACGTTTTGCAAGGAACCTCTATTATGAAGAAGGCCAAATTTATACCTTTCGTGAATATGGTGAAGCCGAATCGAAAGAATTAATTCCGTTCGAATCTTCTGAAAAATTTGATTTTTGTATGAACGGAGATTTTTTATCATTTTTTGGTAAAACGAAAACAAAACTTTTTTTCAAGACAAGTGAGTGGATTGATTCCATTCGTTTTGATTTGTTCCTAACTCGTAAAGAATTAGAAACGAATGAATTCCACCGATTGCCAAAAGATTTGATATTAGAAATTCCCTATTATGAAACAGGATTGTTTCTAGTGGGAGCGGGAATTACAAAAGACAAAAAACCATTTGAATTCTCACTGTTATGGTTTGATTACTAATCTTAGATCCATTTTTTTTTATTTCAGTAGACTTAAAAATATTCTTAATAAACTAATCAACATGAATGAGATCGTTAACAAATCTTATACCCTAAAGGGACTTCCTTTTTTTATCGCAAGTTTGTTATTTGCAATATACTATTCACTTCTTTATATCGTTCCACCACCACCTAGTGAAACTTCACATTTACATTTATGGATTATGGAATGGAAGTTTTACCTTCAAATTGCCGATGAGATTTTGATTTTTGCCACAATCTCTTTACTTCCAGCGATTTATACCCTAACTAATGTGAGACTAATTATTGAATCAAAACTTTCCTTATTTGCTTCTGGATTGTTTTATTTATTCATTATTCCTTTGTTTGTTCTAGTTGATTTACTTTTAGGACGACTTGTCTATCCCGTAAATGTTTATCCTCTCACCGCCGATACGATTGTTTTCATTTTAAGTTTCATCACAGGCATTATGCATATGATCTCTATCATGTTAGCCCTAGCAATATTATTGTATGGAGTTTCGTATCGGAAAAATACTTTGGGAAGTTTGATTTTAGTTACAGCAATACTTGGATTTGGATTCCAAATGATAGCCAGTTATCCCTGGTTACTAACACCAGGGATTCTCTTAGTATGCCAATTAAGTTTTCCGATTTGGTTATTTCTGATTGGACTTTACCTTATCAAAGTCGAATACAGAATTCCAAATAAGAACCAAACCGATCTTAACTAATGACAACTCTACAATTTAAATTTTGTTTAGTTTTCCGTTTTCACCCTTGCAATTGCCAGATTCCACTTATCAATTTCTTCCTTTCGCTCTGCTTCTTTCATTTTAGGAGTGAATTGTGTGGTTTTTGTTTCCTCTTTTCGCAAGTGTGCTACTGATTTAAAAAATCCTCTTTCAAGCCCTGCGAGATACGCGGCCCCAAGCACCGTAGTATCAACGTTTTGTGGTCGGATCACTTTGGTACCCAAAATATCAGCTTGGAATTGCATAAGCCATGCGTTAGAAGTGGCACCACCATCCACTCTTAAAAATTTAAGTGGTTTTCCCGTTTCTTTTTCCATGGCATTGGCCAGTTCATAGGACTGCAAGGCAATGGCTTTTAGGGCGGCTCTTGTAATCTGCGCAGGTGTTGTATCACGTGAAAGTCCAAAGATTGCACCACGCGCTTCTTGGTCCCAATGCGGAGCACCTAGGCCAGCGAAGGCTGGGACAAACACCACATCATCTTTTGTTTTGATCGACTTCACTAATTTTTCCGAGTCTTTGGAGTATTTAAAAAATTCTAAATTGTCCCTTAAAAATTGGACAACAGCTCCTCCAATGAATACGGATCCTTCTAAACAATATACTGTTTTACCCTCTGGACCCAAAGCAAGTGTGGTGATGAGCCCTTGGTTTGAGATTCTAAATTCATCTCCCACATTAAAGAGTAAAAAACAACCTGTTCCATACGTGTTCTTTGCTTCGCCAGGTTCAGTACATAACTGACCAAAAAGAGCACCCTGTTGGTCACCCACAAGCGAAGAGATTGGAATCCCATCAGGGATGGACTTTACATTCGAAGTAAATCCAAATAGATTTTTGGAATTATATGCCTTAGGCAACATTGACATTGGCACTTTTAAAATTTTACAAAGTTCTTCATCCCATTCTTTTGTTTGGATGTTGAAGAGTAATGTACGAGATGCGTTGGTATGGTCTGTTTTATGTTCTTTATGTCCTGTTAGTTTGTATAATAACCAAGTATCGATAGTTCCAAATAACAAATCGCCTTTTTCAGCACGTTCCCTTGCACCTTTCACATTGTCTAAAATCCATTGGATTTTGGTTCCAGAGAAATAAGCATCTAACACAAGTCCTGTTTTGTTTCGAAAGTTAGAATCTAAACTCTGTTTTTTTAGATCCTTACAAATATCCGATGTTCGTCGGCACTGCCAAACAATCGCATTATACACTGGTTTTCCAGTTTTTTTATCCCATACAACAGATGTTTCTCTTTGGTTTGTAATCCCTATGGCAACGGCATCTTTTGGATTGAGATTTCCATTTTTAATGGCAGCTGAAATGAGTTTTTGTGTTTTTTGCCAGATTTCTTCTGGGTCATGTTCCACCCAACCTGGTTTGGGATAGTATTGTTTGAACTCTTGGTAAGCTGACGAAATCACTTTCCCTTTGTCGTTAAAACAAAATGTTCGAATTCCAGTAGTACCTGCATCAATCCCAATGATGTAATTTTTTTTTGCCATTTTATACCTCTATTTCCAAACCTTCATAAGCCATAATAATTTCTAATTTACCATGTGGATCAAACATCTCTTTATACTTTAACGCTCGTAAGTAAACGAGATCTAATTTTTCATCATCATATGATGGGTCATGGTGAAACATGACAAGTTTTTTTACTTTTGCCCTAAGGGCAATGTCAGTGGCAATAGATGCGGAACTATGACCCCAATCTATTTTTTGTAAAGATTCTTCGAATGTATATTGTGTATCAAAAACGAGAACATCAGCATCTCGAAAATAATCTATGTATGTATCGATATTTTCCATTTCTTCTAAATTGAATTCTGCATCAGAGGCAAATATAATCGATTTACCATCTTCCGTAAATCGATAGGAAAAACTTCCACCAGGATGGCGGACCGCTTTGCTAAATGCTTGGATATTGGGCCCAAGAGAAATGACTTCCCCTTCTTCAATGAATCGGAATGTTTTGTTGGCAGCATAATGATCAAAAGAAACGGGGAAATGGGTGAACACAAATTGGTGTTCTAACCTTTTTTCAGTATCACTCATCGACGAAATGAACTCAAAATGATTACCAGGCAAAAACAATGGAATGAAAAAAGGAATCCCCTGGATGTGGTCCCAATGTGTATGTGTGAGTACCCAATATGCGTGTCCAACTCCCTTTCCGAAATCGGAAGACATCATCTGGTTTCCAAGTTCCCGAAGTCCAGTCCCTCCATCAATAATAACCAAATTCCCTTCTTTGTCACGAATTTCAACACACGTCGTATTACCACCGTAAGTTGATGAAGATGAAAAACTAAGGGAATTTAAAAAACTATGAATACTTTGTTCGTTTTGGATGTCGGTAGGACTTGCCAAAGAAAGAATCTTTTCAATTTTATGTTTTACGTTTTCAGGCCGAATGGGTGAACCTATGGATCCTCGAACACCCCAAAACTTAATTTTCATTGCTCTTTTTCTAAAGTCCTTTTTGGAAAAATCAAACGTTTTTTGATTGTATTTCCTCATTCAGATGTTGTCTTAACTAAAGTTATGTTTCAGTATGAAGTCAAACGTGAGAATGAGAAAGCCATTATATATTTGAATGGTTCCATGTCACTTCGGGACACTCCCAAATTAAAAAACGAAATCAAAGAACTCATTGATTCCGAATCTGTAATGGAATTGGTTTTAGACCTTAAACACCTTTCGTATTTGGATTCGTCCGGGATTGGAATCCTCCTTCATACTTATAGCTGGACAAAGGAAAAAAACAAAAAGGTAAAAATGGTCCATCTTTCAAATGAAATCAAAACCATTTTTAGCGTAGCAAATTTATTAGAAATTTTCGAAATAGAATGATTTAAACGCGATAGTCTTGGATGGTTTGGATGAGGAAAGAAACGATCCCAGAAAATACGTAAAATCCAACGGCTCCATACATAACATATGGCCAACGATAAAATCCGATCGCAAACAAAATGAGTCCAAGTCCCACTAGACTAATCCCCAATTTTTTCCATGAAAATAACCCGCGCATTGCCACTTGTGGTTTGCTGTAACGAAGAGTTGACACCATAAGAAGCGCTGTGATCACAAAAAAAGTGACCGCTGTCCATAAAGGAACTTGGGAAACAGAAAACACAAGTGGGAAAATCCCAATCACAACTCCAGCAACAGGTGACGGAAGTCCATTAAACGATTTAGGATCATGTGCTACGTTAAAACGTGCCAAACGGTAAGCTGCACAAATCGGATACAAGGCAGCAATGAACATACCAAGTGGAAAGTAATCTGGTTTGTCAAAAATATCCAATTTGATATCATAAAAGAACATTTTGTATGACAAAAATCCAGGTGCAATCCCAAAGGTAGTCAAATCAGCAAGGCTATCCAAGTCCGCACCAAGTTCACTTGTACAATTAAGAGCCCTTGCAGCCATTCCATCAAAACCGTCGAATAACGCAGCCAAGATGATGAAAACTCCAGCAAGCGTAAACAACTCATGTGAATTGGGTTGCGAAGGGTTAGTTTCTGAGACGAGTAACATGGAAACAAACCCTAAAGTAAGGTTTCCAAGTGTTAAAGTATTCGGGATCCAAGTTAATTTCAGTTTCATATTATTTGTTCAAAGTTTCGTTTTGGACTCACTTTAAAATCGAGTCCTACAATTTTATTTTCTTTCCAAAGATAGTATCCAAGACATGCCACCATCGCTCCATTATCTGTGCAGTAAATTTTTTTTTGGGGATAATATAGCTGCAAAGAATGTGTTTTTGCTTCTAAGGAAAGTTGGGAACGGAGTGTTTCATTGGCGAGTACTCCCCCTGCGGCCACAATGGTTCTGATTTTTGTTTTTTCTACAGCTTTCCCAATATTACGTACCACAAGTTCGAATGCCGTTTTTTGGAAGTAATATGAGATTTTTTCGACAGGAGGAGCTTCTATGAAGGTTTTTAAATAATATAAAACGGCAGTTTTTAAACCACTATAGGAAAATCGGATTTTGTCAGGACCATCTTCCTTTAACAATTTGGGAAAAGGGCTCTTTTCTCCTGCTGGTCTCTCGTAGGAAGAAGCTCTTTTTTCGATGACAGGACCTCCAGGGTAAGGAAGGTCGAGAACAGCACTTACTTTATCAAAGGCTTCCCCTAAGGAATCGTCTTGAGTGTCCGCAAGTAACTCCAAATTCCCAAAGCCTTTATATATATAAATCGATGAATTCCCACCTGACAACAAAACACCTAACCAAGGAAAGGCGGGAAGTTCATTTTCAAGAGCGATCACAGCAAGGTGAGCTTCCAAATGATTCACAACGACAATGGGAATGGAGTAAACAAGTGAGATACACCTTGCTAGTTGTGCCCCAATCATGAGAGAACCTACAAGGCCTGGGTAACCTGTAACTGCTATATATTTTAAGTCTGAAAATTGGAGTTTAGATTCCTGCAAACAAACAGCGAGTAAGGAATTAATTTTTTCTAAATGGGCACGGGAGGCAATTTCTGGAACCACACCCCTATAAGGAGAATGGGTTTCAATTTGGCTATATACTTTTAATGAAACCAATTCCTTACCATCTTTAACAATTGCAATGGAAGTTTCATCACAGCTCGATTCAATGCCTAATCCGTAGACCATTTATTTTAAGAGGTTGATTGCCTCTGATAATTGGATGTCTAAATCTAATCTAGGTTTCGATTGTGAAGTTCCCATTCTCAATTCGTTAAATAAAAAAACTTTCACAACGGAATCAGAAATCTTCAAATTTTCTTTTTTCAGTAAATCCTTAAAATCAGAAATGGAAGATTCATTAAACTCAGAATGAGTTTCAAGAAATGGTCGAATTAAGTTTTTCTTAAAAAGTTTTTCCAAAGCATATTTTTCGTCTTCATTCGCAGAGACAGGATTGATCACATGATCTGGAGTGATTCCCTTTCCATGAATGGAGATACCGGAAGGTGTGTAGTATTTTTGAATGGTAATCGCAACACCTGCTCCAAACGAAAGTGGAATGATCGATTGTACACTTCCTTTCCCAAAACTTTGTGTTCCTACAATTAAAGCACGATTGTTGTCCTTGAGTGCACCAGCTAAAATTTCCGAAGCACTAGCAGACCCTCCATTCACTAAAATAGCAACGGGAAGATCTAAATATTTTAAATCCCTAGTTTCGGATTTAAAACTTTTGATTAGGACTCCCCCTCTTCCTTTCACTGACACTATGTCTGCATTTGGGGGTAAAAATAAATCGGCAAGTTCGATAGCTAAGTCAAGGAGTCCACCAGGGTTCATACGCAAATCGATGATGAGTTTTTTGGCCCCAGATTCTTTTAGGTTTTTAACTGCACTAGCAAATTCCTTACCCGTGTCTTTTCCCATAAATTGCACAAGTTTGATATAACCAGTTTCTTTTTCAGGAAGGTAAAAAGATCTGAGGAATCGAATTTGAATGAGTTCACGGATTAAGTTAACGACAAAGGGTTCTTTTGTTCCCTTTCTTTCTATTTTCATTGAAATCGATGTTCCCACTTCTCCCCGCATCATAGCAAATGACTCTGCTTGGGAAAGTGATTTGACTGATTTTCCATTGATTTCAATGATTTTGTCTTGTGGGAGTAAACCTGCTTTCCAAGCAGGAGTGCCTTCAATAGGAGCAACAATCACAAAGGCATTTTCTTGGTAATTGAGTTCGACACCAATTCCACCAAAACTCCCCTTGGTTTCATTTTGTAGTTCTTTGAATTCATCTACATCTATGAACCTTGTGTGAGGATCACCTAAACTTTGTAAGGCTCCTTGGATCGCTCCGATATAAATTTTCTTTTCTTCTTGTGGCTCTACAAAATCATTTTCAATATAGGCAACCACTTCATGTAAAATCTGAAGGTATTTTTCTCCATCTGTGGAGATTGCTTTTACTTTATCAACGCTGAGAACAAATACCAAACCTAGTAAAGATAAGGTGACACTGGCCCAAAGATAACGTTCCGAAAATTTCACTTTATTCATTTCCATAAATTGACTCAAACAATGCTTTGTTGTCTTTTTTTAACATTTCTTTTGCCTCAGGGATTGACAATCGATACACATCACAAGCCTCTTCGAAGAGTTGGATATCGGAAGGTGTTGGTCTTTTGGTATCAGCCATAACTCCAGTTTGGATCCGATTTTGAGCAAATCGTTCCAAAACTCGCCTTAGATCATAGGCATTGATTTCTTGTTTTTTGGGAGCACAACTTACGAGGAAAATGGAGAGAACGAGACTGGCAAATAAGAAGAGATGTTTCGACATCCCTTCTAAGATCAAAGGAAACCTACTCTTGGTCAATCAGTAAATGCGATAGAGGCCAATGAGTTTTCCGATAATGGTGGCTTTCTTTGTACGGATGGGCTTGAGTTTAGAGTTTCTAGGTTCCAAACGTATCATGTCAGGTTCCTTAAAGAAAACTTTGAGAGTGGCTTCATTGTCTATCAGGGCCACAACTATCTCCCCATTCCGAGCAGTATCTTTTTTTTGGATGATGGCAATGTCCCCGTCACTGATCCCTGCTTCGATCATGGAATCACCCTTGACCTTTAAGGCAAAAGTCCCAGGTTTTGTAGCCAAATCGTCGGGGACGGCAATGTATTCTTCAATGTTTTCTTCGGCAAGGATGGGTGCACCGGCAGCCACTTGTCCCAGGAGGGGGATTCCAGAGGCTCGGACAAGGAGCGCCTCATCCGCATTGCCTTTTAGGAGTTCTATCGCTCGACTTTGGTTTTTGGAAGTACGGATATATCCCTTCTTTTCAATTGCCTTGAGGTGGTCGTATGCACCTTTTGCTGTGATCCCAAACTGGTCTCCAATCTCACGGATGGTGGGAGGAAACCCTTTTTCCCGGACCGTGTCCGAGATGTATTGTAAAACAAATTCTTGTTTTTCCGTGAGGTCTTTCATACTAAACAGATAACTAGGAAATAGGCGTTATGTCAACAAAAAACTAGTTGTTATAGCTTTAAATATTCACTTTTTAAAACAAAACTTCCTTCTTCGACAATGGCCTCTCCCGATCCCACTCCTTCCGTTACTTCTACCCAATTGTCATAGAGTTTTCCAATTCCAATTTTTTTAGCAGAAAATGATCCGTCTGGATTACGAATGAAGATAAAATTTTCGCCTTCAATTTTGTGAATACAATCGGAAGGGATCACCTTTGCTTTGTTCACTGAGGAGGCTACCATAGCACCAACCACTGTTGCTGTCACACTTTGTCCTGGTCGTAATTTACCTTTTGAATTTCGAACTTCCAATCGAATCTCAGCAGTTTTTTTGATCGGGTCAATCACATCCCCAACATGGGAGACCACCGCCCTTAACGATTCATCCTTTGATCCAATAGGAATTACTTTTGCTTCATTGCCCATGCGTATTGACGCTAAATCTTTCTCATACACTTCTAAATTAATCCATAACACTGATAGATCTGCCACAGTGAAAAGATTATCACGAGCATTCACTGCTTGGCCAATGATAGCTTCTCTTTCTGTGACAGTACCTGAAATTGGAGTTCTAATATATAGGTTTTTTGAATTATACTTACCAGCTTCTAGATTTGCAATTTCAGTTTCGTTAAGCCCTAAGTTTTCCAAAGCGTTCCTTGAAGTTTCCATTTCCGCTTTAACAGACTTATAGTCCATAAGTGACATTTCATATTCTTTGGCAGAGGTCACTTTTCTTTCGTATAAATCCTTAGCACGATCAGCTTGTACTTTGAGTGCTTCCAAACGGGCTCTTGCTTTTAAGTAGTTGGCTTCCGTTGTTCCCAAATCAACAGATTGGATAGAAGCAATCGCAGTACCTTTTTTTACATACTCTCCTTCTTTGACGAAGACTTGTAAAATTCGACCATTCACTCTTGATCCAACTTTTGCTACATTATTCATGTCATATGATACTGTACCGGGAAGTTGCAACTCTTCTTCCAAAGCTCTTTCTTGTAAGTAAACAACAGAGAATGGGTGATTTTTTTGGATTTCTTGTGAGATGATAAACTTCGATTTATCTTCTGTTAAGGCTTCCGTTTTTTTACCTGATCCAAAAAATTTGGAATAGCCAAAATACAATAAACTTCCAAGTAAAACAAGGATACTTATATTTCTAATTTTTTTTAAATTCAATTCATTTAACATATGATATCAATACTCCGAACTATCCATTTTTCCAATGGATGCTTTATATCCTTCCAAAGCGTTGTAATAAAGGTATATGATCTCATAATAACTCCTTAAAACACTAAGATAGTTTTTTTCAGCTTCCAAAAATGTAACTAAATTGGAAGCTCCACGAATGTAGGCAAGCCTTGACTTCTCTTGGACTTCTTTGTTTTTTTCAAGCAGTCCCATTTTTTGATAATCTAGGAGTTGAGATTCCCTAGCTTGTAATTCCTTTATGGCAGCGGAAATTTCCGAAAGAATTTCATTTCGTTTTGCATCGACATCAAATCCTAATTTTTTATAAGATTCTTCCGATTTTAAAATCTCACCTTGTTTGCGATCAAAAAGAGGGAGAGGAGTTGCCGCATAAATACCCGCAACATTTTCATTACCTTTATTTAAAAATTCAACTCCAAGTGTGAGCGGAGGAATGATCTCTCGTTTCTTTAATTCGATATTCATTCGTTCCCTTTGTTGTCTAATCTTTAATGCGACAAGGTCAGGTCTTTCCTCGATATCAAAATCATTCAAATCAATTCCAAAATCTTTTGTAGAAATAAACTCTAACCTTCCTTTGATGTTGAGAGGTGAATTGATATCAGAGATCCCAATTAACACACGCAAGTTTTTTACTACTTGTGCCCGAAGGATCCTTGCATTGCGATACTCTCTTTCAATTTGCACTCGCTCCAATGCCAATCGGTCGTATTCTAAAAATGAAATATCACCTTTTTCAGCGCGTAATTTCGTTAAATCCAATAAGTCTTGGTAGTTCTCCAAAAACTCTTTTTGGTAGTTGATTTGTTCTGTGACATACAAATAAGTCCAAAAATTTTGCCTAAGCCGCAATCTGAACAAACGATCAAAGTCACGAAAACTAGCAATTGTTGCCAAAAATTCTTGTTTGGCTACCTTTTCTCTTTGAGGGATCACTCCACTCATATCAAATGGTTGGTTATAGATAACGGAAGTTTCTGGCAGACCAGTTGCAGCCTTTGATGAAGCACCCATAAACTGTTGTTGCATGTTTAAAATTGGATTGTAATACAAACTAGCGGTGATCACATCCCCACGAGCCATTCCAATATTTTGTTTTTCACGCAGATACAATGGGTTACTAGTAACTGCAAAATCTTCCAATTCATCTAAATTCCACTTTTCTTTTGCATCCTGTGCTCTGGAATCTTCTCCCAAAAAAAACAACTCATCTTTAGAATGAAGTTCATACACAGCTTTTTCTTTCGATGAAATGTTGGTTGTTAAGAAACCTAATATAAAAATGAAAAGAGATCTAATTAAATACTTCATACAGTTACGAACTTTTTGATGTAATCCTCAATTCCAAATTGAATGACCTTAATCGCTTCCACTCGATCATACACTTCTGTAATTTCGACTGTTCCAGTGGATGGAGAGTTCGGATCTAATTTATAAGTGAGAAAATAATGATGTAGTTTGTTAATCAATGCCTTTGGAACTTCTGAAATATCTTTCATTTGCCCAAACACTTCATCCCCTTTGAGCACAGCCACTATCTTATCATCAGCCTCACCTTTATCGATCATACGAAGCCCTCCAATCGGAATGACTGTTAGGATCATATTTCCGTGAGTGATTGGGTTTACACTTAAGACACAAATGTCGATAGGATCTCCATCACCAAGAATATCAGGTCTACCGACTACTTCCGAACAATGTTTTCCGGATGCTTCTCCTGAAAAAGTCCTAGGTATAAAACCATATAAAGTAGGAGAACGGTTACTGTATTTTTGAGGTCTGTCTACTCGTATAAATCCAGATGCTTTATCAATTTCATACTTCACTGTATCTTGAGGTGTGAGTTCAATAAAAACATCCAATTCATCTGGTGCTTTTGGTCCAAGTTCAAGTCCATGCCAAGGGTGTGCTACGTAATAATTCGGTTTCATTTAAGTCCTCTTCCGTTTTGATTTTTGATTTTGTTTTGTTTGTTTTGAATCATCTTCATAATGACTTTTATTTTGTTCTATTTCTTCACCATGTGCATGCCCATGACCATGAGAAGAAGAATGGATCAAATCAGATGTTTTATACTTTTTCATTTCTTCCACAAAGTAATCATTCATCTTTCTTTCTCTTTCCATTTGTCTGATTTCTTGTCTTTGTGCTAGTTTTACTAAAAACTCAAAGGCAATTGGTAAAAGGAATCTTGATAATATGGTCGCTACAAGAACTCCACCCATTACCACGGTGGCAAGTGGTCTTTGTACTTCCGCGCCAGCACTCGAGGCAATTGCCATTGGTAAAAATCCAATGATCGCCACAAGTTCAGTCGTGGCAACTGCTCTTAATGTATATACAGCGGCATCCACAACCGCAACAGATGGATCCCTTGTGATTTTTAATTGGTCTTTTAAGGCAGATGCGTAGACAACTCCGTTTAACACTGATATACCAGCAGCAGCAATAAAACCAACACCCGCAGGGATCGAAAACGGTAATCCACGTATAACAAGAGATAAGATACCACCCGAAAGTGATAATGGAACGAGTATAAATACACCTAAAGCATAATAAACACTACCAAAGGCTATGAATAACATCCCAAAGATAATGGCTCCAGCAATGGGGATCACAATTGCCAATCGGTTTTTAGCGCGAGTAAAGTTTTCAAACTGTCCACCCCAATCAACGTAATAACCTTGTGGTAAACTAGTTTCAATCGATTCTGTTGCTGCTTGAACATCATTTACAAATCCAATCATATCCCGACCACGAACGTTTACTTCCACAAGGATCCTTCGTTTTAGACCTTCATGATACAAAGCAGCTGGTCCTTCTGTCATCACAATGTCTGTTACTTGACCTAGAGGAACTGTTCCACCTAACTCCGTCATTACGGGAACATTGGAAATTACACCTAAATCGGTGACATCCGCATCTAAACGAACAATCAGATCAAATCGTTTGTATCCTTCATACACTTTGCCTGCATTAAAACCAACCCGTAAGGTTTCTATGGTTGTGAGGACTTCTTCGGCTCTCACACCATACCTTGCCATATTCCCTCTGTTCATTTTGATTTCCAATAATGGAAGTCCCAAAAGTTTTTGAACTCGTAAGTCAGCCGCACCTTGAATCTTTTTGATTTTGGATGCATAGTTATCTGCGATTGCTTTTAAGGATTTTAGATCATCACCATAAATTTTAATGACAATATCAGCTTTTGATCCAGACAACAAAGCATTCACTCGGTTTTCGATCGGTTGCGACAAACTGATATAAGATGATGGAACATTTTGATTGATGGAATTTTTCATCTTCTCCATCAGCTCTTCTCTATCTTTGGCTGTGACCCATTCTTTTTTGGGTCTCAGCTTTACCATCATTTCCCCTTCTTCCGATCCGATAGGTTCTGCCGCAGATTCGCCACGCCCCTGTCGTGAAACTACACTCACAGCTTCCGGGAATTTTAAAATGACCTTTTCCATTTCCAAATTGAGGTCACGCGAATGGTTGATGGCAGTTGAAGGAAGGCGTTTGATATCAATTGCAATTTCCCCTTCATCTATCCTTGGCAAAAATTCAGAACCAAGAGTAGACGCCAACATAAAGGACAAAATCACAACACCAATCCCGGCATAGGTAAACTGGCGTTTGAATTTCATCCCATAGGTAAGGATTTCTGCGTATTTGTTTTGGAATTTTTCCCAAAATGCTGACTCATGTAAAATTGGTTTTTTATAAATATAAGACATGAGGGCTGGGAAAGTTGTGATCGAATAAAGGAGTGCAGCACCTAATGCGAAAGCTACGGTGATGGCCATCGGACGAAACATTCGCCCTTCCACTCCTTCCAGTGTCATCAGTGGCAAATACACAAGCAGAATAATGCCCACACTAAATGCAGAAGCCCGCACCACTTTGATACAGGATTCCATAATCACTTCTTCCATCCCATCTTCCATGTCTTGGGCAGAAGTTTTAGAGAGTAAAAAACTTTTCCGTATCAAAAAACCATGCAGAGTGGACTCTAACATCACAATCGATCCATCCACAAGGAGTCCAAAGTCCAAGGCCCCAAGTGACATGAGGTTTCCGACAATTCCAAATGCATTCATAAGGATTGTGGCGATCATCATGGAAACAGGAATCGCTAATGCAACAGCAAACGCACCTTTGACGGTGCCGAGTGTGAGGATCAAACAAACGAGTACAATAATGGCAGCTTCCACTAGATTTGTAAATACAGTAGAGAGAGTGCGACCAATGAATTCTGATCTGTCGTAATATACTTGAATCTTCATCCCTTGTGGGAGTCTTGATTCAATTTCTTTCATCTTTTCTTTGACACGGCCCACTACTTGTAATGAGTTACTACCAAGTAACATCATGGCAGTTCCACCGACTACTTCCCTTTTGCCATTCATGGTGCTCAAACCAAAACGAAGCGCAGGTCCCGTTTCAACACGAGCAATTTGACCAAGTGTAAGCGGAATTCCATCTCGAGAAGTTCTTACGGAGAGCCTTGCAATGTCATCAATGGATTTAAATTGGCTTTCCCCTCGAATGACAAATTGTTCTTCCCCTTTTTGGATGTAACCACCACCAAGGTTTACGTTTGCCCCTTGTAATGCTTCTGTGATATGAGATAATGTTAGGTTGTGAGATAACAATCGTTTGGGGTCAATTTTGATTTGGAACTGTTTGGCATCTCCTCCCACTACGTTTACATCAATGATCCCTTTGACCGAACGAAGTTGTCTTGCCACTTCCCATTCCATCACAGTTCGTAGTTCTTCTGGAGTGTGGCTTTCGGATACAAGTGCAAATTCGTAAATATCACCAAGTCCCGTTGCAATGGGTGATAACTCTGGTTTGCCGTAGGATTTAGGGATAAAATTTTCTGCTTGTTTGAGTCTTTCATTCACAAGTTGCCTTGCAAAATAAATATCTGTGCCATCTTCAAAGATAACTGTCACAGAACTTACGCCTGTTCTTGAAATGGAACGAATTTCTGTCACTTTTGGCATCCCGTTGAACTCAAGTTCGATGGGATAGGTGATAAATTGTTCTACTTCTAGAGGCGATAATCCGGGAACAGAGGTTACGGCTGATACTTGGACGTTTGTCACATCCGGAATCGCATCAATCGACAAATTGAGTGCATTGTAAAAACCCACAATGGTGAAGGCCGCGGTGATCACAAGAACGGCTGCTCTTTTGTGAATGGAAAATTGAATGATTTTTTCTAACATAATACCTATTTCAAATATGGTTTCACCCTACATAAAGATTTGGTAGGGGAAGAACTTAAATTACATGCAACGATTACGCCAAAGTAGGCGGAGGGAGGTAGAGAAAGAAAAATAAAATAGAGATTTCAGTAAAAAATTCAGTTTCAGTCGTGAGAATCGAAAAACGATTTAAAGTGATGTTGACTAGGGATTGTTCCCTTTTTGTGGGGACAAGTTTGAGAACCTGGTTGGATTCCTTTGAGGAGGAAAGCACACGAGTCGTTTCTTCCAACTCGTAGGATTGGTATTGAAAGTCCAAATCTTCGAGAGGAGATACAAACCGGTCGTCGACCAGATTTAGATTGATGAAAACCGCCAGAAGCAGAATGAACCCCGACTTCCAGAAGCGCCTAATTTTCACGACTATTTCCTATTCTTGAGACCCAGTTTCAGAGATGGAAGGGATGCGACAAGAGAATTCCCTACGAAATATGAACTTTTTTCCATTTATTACAAAAGGGAGAAAACGATAGAGTTGCCAAAACTCACTATTAGAACAACACTATCCCTACTGATGAAAGACGAATCGATAGACACTATTATAAGCGATGACATCACGTTTCGCGGAACACTTTCCTTTAACCAAACATTAAAAATCAAAGGCCAATTCAAAGGCACCATTACTTCTCATGGCAAACTCATCATCGACGAAACAGGTGATGTCGAAGCAGATGTGGAAGTGGGAAGTCTAGTGGTACATGGTAATCTCAAAGGCAATGTTGATGCGAAAGAAAAAGTGGAACTAAAAAAGAATGGAAAAGTGGTAGGAGATATCAAAACTCCTGGACTTGAAGTGGAATTTGGTTCCAAAATCATTGGCAATTGCATCATGTAACAAAGGTTCACTTTGGACCTTATTTGTCCGAAGTTCGAACCAAAGTTGATTCCAAAAGACCCATCCTTCGTTACCTAGTAGACAGAAGGGAGGGACTTAAAAACACCCATCCAAAAGAACTGCTTGTTTCTGATTTTTCTTGTCTTCATTCTCCTTTTTCCCTTCCGGATATCGATCTTGCCATTTCACTGCTTCTCTCTTATGCTAAATCAAACCAAAAAATTCTTCTCTATGGAGACCGCGACTCAGATGGAGTGAGTTCAACTTGTTTACTTGCTTTTTTCTTACGGTCACATCCGGAATTTATCAATGCCAACTTAGAAGTATTGGTTTCATCAGAAAGTGATCCTTATGGACTTTGCAAAGAAGCCATTACCAAAATCAAAAAATCCAAACCGGATTTACTTGTGACTCTAGACTTTGGTTCTAGCCAAGCTGATGAAATTGATTCACTGACAAAAGAAGGGATCCAAGTGATCGTACTTGACCACCATGAAGTGCCGGTGCGTATTCCTAAAAACTGTGCCCTCGTAAATCCAAGGCGTTTGGATTCCAATTACCCTGAGAAAAAAATCTGTACTGCGGTATTATCCTTCAAACTGGTTTCGGCCATTCTCTTTCGACTGAGTTCAGAATGGAACCAGATTTACTCCAAAACAATGATCGATGAAAATGGAACCACAGAAACTCAATACTTTCAAAATGGAATCAAATGTTCCAAAGAACAATTGGATTCCTACCAGAATCAAAAGAACTCTGAATCCCTTGATATTTCAAAAACCCTTCCTTATCCAGAAGATTTTACCACCAACATTCCGTTAGATGATGAAAGGAAATTATTTTTTTACCAATGCCAAAAAATTCCAAATTTTTTTAATCAATTAGAAGAAGAAACAGATCTAGCAGGGATAGGTACCATCACCGACATGATGCCACTCATTGGTGAAAATAGACATTTTGTCAAATTGGCATTGGATTCCCTCACAAAACTTTACATTGGTGACAAAAAGAGAAAAGGATTAAAAGAACTATTAAAGGAACTCAAACTTAACCCCAATGGCATCACTACAAAAGATTTGGGTTGGTCCATTGGCCCTGTTGTGAATGCCGCAGGTCGGATGGGAAAAACAGAAGAAGCTGTATCCTTACTTTTGTCAGAGTCAGAAACCGAGGCCAAAACACGGGCAAAACTACTCCTTTCCATCAACGAAGAACGAAAGGAAAGGACCAAACGAAATATGGACCGAGTGGAACGTTATTTCGCAAGAAAACAGGAACGAACAACCCATGAAGTGCTTTATTGTTATGAACCTGATATGGAGCCGGGTGTGAGTGGGATTGTAGCTACAAGAATGGTGGATACGTATAAAAAACCTGCCATCTTCATAGCACCTGACAATGGTGATGCGAGGGGTAGTATCAGATCTTATGGACCAGAAAACGTCCTAATCTTACTTGAATCACTATCAGAATATTTTTTGCATTTTGGCGGTCATCCTGAAGCAGGTGGATTTTCTATCTCTATCGACCAAATCCCAAAATTTGAAGCTGCATTATATGAAAAGGCAAAACTTTGGTTAGACGAAGACAAAGATAGGCCAACTGAACATTTAATACAAACCGATTTTACAGTTTTACCCGAAGAAATGGGAGACAAACTATTAAAAGAATGGAAAGACTTAGAACCCTTTGGCCAAGGTAATCCCGATATCAAACTGGGAATTAAAAATGCAAAGGCTATTCACCTAACACCACTCAGTGGAGGCAAACATGTCAGGTTCCATATTGTGGGGAGTGGTTCGTTAAAATATATGATTTGGAACAAAGGAGAAGAATTCCAATCATTTATGTCAAAACAAGGGAGTTTCGATTTGGTGGGAAGTTTAGAAGAAAACTTTTTCCAAGGAAGAACCAGTTTGCAGTTTATCGTAGAATGGTTTGGAAAATCTGAGATTTAAAATCAAAAGTATCACTTGGTCCAAGTGTTCCTTAAAATTTCGATTCCTTCACTCGTCCTGCTGCAAGTGTCAAGGTTGTAACAAAACCAAATTGGTTTCTATCAGTTGATGTCTGATAGAAACTGTAATGGTTTCTTTTAATGTTTTGGTTAGGCGTTGATTAAAACTTTTGACTCATCTACGTATACGGGAGTCCAACCAGAATTGTCTTTGAAGTAACGAACCGCTTTGATGCGAACGTTTTGGTCCAAAGTGAACCAGTGGTTCGTGTTAGCAGGGATGGAGATAAAATCACCTTTTCCAACATGGACTTCAAAACGTTCCCCATTGATGATGAATCCAAAAATTCCACTCCCATCGATGATATAACGAACTTCTTCATCTGTATGAATGTGGAGTTTGTCAAATTTGGCGAGCATTTCATTGATTCCTGGGACTTCGTCATGTAGAACCACGAGGTCGTTTGCTTTGTAACCATGCTCTTTTTTCAATTGGTCAAAACGGTATTCCAAACCAGAAAGTACTTCTTCTTTTTCCGCATCGGATAAACCTTTTTGGCCAAGGATTAAATCCAAGGATTCAGGAGTTTTAAAAGACTCGTACACAAGGCCTTTTTTGGTAAGGAATTCCTTCACTTGGTCTTTGTCCTGGATCGTTTCTTGTTTTCTCACTATCGTTGCCATACGAATTTACCTACTTAGGAACAAACCTTTTCCTATGGCTACGAGAATCAACTTGTTTTTTCGCTATCCTAGAAGTATTTCTGTTATAGCAGAATCACAAAAGGGTTCCCGGTTGGAAGAAAATCCAACCCGCAGTGAAAAACAGACAAAGCAAAAACACAAGAAACCCTAGGGTTGGCATACTTGGGATGTCACGAACTCCCGCCACGACCCCAGTCTCTTGTTTCATATAGGATTGGATTGTAATTTTCATGTAGTAATAAAAAGCAATGCAAGAGTTCGCAACTGCCCCAAAGAGGAGGATACGATTGAATAGTAGGTCAGACTCTGCAATTTTTTGTAAAAGGAAAAGTTTTGTCCAAAAACCAATGAGTGGAGGAAATCCTGCAAAAGATAAAAAAATCACACTGAGTGCGAGTGCCGTTAACGGGTGTTCACCGCTTAAGTGAGATATCCCATTCACTGTCACCTCATGTTTCCCTTGTTCTAAATATGAGATTATGGCAAAGGCAGCTAAATTCAGTAGCGAATAAGAAAAAAGATAATACAATGCTTCAAGACCTGCCCCACAGGATATCCCTGCAACAATATACCCTGCATGGGAAATTGATGAATAAGCTAACATCCGTTTCAGATTTTCTTGTTTTAAAGCGACAATATTACCCCAAGTCATGGAAACTAGAGCAATTGTTCCCATAAGGAATTTCCAAACATTACCAATCTCCCCGATGGGAACATGATTAAAAAGGATAATGAAAAGTCCAAGGGCAGAGGCTTTTCCCGCACTCGCCATAAAACCAGTGATCGGTGTTTGAGCTCCTTCGTACACATCAGGAGTCCACGAGTGAAATGGTACAAGTGCTGCCTTAAATGAAACTCCCACTAAAAAAAGCCCAAGTCCAAGTTTAGAAAAATTTGATTCGTATCCTTTTAAAAATATTCCTCGGAGTGCACCATCTAAGTTCGTAGTACCGGAACCACCATACAAAAAAGCAATTCCAAGTAACATAAAACCAGAACTAAAGGTTCCCAGTAAAAAGTATTTCATTGCACTTTCCAATGACGAAACGGAAGTCCGAGCCATCCCAATCATCACATACAATGCCAAGGAAAGGATTTCCAATCCCACAAAGATCACGATCAAGTCATAACCTGATGTTAAAAACATCATACCTGACAAACAAAACAAGAGTAAGGGAAAAAACTCTGGGAATAAAGTTTTGTGTTGGGATAAAAATGGCGGCGCAATGAGTAAAGTAATAAGTCCTGCCAAGAGGTAGATGGCACTGAGCCAAACTGTTAGTGGGCTAATCGAAACTTGCGAACCAAAAAATTTACCATAACCGGGAGAATTTGTTGTGTGATAGAGAGCATACATCGCGACAAGGATGCCAAGGACGGAAAGGACCCAAAGTGGTTTTCCTTCCTCTTCTTTTGGAATCAAAAACTGAACCACAAGAGAAAGTAAAGCCACCCCACATAAAATGAGCATGGGTGATATTGCAATTAAGTCATTCGATGAGGGAGTATATGACATGTTAATTTCCTTTATTCTCTTTTGGAGTTACTTCCAAATCAAAATCAGATTCGATGGAGTTTTCTAAATTCTCCAAATTGTCTTCCGGTATCGGAATTGTTTCTTTTTTGGAAACCAAATTAGGAAGTGCAAACTTTGATTGAAACGAACCTAGTCTTTCTTCATAAGACTTCGGTTCTCTTCCCAAACTAAGATAGTCAGGATATAACCTTTGTTCGCCTGTTCCTAAAAAATCTTTTTGGATTTGTTTGCGTTCCGAAATAGATTCGGTCGTTGCTGCATTCAAAAACACATTGGAAGATAAATTTAAAATTTCTAAAAAAGGTTTTGGGTAAAGTCCAATCCAAAAGATAAAAATCACGAGTGGACTTAAGATTCCGATTTCCCGGAAGGTTAAGTCTTTGTAAGGTTTTGCTTGGATGGTTTTACTCACTCCAAATAGAAATCGTTTTACAAACCATAATAAATACAAGGCACCGAGTACAACGCCTGTTGCCGCTAACCCACCTATCCAAACATTCGATTTGATGGCACCAATTAAGATGAGAAACTCACCTACAAATCCATTTGTTCCTGGTAGTCCAATCGATGATAAAACAGCGATGAGAAAAAAAGTGGAAAAAACTGGCATCTGGCCTGCTAGACCACCAAACTCAGATATGTTTCTAGTATGAGCTCTCTCATAGATCATCCCAATCATTAGAAAGATCATACCCGTGGAAACTCCGTGGGAAATCATTTGTAACATCCCACCCACTACACCTTCTGTCGTAAAAGAAAAAATCCCAAGGATACAAAACCCAAGGTGAGATAAAGAACTATAGGCAATGATACGTTTGATATCAGTTTGCACAAGGGCTGCCATTGATCCGTATACAATCCCAATCACGGCAAGGAGTTGTACACCTGTCTGGGAAAACAAACTTTGTTCTGGGAAAAATGGAATACAAAACCGAATGAATCCGTAAGCTCCAATTTTTAATAAAACACCTGCAAGATCCACCGAACCAACCGTAGGTGCTTGAGTATGGACATCCGGCATCCAAGTGTGGAAAGGGAAAAGTGGAATTTTGATCGCAAAAGCTAGAAAAAAGCTAAAAAACAAAAACCATTGTAATGGTTCTGAATACATGGCAAGGCTTGCCGTTGATAATGATTCAATGGAAGTTTTTCCTGTTTTAAAATAAAGAGTAAGGATTCCACCTAACATAAACAAGGAACCAGCCATGGAAAACAAAAAGTATTTGAGAGCAGCTTTTGTTCGATCTTCACCACCCCAAATCCCAATCATCAGAACCATCGGGAGCACCATCAATTCCCAAAATACGTAAAATAAAACGAGGTTCCCCGCAGCAAAAACTCCGAGGACCGCTGTTTCTAATACAAGCAAACAGATATGGAACTCTTTGATTTTTTTGGGAATATTAGACCAAGAGGCAATACTCGACAAAAAAAACATAAATGCTGTGAGAGCAAATAAAAGAAGAGATACTCCATCAAGTCCCACATGATAATCGACACTTAATTTTCCAGAAAGGATCCAATCAGGAATCCAATGGACAAACTGTAATCCTGCTTTGGATGTATCATAAAAGAAAAAGAGTCCAACTGACAAAATTGTCGTGAAGGCTGAAGATAGAGCAGATATCACAACCACTGCCCCTACTCGTTTTTGGATTACAATGAGAAGTGAGGAAACAATTGGTAAAAAGATAATGATGGATAAAATTTGTTCCGGCACCTTACACCCCCCTAGTTAACAAATACACCAAGATACAAAACGTACCGAGAACTACATACAATGCATAATCTCCAATAAACCCTGATTGTAATCTTCTCAGTCCATTTGCGATCACACCAAAACTTCCACCAATCCCAATGAAAAAACGATCTAAGATTTTTGTATCAATTGTATATGCGATCAGCTTTGAAACAAATACATATGGTTTTACAAAAAACAAATCATAGAGCTCATCAATGTAGTATTTGTGAAAAAGGATTTTTCGAAACCCAGTGTGTTCTTCGAGAACCTGACTTTGTTTCTTTTGGTAGACCCAATATGCTATAATAAGACCAACACTTGCAACTCCAAGAGAAAACATTGCCAATGTAAACTCAACGTCATGAGTGAGTTCCATATGTTTGACGAGAGTTCCATTTTCGGTCGCTAACTCTAAACCACTACGTAACACAGGAGCAAAATATTGTTCCAAGGAATCAATATGTAGGAAAAAATGTGGAGTTTGCAAGAATCCAACAAACACAGCGCCTATCGCAAGGATCACAAGTGGAAAGGTCATGGTCCATGGGGATTCATGGATTTTATGGTGTGAGTCAGTATTGTCTTTTCCAAAAAATACAACAAACACAAGACGGAACATATAAAACGAAGTGAAAAAAGCAGCAACCACTCCGACAGTCCAAAGCACAGAACCAAACGCTCCATAGCTGTATGTTTTTTCTAAAATCAAATCTTTTGAGAAAAATCCAGAGAAAGGAAAAAACCCAGCGATGGCCAAAGTTCCAAGTAAAAATGTGATCGATGTGACTTTGATTTTACCAAATAACTTTCCCATATGTTTGATATTTTGTTCATGGTGGAGGGCGTGGATCACGGAACCTGCACCGAGGAAGAGTAATGCCTTAAAAAAAGCATGTGTCATCAAATGGAAAAGACCTGCTACATAACTCATACTTCCCATCGCAAGGAACATAAAACCTAACTGGGATACGGTGGAATACGCTAAGATTTTTTTAATATCGTTTTGTAAAAGTCCAATGGTTGCAGCAAATAGTGC
This sequence comes from Leptospira bouyouniensis, assembly GCF_004769525.1. Lineage (NCBI taxonomy): Bacteria > Pseudomonadati > Spirochaetota > Leptospiria > Leptospirales > Leptospiraceae > Leptospira > Leptospira bouyouniensis. Next base: position 472,585 of record NZ_RQFT01000012.1, on the reverse strand, counting down.
CGTTGATGCTCCAATACAAGCAATGAAAAAAGAAGTATCGGGAGCAAGGTAAAATACAAAATTAAGTCGGACAATGAGAAAAACTCCAGCTGTCACCATCGTTGCCGCATGGATAAGCGCCGAAACAGGAGTAGGACCGGCCATCGCATCCGGCAACCAAACATAAAGTGGGATTTGTGCTGATTTTCCCATAGCAGCAATGAAAAAAAATAGTGCAATGAGATTAGCATACTCAGAGAAAATACCAAGCCCATTCAAGTTGGTTTGTAAGGTTAGGTATTGCAAACTACCACCTAACCAAAAAAGAAATCCAGTTCCTAAAATAAAACCAACATCTCCAATCCGATTGAGGATAAAAGCTTTCATCCCTGCTTCGGCAGCTGATGCTTTGTCAAAATCAAAACCAATGAGTAAGTAGGAAGCAAGCCCTACTCCTTCCCAGCCAAGAAAGGTTAACACTAAATTGTCACTAAGGACAAGGTTTAACATACAAAAGATAAAAAGATTAAGATAAGCGAAAAATCGATTGTATCCTTTGTTTCCCTTCATATACCCCATCGAATACAAATGGATAAGGGATCCAATGCCTGTGATAATAAGGGTCATGTACAAAGATAGTTGGTCTATTTGATAACCAAAGGAGGATTTAAAATTTCCAATCACAATCCAATCAAACACTGGAACTAAATGAGGTGCAGTTCGTTCTATTGGATTAAACTCATTAAACGCACCTAAGGTGATGAGAAATGGGATGAAAACTGCCAAGGTTCCGATGGCACCTGCAAATCGATGTGGGATCTTATCTTTTAATAGACCATTATGCAAAAAACCAAGGAGAGGGAGAAGGACAACAATTGGAAATAAATCTAACATAGGATTACCATCTCATCGATTGGAGTTCATCCACATTGGTGGATTTTTTATGCCGAAAAATCGCGATCACAAGGGCTAACCCCACCGCAGCTTCTGCAGCAGCAATTGCCATCACAAAGAAAACAATGGTTTCCCCATTGATATGTGATAAGGCTTTGGAAAAGGTAACAAAGACTAAATTCACGGAGTTTAAGATGAGTTCCACTGACATAAAAATAATCACAATATTACGTCTGATGAGAACTCCGAGCACCCCGATGGAGAAAAGAATTCCGGCTAGGCCTAGAAGGTATTGAACGGGGATTCCGCCGATAACTGGATTCATAAAACTGTATCCTTTGTTTGGTCCACTTCCGTGAGTTTCTTTTTGGCAAGGATCACTGCCCCAAGGACTGCCACGAGTAACAAAATTGATATCATCTCAAATGGCAAAAGGTAATCCAAATACGTTGATGCCCCAACAGTTGCAACGTTTCCTTTCGCATTCACTGTGGATGTTCCTTGTATGGGAAATGAGTACTCTGCATTCTCATAACCTTTTCCCATTTGTTCCGTATGGGGTACACCTGTAGTGAGTGCCGAATATAGTAGGAAAAAAAATCCAAGCACAAAAACAGAGAGTAATACCAAACGAATCGGGTGTTTGCGATAACGCGACATTGTTTCTGCCCTTTGGGAAAGTAACATGAGAACAAAAACAACAAGCACCATAATGGCACCTGCATACACTAACACCTGCATGGTGGCAATAAACAACGCACCCATGATACCATAAATTCCAGCGAGAGAAAAAAAAGTAAACACTAGGGAAACTGCTGATACCACAGGGTTTTTTTGGAAGATCACACTAAGAGCCGTGATTACAGTCACAGTTCCAAAAAATACAAATAATAAAAGTGATGGTGAGGTTTCTAGATTCATATAAATAATTTCATCCATCCTTCTTTCCAATACACTGTGTAAATGGATGCAAACATCACAACAAAAAGCCCCCAAGGGATCATTTTTTTCCAACCGAGTTTCATTAACTGGTCATAACGAAACCGAGGAAGAGTCCAACGCACCCAAATGAACAAAAAGGCAAAAAACAAAACTTTTACGATAAAAAACCCGAGACCAATAAATGCTTGGTATTTCGAACCAGCCCCTATTTGGAAGGGAACATTGTAGCCACCAAAAAATAGTAAGGTGGTAAGGCAGGACATGGTAATCATATTCATGTATTCTGCCAAAAAGAAAAGGGCAAACTTAAAAGCTCCATACTCTGTATGAAACCCAACCACAAGTTCCGATTCAGCTTCCGCCAAATCAAAAGGTAACCGGTTGGTTTCTGCAAACATAGCCGTTACATAGATAAAAAACGCAACAAAACCTGGAGGTGAAAGGATATTCCACATTTCTTTTTGGGAGTCACTGATATCAGTGAGTTTTAATGAACCAGTCATAATCACAATCGCAACAATCGAAAGCCCCATCGGAAGTTCATAACTGATCATCTGTGCTGTGGAACGAACACCACCGAGTAACGAATATTTGTTGTTACTTGACCAACCAGCAATCATAATTCCATAAACGGAAAGAGAAGAAATCGCAAGCATGTACAATACCCCAGAATCTGGGTTTGCAATTTGTAAGTCGATGGTAGCAACACCAGTGAGTGTCGTAAGCCACTCTGGTGCAGGAAGTGTTCCACCAAATGGAATCACAGCCCAAGCCATAATCGCACATGTCATGGAGATAGTAGGTGCAAGAAGATACATCCCTTTGGAAACATTTTTAGGGAAAATTTCTTCTTTGGCGATAAACTTTATCCCATCTGCTAATGGTTGAAAAATTCCAAAAGGGCCAGCTCGGTTTGGGCCGGGTCTATCTTGGATAAATCCAGCAAACTTCCGTTCTGCGAGAGTGTAATATGCCACACCCGTAAGAATTACAAAAAATAATGAGAGGATTTTGATCCCCCAAGCAAGAATTAAAGCCCAGTCCATATGTTTTGGTGACCTTTAGTGAGAAACACTCACTTCCTTTTTCAATCGAAGAGAAAACTCTTCCTTAAATTTCGTCATGGTTGGCCGAACTGCCATCACACATGCATCCGCTAACGGACAAATGGTGGTGCCACCTTCCATATTCCTTGAGAGGGAAAAGATGAGTTCTACATCTTTTTCTGTTCCTTCTCCCTTTTTGATTTTGTGAAGGAGGTCTTTGACCCAATGTGTTCCTTCGCGACAAGGAGTACACTGCCCACAAGATTCATGTGAATAAAATTCAGCTAATCTGTATGTCGTTTCCACAAGGTCTGCTTCTTCTGAAAGGATGATCACTGCTCCCGAACCTAACATGGATTTGAGGGAAGCAATGGATTCATAATCCATCGTTGCAGTCATGGCTTCCTCAGATGTAAGGATCGGAGACGAACTTCCCCCAGGGATCACTGCTTTTAATGACTTATCGTTTTTGATTCCACCACAGATGTCGAAAATGAGCTCCTTCATCGGAGTTCCCATTTCCACTTCATAAATCCCTGGTTTTTTAACGTGCCCACTCACAGCAAAGAGCCTTGTGCCAGGAGATTTTTCTGTTCCAATTTTTTTGTATTCTTCTCCCGTCATACGGATGATATGTGGGACGTTACAAAATGTTTCGACATTGTTCACAACAGTTGGGCAAGCATAAAGTCCTGAAACTGCAGGAAAAGGAGGTTTCAAACGTGGGTGGCCCCTCCGGCCTTCGAGTGAATTGATAAGAGCCGACTCTTCCCCGCAGATATAAGCACCCGCACCCGAATACACAGCTAAATCAAAATCATACCCAAGGCCCAAAATATTTTTGCCAAGAAGTCCTGCTTTGTAAGCTTCTTCCACTGCTGTTTCCACAATCCGGATTCCTTTGTGGAATTCACCTCGGATGTAAATATACCCTTGGTGGGAGTCAATCGCCTTTGCCGCAATCGCCATCCCTTCGATGAGCATATGCGGGAAACGTTCGATGAGCATCCGGTCTTTGAATGTACCTGGTTCCCCTTCGTCCCCATTACAAATTAAATACTTTGGTTTGTCAGTTTTTGGAATGAATCCCCATTTGTTACCTGTTGGAAACCCTGCCCCACCTCGTCCTCGAAGGCCAGAATTTTTAACGTCGTTTACAATTTGTTCGGCGGTCATTTCCGAGAGGACCTTTTTTAAACTCTCATATCCACCCACAGATTGGTAATGTTTCAAAGTGTGTGAATCAGTTGCATTGATATGTGTTGTGAGTAAAGTTTTAAGTCCCATGTTATCCTTCTTTTTCCAATTCAGAAAGAATCTTTTCGATGGATTCTGGAGTTAAATTTTCATAGTATTTGTCATTGATTTGTGCCACAGGACCAAAACCACAAGCGCCAAGACACTGCACTTCATCCACAGTGTACTTTTTGTCTTTTGTGGTTTCTCCTTTTTCAATACCCAATTTGGAACAAACATGTTCGGTAATGGAATCGGAGCCTGCCAAGTAACAAGAAATATTCGCACAGATTTGGATATGAAATTTCCCAACTGGTTTTTTGTTGTACATGGTATAAAACGTTGCCACACCATGTACATGAGCAAGGGATACTGGCTCACCAATCCGATCGGCGATGTACTGCATCCCTTCTGTGTCCACAAAACCTTTGTCAGCTTGCAATAAAAACAAACAAGGAAGGATAAGGGAACGTTTACTTGGGAATTGTGGGATAAGCCTTTGGAATCTTTTTTCTGATTCTTGTGAAAATTGATACGCCATTAACAATCAAGCTCCCCTGCAATGACATTAAGTGATGACATGGTAGCAATAGTATCAGCCAAAAGTCCACCTTTCACCATTTCCGGGAAGGCTTGGTAGTACCAAAAACAAGGCCGCCTCACATGCACCCGCCAAGGTGATTTTTCCCCTTCAGAAACTACATAAAATCCTAGTTCCCCATTGGCAGCTTCTGTGGCATGGTAGTATTCCCCTGGAGGAACTTTCACACCATGCATGATGATTTTAAAATGGTAAATAAGTTCTTCCATATTGTTGTAGACACGGTCTTTTGGAGGAAGGAATGCATGAGGAACATCCGCATGGTATGGTCCTTCTGGTATCCCATCAATCAGTTGTTCGATGATCCGCATGGACTGGCGCATCTCTTCCATTCGCACGAGAGTTCGGTCAAGAGCTGATCCGTCTTCTCCTACGGGGATGTCAAAGTTTACTTGATCGTAAAACATATAAGGATCGTCTTTTCTCACGTCCCAAGGAACACCAGCTGCGCGTAAATTGGGACCCGAAAATCCATAAGCAATGGCACGTTCCGCTGAGATCCCACCTATGCCTTTTGTCCTTTCATTGAAGATTTTGTTACGGATCAGCAGTTCTTCGAATTCATCTAACGCTGGTTTTAAGCCTTTTAAAATGATTTTGATTTCGGATTGGAACTCTGGATAAATATCACGTTCCATTCCCCCCACACGGCAAAACGTTGTCGTGAGGCGCGCCCCAGTTAGTTTTTCTAAAATTTGATAAATGTTTTCGCGGTGGTGAAATAAATGTAAAAGACCAGAAAAAGCCCCAAGATCCACACCCATAATTCCGTTACAAATGATATGGTCCATAATCCGAGACAGTTCGGAAATAATCATACGCACATAAGTGACGCGATCCGGAACTTGGATTTGCATCATTTTTTCAACGGTTAGGATCCATCCAATGTTGTTCAGAGGAGTGGATACATAGTTCATCCGATCGGTACAAACCAAAAACTGATTGTAGTCGTACCGTTCGCCTAACTTTTCAAAACAACGGTGCACATACCCTATCACAGACTCGGTATCCACCACACGTTCCCCATCAATTTGGATTACGTTTTGTAAAATTCCATGAGTGGCAGGATGACTTGGCCCTAAGTTGACAAGTAAATGGCCTTCTGGGAGGTCTTTGAATTTTTGGCCGAAATGTTCGGCTGTTTTTTCGTACATTACCATAATGATTGTTAACCGGTTACTCGGTAATATCCTCTTTCACGTGAATGGTCAGTAGATCTTCGATGAGGTAATCTTGGCCTGGGCCTTCGAGTGGATAGTCTTTTCGGAGAGGGTGTCCTACAAAGTTATCAGGCATGATAAGTCGTTCCATTCTCGGGTGTCCTGAAAATGGGATTCCCATCAGATCGAATACTTCACGTTCGGGCCAATTGGCCGCAGGGAAAATGTTAGAAAGACTCGGAACGGATTCCCCTTCCCCTACTGGAACCCTTAACTGCACTCGGAAATGTCCATGTTTGGGTGAACGCAATAAGTATAAGACTTCAAACCTAGGCTCTCGTTTCCCAAGCCAATCAACAGACGTTAGGTCATTTAAAAAGTGAAATCCTAACTCTTCTTTTAATGCCAGTACAACGTCTGGTAGTTTCTCCTTGCGAATACTAAAGAAAAGTAAATTTGTGTTTATGTCCCTTTGCGGGAGTAAACTATCAGGAAATCTGGAATTAAGGAATTGGGTAATCGTTTCGTTCATGCCACTACGAGGGGTTTGTTTCGTTCATTGATCTCTTGGATCTTTTTCATGACTTCTTGGCGGCGAGCTTCCAAACCTTGGGTTTGGACTTTTTTTTGTAATTTCACAAGGGCATCAAGGATTGCTTCTGGTCTTGGTGGGCAACCAGGAACGTACACATCTACAGGTAAAATTCGATCAACACCTTGTAACACACCATAGGTGTGAAACATTCCACCTGAGGAAGCGCAAGCCCCCACAGAGATCACAAATTTTGGTTCCGCTAATTGGTCGTATATCTGGCGTAATACGGGAGCCATTTTATAAGTAATGGTTCCGAGTACTAAAATCATATCCGCTTGGCGTGGAGAAAAAGAAGGTCTTTCGGCACCAAATCGAGCAATGTCATAATCTGCACAAGCAGTGCTCATGTATTCAATTCCACAACAAGCGGTGGCAAAAGGATACGGCCACAAAGAAAAACTTTGCCCCCACTGAACCACATTGTCGAGTGTGGCAACTTGGAACATGTCACCAAACATTTCACCGGGTTTGGAGAGTGTTTCTGTTAATCCCATTCCAGTGCTCCTTTTTTCCAGATATAATATAGACCCACCACAAGGATGAGTAAAAAGAAAAACATTTCGAAAAGAAAAAACGTTCCGAGTCCCGCTTCCTTAAACCCAATTAAATTCACAGCCCATGGGTAAAGGAAAACTGCCTCTATATCAAACAGGATAAAAAGGACTGCCACTAAGTAAAACTTGATGTTAAAAAGCCCTCTCGCATCTCCATAATACGTCACACCACATTCAAAGGTATCTTGTGGTTTTGATTTTTTCTTTGGGTTTAAAAGAAAGGCAAGTGATAAGATCAGAGCGGAGAAACCGACTCCGAGCATAAGTTGTAAGAGGATTGGTGCAAAACTATCCGGTGCGGATCCCATGTATGAAAATGCTCTCACGAAAGGGTTTAGTTGTCAAGATGAGAAAGAATTTCCCCTTTGTTTTCGCGTATTTTTCTAGATTTGAGGCAGGAAGTCCAATTTTTGAGATAAACTCTCAATACCGGTCCCCCCACAATCTTTCCAATTGTTCCTTTAACATTTTTTCCATCCCTTGGTTTGTGGGTTCGTAGAAGGATGGTGGGTTAGGATAAAAGGACTCAGGGAAATATCGTTCTTTCAGGAAATGTCCTGGGAAATCATGAGGGTATTTGTAACCAACACCAGCACCTTCATTTTTATGAGTGGCAGTGGGTGCATTCCTTATGTGATTTGGGATCTGAAACGTCTTATTCCTTGCCTTTACGAAAGCCAATGCTTCATTAATTGCCACATAACTTGCGTTTGATTTAGGTGCGGAGGCCAAAAACGTGGTACATTGTCCGAGGGGAATCCTACCTTCTGGCATACCCACCCGTTCCACGGCTTGCCAAGTGGCAATGGCAAGGGGGAGTGCATGGACGCTGGCATTTCCTACATCTTCACTGGCAAAAATCACAAGCCTCCTTGCGATAAACAGTGGATCCTCTCCTCCCTCGAGCATCAATGCCAAATAAAATAAAGCCGCATCTGGATCACTACCCCGCAGTGACTTAATAAAGGCTGAGATGATATCGTAATGGCTTTCACTGTTTTTATCGTATGTGACAAGAGTGTCCCCAAGAATGACGGACAATTTTTCTTCCGTGACTTCATCTCCTTCACCAGTAGCACTTAAAATTCGTTCCAAATACCCCAGGAGTTTTCGTGCATCCCCTGCACTTCGCCGAAAGAGTTCCCTTTTCACGACCTCTGGGATAGTTCGTTTGGAGTTTTGTTTTTCCAAACAAGAAGTGAAAATTGTTTCCTCTTCTTCTTCAGTAAGAGTGGTGAGTCGATACACAAACATCCGGGAGAGGAGTGCTTTATTCACTCGAAAACTTGGGTTTTCTGTCGTCGCAGCAATGAGGATGATTTCGCCCTCTTCCACCGAAGAGAGTAAGGCATCTTGTTGGGAAGAAGAGAATCTGTGGATCTCATCTAAAAAAAGGACAATGGTACCGAGGCGTTTTCCTTCTTCCAAAACCTCGCGCACTTCTTTCACGCCACTTGTCACACAACTCAAATATCTTTTTTCTAATTTCCAAGACTCTGCCAGGAGATGGGCAAGTGTTGTTTTCCCTGTGCCTGGTGGACCATAAAATAAAATGGAAGTTGGTTTTTGGATGGAACGAAGGGCAGATACCACCTTTGTTTGCCCCACAAATTCGGACCAAGTTTTTGGTCGCACTTGGTGTGCAAGTGGCACTTGTTTCGTATTTGCAAAAAGCGAATCCAAATGATTATAAATCCAATTCTTTTTTCACAGCCACATAACAGTTGTATATTGTTTCATTACAAACATCACAGCCAGAATTGCAACAGATAAGCGATCTTTCAGAAACCTTACCATCGATGAGATTTTTCACAAAGGCAGCTGTTCGATCAGGTAAAAAGAAAAACCTTACCTTTTCCAAAATCACTTCATCCACTGACTTAGGAAACAATCGATTTTCGGACATTTTAACCTCCAGTGATCCAACCAATGTACATCGCATAAAAGTAAACAGAGACTCTTACAAAACGAAAAAGAGAACCAAGTAAAAACAATCGAAACGGCATCTTAAACGTTCCGACTGTGTAGGCCATCCAAGAATAGGGAATAGGAGTGAGGGCACTGAGAACCACTGCACCGAATCCATATTTGCGTATGTAGGGTAGAAGTTTGTCTTCATAATGGAGTACCATTTGGCGCCCCAAGTGGAAACGTGGGATAAGGTATAAACCAATCCAATAAGCGATACTCCCACCAATGATACTTCCTATAGACATCGAAAGGATGGTCGGTATTGGATCCATTTCCCCAGAGATGGCGAGTACTAAAAATGCATCTGGTGGTACAAAAGCAGGCAAACTATCCGAAAGGATCATTCCAAAAAATAAACCTAAATAACCAAAGATCCGAACAAAATGTTCGCTAAATCCGAGTAACTCAGCTCTAAAGAAATAAGCGAGCCCAAACACGATCACAAGCACGAGGACAATTGAGCCTACAGTTTGAATGATGAGACGTTTCAAATTGATCGATGGATCATTTTCTTTGGTCATGACTTGGATCCTGATTGGAATAGATGTAAATTTCCATTCGATTGTGCAAAGATTAGAACTTTCATTTAGGATTTGGATTCCTTTTGGATGAGGATACGATTTGTTTTCACCCAATCTTCGATTTTAGAAATAGATTCTCCCATCAATGTGGGAAGTTGGGAACGTTCCTCTGCATTAAAATTTTGCAAAACAAAATCAGCCACTTCCATTCCCCCCTTTTCCGGTTTGCCAACACCAAAACGCAACCGATGGAAGTCTTGTGATCCAAGTTTTGCCACGATGTCTTTTAGACCATTGTGACCTGCCGTTCCTCCGCCGATTTTATTTTTGATTTTTCCAAAAGGTAAGTCCACTTCATCTTGCACCACAAGGATTTGAGAGGGTGGGATTTTGTAGAGTTTGGCAAGGGTTTGTGTGGCTTTTCCCGAAAGGTTCATAAACTCCAATGGTTTTAATAAATGGATTTTATCCCCTTCCCAAGTATGTGTTGTCTCAGCATATTTTTTGACATCTTTGAATGTTACACCAAATTGATTCGCTAAAACATCTAAGATCATAAAACCAATGTTATGACGAGTGTTTTTGTATTTCTCTCCAGGGTTTCCGAGCCCTACGACTAAAAAATGAATCATAATTTCCCAAGCACAATATGTAACATACGTTCGGTTGCCTTTACTGCAGCTACTTGTTGGTCAGAGTCGATCCCAATGGAACGTATAGGATGAATATCTCCCTCTTTTTTCCAAGTGATGACCGTCTCCACAAGTGCATTGGTATTTCCACCAGGAGGAATTCTGACTTCGTAATCATAAAGTTTAGGAATTTGGATGTTGAGAGTTTCTAAGATTTTCCCAAGAGCATTCATAAATGCATCGTATCCACCATCCCCTTCTCCAGTTGCTTCATAAAGATACCCTTGGAATTTGACCTTTACTTCTGCTTTTGGTTTCACACCGATTCCACTTGTCACAGTGCAAAACTCAATGTGGAAACTTGATTCTAAATTTTCACCTGAGATATCAGATATGATGTATGGCAAATCTTCTTTGGTAACAGTTTTGTTTTGGTCTCCGAGTTCAATCACTCGAGCGAGAACTTTTTTTTCAATTTCAGGCGATAAAACCATTCCAAGTTGTTTTAAATTTTCAGTGATGCTTGCTTTGCCAGCTAACTTGCCTAATGCGTAGACTCGACTTCGCCCAAACCGTTCGGGAAGGATAGGATTGGCATATAAATTTCCTTTTTTGTCTCCATCTGCATGAACTCCGGCTGTTTGGGTAAACACATCTTCTCCCACAATAGGTCTGTTATCCGAGATACGTTTGCCAGAAAAAACTTCCACAAGCCTTGAGGCATTCGTGATTTCTTTTTCTACGATGGAGGTTCTAAATTTGGTTTTGTCATGAAGGGATGTGACCACGGCTTCAAGTGGCGAATTGCCAGCTCGTTCACCGAGTCCATTGACAGCAACGTGAAGCCCACGTGCTCCTGCTTTCACCGCTTCCAAACAATTAGCAACTGCTAGGTCATAATCATTGTGTCCATGAAACTCAAACCAAAGGTTTGGAAATAATGATACCAAATCAGTGACTGCTGTTTTTACTTCTTCAGGAGACATGACGCCAAGTGTATCAGCTAAATAAAAACGTTTGATTGGATACTTTGATATTGTTTGTAAATACTGGAGAACATAATCTCTAGAATGTAAGTATCCATTAGACCAGTCTTCTAAATAGACATTCACTGTGATCCCTGCTTCCGTCGCAAAATCTACAGTCTGTTTGATATCAGAAAAATGTTCTTCAGGAGTTTTTCGCAATTGGTTTGTTAGGTGGTTTAGGGACCCTTTAGTTAAAAGGTTTAAAACTTTAACACCTGTCCCTTTCATCCACTCAACGGTTTTATCAAAATCAACAAAACCTAAAATTTCAATTCGGTCTTGAAGGCCTTCCCCTTTTGCCCATTCGATGATTTTTTGGACAGCTTCAAATTCACCAGGGGATACACGAGCACTTGCGATTTCGACTCTGTCCGCCTTAAGATCTTTTAATAAATGTTTGGTGATATTTAATTTTTGCTGCCAAGAAAAGGAAACACCATTCGTTTGTTCACCGTCACGTAAGGTTACGTCTAAAATTTCTATTTTGGTATTTGGTTCTGTCATGCTTTCAATCGATTGATGTATTCTTTGGAAGGAGCGAGGATTTCGACAAGGGTAGCACCAGGATTTTTGCGAAACATAGGATCTGATTCCACTAATTTCAAAAATCCACAAGTAGCCACGTAGTCAATCGCCATCTGGCGGAGGATCCCTTCTCCGATCCCGTGTAGGATTTCCACATAGGTTTCCCCATCCATAAAGGCATCATGGATTTCCCTCTCAAGTTTGGTCCGAGCTTCCTCGAACCTGAGTTTGCGGATGTAGATGGTACGCACCTTAAGTCCAAAAAAATGGACTTAGGTCAAATTGCAACAGAAACGAACTGCATCCAAAAGTTCCTTGGTGTTCCAAGGTTTGGAAAAAATTGCGTAGGTTTTGGCTTCTTCTTTGACACGGTTGATCGCATCCCTGTCGGCATGACCAGAAATGAGAATCGATTTGATATGAGGGTATTTTTGGTGGACTTTGATGAGAAATTCGTCGCCACGCATTCCTGGCATCAGCCAATCGGAAAGAATGAGAATGACTTCTACACCTGATTGGCAAAGGTCATCGATCACTTCCATCGCTTCCTCTGGATTTTGGGCAGTTTCATAAGTATAACCACCTCCAATTTCTCGTTTTAGTTCTTGCACGAGAGAAAGAAGAAGTATGGGTTCGTCATCAACACATAAAATCGCATTTTTCTCAGTTTTGATTTGTGATGAATTCAAACTTTTTCCTCTACTTTAGACTTTTGGTATGTACACACGAAATTCCGTTCCAGAAGGACCGGATATAAAATCAATTTTTCCATTCATTTTTTCCACGATTTGTTTACAAATGTCAAGTCCAAGCCCAATCCCTTCTCCATGTTTTTTTGTGGTAAAGAAAGGCAAAAATACCTTATCTTGGATTTCTGGATCAATTCCTTTTCCACTATCCTTAATTGATGTTAGAATAAACTCTGATTCTGTCGTGACGGAGATCTTAATCTTACCTTTATAGTCCATTGCTTGTAAAGCATTATTGATTAAATTAATCCAAACTTGATTGAGTTTGTCTCTATCCGCCAAACAAGAATCAGATGTAAAATAATTCTTAATGATTTCGACGTCTTTTTTAATTTTAGCTTGGTATAGTGTTAAAATAGAATCAAGTTCTGTTGGAATATTCACTTTTTGGGAGTTAGAATCAGAAACAGATTGGTCAGTATACAAATAATGTTTGAGTGCATTCACGACATGTGAGGCTTTTTCCGTAGCAGATTGGACGACATACACCAGTCGGTATAAACTTCCTAATGTGACAACATTCTGAAGGATGAGGTGTACACCTGGTTTCTGAAGGATGCCAAAGATTTTCGAATCCAAATGAGTGACTCCAATCGACGTCAGATGGTCTAGTACCTCATCCGGGTATTCAACATTTTTATCCCGAAGCATAGCCAATCTTTCCTTTTTTTCAGCCCGACTCATAAGTCCTGAACTTCGATCTCCAAAACTAAGACTTAACATCAATAACGCTTGGAAATCATCTAACTGGTCTTTGTTTAATGTGACTAAAAAATTAGGTAAATTAGCTATATCTTTTTTTAAAATCTCAGACATGGCGCGAACACTAGAAGCAATGGCACCAAGTGGTGTATTCAATTCATGTGTAATCCCCGCAGCAAATTGGCCAAGGGCAGCTAATTTTTCGCTGAGTAATAATTGGTTTTGAGTATTATGGAGATCGAGTAAAATCCGTTCTTTGGTTTCAATGGTATCAAGCAGATTCCGATTACTCTCCATCAAAGCAACAGTTCTATCGTTGACTATTTTTTCCAAATTGGTGTTTGTTTCCATCACCATTCTTTGGCTTTCACTCACTCTTTCAAAACTAGACTTAAGTTCTTGCGACATAAAACGAAACGCATCTGAAAGCCCTCGGAGTTCCGCAATCATACTTTCACCAACGGGAAAATCCCAATCACCCTTTGCCAGTGATTTCGATGCGCTTGAAAATCGTAGTATCGGCCTCGTGACAAGTTCTGCCAGTAACACAGCTAAGACCAAACTGAGTAAAATCGCCCAAGCAAATACCATCGCCGACTCACTATTTCCCGTATATACACCATTCAAATAAAAGGAATAAGGGAAAAGAGTCACTAGGTAAATGGTTTCCTTGGTTTTGGAAACATCATATCTCGATACATAAGCATTCCAATTTTCTCTAGAGAGTGGTTTTTTAGTTACTACAGAAAAACTCAATCGAGTTTCGAGAAACTGCATATCACTCGATTGTTTTCTTAATTCTACACGTAGTGTTTCCAGTAATCTCGATGATTTGGGTTCGTTCGATAAACTAGATATAAGAGACAGGTTGTGATCGAATAAAAATACACGGCCTTGTGTGTTAACAATCGATGCATCTAAAACTTGGCCTAGTATTGATGGATCTGAATTGATATTTTCAACATTTGTTTCTAAGTCAAATAATTGCAAACGAATGTTCTTTGACCATTGTTTGTGTAAGATTTCTACCATTTGGTAGGCAGACTGTTCTGCATTTTTTAAGGTAACATAGGAAGTGATCCCTACTAATATAAGTACCAAACATACAAACGGTGCTACAATGAAAAGTTGTAGAGAAATTCCTGTTCGGTCTTCCGACATGGGGTCTTTTGGGTCAATGTTTTTGAATGCAGAATTCCAAACCAACCTAGGTTCTGTTATACTAACTTCTTTAACTTGAAAAGGAATATCTGCCCAGAAATATCCGATTCGTTTTGCAAAAGGGAATAATAAAAATGTAACAAGTGGCGCAAGGATCCAAGTGATACCCGTTGTAAATATCAACGCAGAACTAATTGTATGATAAGAAATCTCAGGACCAAATTGTTTGGAACATAAAAATCCCCATAAAAAGGGTTCTAAAATTAAAAACAGAAACACAAAAATCAGATAATATACCCATACTCTCGGCTTACTAAAGTTTGGTGACTTCCCTATCATTTGATAAGATATCCAAAATAGAGATGGGTTGATAAAATAACCTGGCAACCAGTCCCATAAAAAATCGGGTGGCACTCCTTCAATCAAATCACTAAGACCGTAAGCAAACGGTACTGCAAGTAATGCAGGGTATCCAAAAAAATTGAGACAGAGAAATACAGATAAATCTTTAAGGCTTTCTAAAGTTTGAGCGCCAGGGATAAGGACGATCGAACTCCCCAAATACCCACTGATGAAAATTGAAACAAATGTGATGAGAAAAAAATAGAAACTTTTCAGATTCCAAGTCCAAACTTCTCTCGAAATCCGAAATTGTTTCCCGTTCCGAAACGTAAAACCTGTAAAGGCAAAGATTGCAACCATTGAACCAAGTAAAAATGCAAACCTTCCCCAAACTTCTAAAATTGGCAGTGGGATTTTAGAAATGACTAATTCTAACCATATGATGATTTCTGCCATAGCCCAAAAATCGTAGGTGAAATTTTAAATTAGTAAAGCAAAAACTTTTTTACTTTCTTTGCAAGTGAGGAAGGGAACTCTGATTCTAATTCTGCTCGTTTCACCCATTTAGAATCCATTTGAAAAGATTCCAAAACGGATTCGATTTTTTTTGTGTCCTTTAGAATTACGTGATGTACATAATATTCTAATCTATGGTGGGTGATGGTATGTTTGAATTTACCGATGGATTGATTTTCCTTCCATTCGGAACGAATGAATGTTTGGAATTCGGATGGTTTGTATTCTTCGTTCGGAAGTTCACCGATAAAACCATATGGCAAATGAAACATTCCTTTTAAAAATCTATTTTTGGTTTCTTTGATGAGAAGATAGTTTTGGTCCTTTTCAATCACCCATATCTCACCGATTAAATCGACTTGTTTTTGATTTTTCTCACGGATCGGAATTTCTTTTGTTTTGCTATGGATCCTTGCAAAACACCCTTCCATCAATGGACATACCAAACATTTTGGTGTTTCCGGTAAACAAATGATTGCTCCAAGTTCCATCACGGCTTGGTTGTGGTCACCAGGAAATTCTATATTTAAAAACTCATCTGCTTTGTTTTGTAATTCTTTATCTGCTTGTGGACCTAGAATATTCTTCGTATAACCGAAATAACGTGAGAGAACTCGTTTTACATTTCCATCTAAAACGGCAAACGGTAAATCATACGCTATAGATAAGATGGCACGTGCTGTGTAGTTTCCAATCCCTGGAAGTTTTAATACCATTTCCAGATCTTTAGGGAATGCTCCATTGTATTGGTTTACAAGTTGGATGGCCGCTTTTCGGATATTACGTGCTCGACTATAATACCCAAGTCCCTTCCAATACGAAAGTACTTCTTCTTCAGATGCTTTCGCAAGCGATTCTGGATTTGGAAATCTTTCCAAAAAAACTTCAAACAAAGGTAACATGGCAGTAACCCTAGTTTGTTGTAACATCACCTCTGATATCCAAATGGGATAGGCTTGTTTTTTTTTACGAAATGGTAGGTCCCGTTTGTGTAAAAGATACCAATCGTGAAGTTTTTTTTGTGGGTTCAAATGTCCGAATCTTGGATGCTATATCGGAGATAAGTATTACAACTTCCCTCTTCCGTATACCTGACCAAATCGTAGTCCAAACGAGTGGATCGGAAGAATTTGGAATGAGCCAAACGTTCGCGAATTTCTTGGCGGATATGGTCACGCGCTTCTTGCCTTTTATCATAATACGCAGGGGATAAAATTTCACTTTTATAGGACAAATTTCCTTCGCGGTATATTGCCACAGTCACCTGTACTCGGTATTTGCGTTGTAATCCTTGTTTTACTTCCGTATTCATTGGTTAAAAAAGTCCAGGTTTTCTTCCTAAATAGATTTTCGGTTTTAGAAAGAGTGAAATTGAAAGTTACAGATTTTTTTCATACTGCTTGCCCAAAATTTCGAATTTAATTTCCTAGATAATGAGAACATAAGATTCAAATGAGCACCAAATATAACGAATCACCATTTTTCTACAAAAGACGACTTACTCGGGAAGTGAAGGTGGGAGATGTCGGAATTGGAGGAAAAAATCCAATCCGCGTGCAATCCATGATTACATCTAACACAAGAGATACGGAAGCGAGTATCCAACAAATTCTAGAGTTAGAAAAAGTTGGATCCGAAATTGTTCGCCTAACAGTACCAAGTCAGGCAGATGCAGATAATTTACCAAATATCCGAAAACGAATGAAGGAACTTGGCCTCAAAGTTCCTCTAGTTGCTGACATTCACTTCACTCCTCAAGTTGCTTTAAAATGTGTGGAATGGGTAGAAAAGGTGCGAATCAACCCAGGTAACTTTGCCGACAAAAAAAAATTTGAAATCATCGAATATACAGACAAAGACTATAACGAAGAACTCGAAAGAATCGAAGAAGTATTTACTCCTCTAGTGCTTCGGGCAAAAGAACTTGGTGTAGCCATGCGAATTGGAACCAATCATGGAAGTTTATCCGATCGGATCATGAACCGATTTGGGGACACACCACTTGGGATGGTTGAGTCTGCATTAGAATTCATTCGGATCGCAGAAAAAAATTCTTACCGTGATATCGTCGTTTCTATGAAAGCATCCAACCCACAAGTAATGATTCAGGCCTATCGCATGTTAGTTGCTAGATTTTACGATTTAGGAATGGATTACCCATTACATTTAGGTGTGACAGAAGCAGGTGATGGCAAAGATGGTAGGATCAAATCTGCGATTGGAATTGGTAGTTTACTGGAAGATGGTCTCGGAGATACAATACGAGTCTCCCTCACCGAAGATGCTATCCATGAGATCCCTGTCGCAAAAGAACTGGTTCGCAAATATAATGAGTTATTTTTAGCATCACTCACGAGACAAGACCTTCCTGATAAAAAAGAAAAAGAAACGATTTATTCAGAATTTAGGGACCCATACCAATATGCTAAGTTCTATTCCAAAGAAATCAACATTGGAGGAGTTTCGATTGGCGATACAAATCCTGTCCGTATCGAATCATGTTTTCCTTTTTTTGGCGAAGGAACTGCGGAAGAAGTTCTCCACCTCCTCCAAAGAGGATCCAAATCAGGTCGAGTTCCAGAACTTTTGCATTTTGAAATTAATTCTGAATTGGATTTGTTATCGTTAGGGACCATGGTCAGACGAGGATCTTTTCCATTACCCGTATCGGTCTCACTCTCAGAAGAACTATTATATGATTATGACACACTTGCTGAAGAACTTTATAAATTTCAAAAATGGGTAATCTCTCCTACACTTTTCTTAAAAGAATCAGAAGAATCATGGGATGATCTTTTACAGTTTGTCACAAGGTTTGCAAAAGACAAACGATCGGTTGAATGGACGTTTTCATCTTCAAACATTGAACAGGTGGCAGTTGTATTAAAGGAATGTAAAAAAAGAAGAATAGAAAACATCTTATTTTCTCTCAGTGATGGAAACCTTCTCACAGTCCGAAAACTTGCATTTTTATTAAAGGAATCGGATTACCCTATTGTTTTACAAGTCTCCGGCAAAAACAAAGACCAATTGATGTATGACGCTTCTATCCAAGCTGGAGGGAGTTTATTGGATGGAATTGGTGATGTGATTCGACTTTCTTATGGAGATGGAGAAGCCGATGAATGTTTGCATTTGAGTTTTGATATTTTACAAGCAACTCGACTTCGTCTGACAAAAACTGAATACATCTCTTGTCCTTCCTGTGGGCGGACGATGTTTGATTTACAATCCACTACAGCAAAAATCAAAGAAAAAACTGGGCACTTAAAAGGAGTAAAAATTGCCGTGATGGGTTGTATTGTCAATGGACCAGGTGAGATGGCAGATGCTGATTTTGGTTATGTAGGTGCAGGTGTAGGTAAGGTTCATCTCTACAAAGGAAAGGAAATTGTCAAAAAAGGGGTTTCGGAAGCGGAAGCACCAGACCAACTCATTGATCTCATTCGTGAAAATGGAATGTGGAACGATCCAGAATAAAAAATAGTTTCCATTCGTTTCTTCCATCTGTAATCTCATCCAGGTGGAAGAAAAAGAAAAAAGAGAAATTTTATCCAAAATCCAATCAATGGAGAAAGAACTTTTTTTCTTAAAAGAAAAAGTCCTCTCTCTGGGAGAAACAGAAGTTTCCTCCAAAACTCAGTCCATAGATTTACCAAAACAAACATCTGTTAAAGAAGAAAAGGAATATGTATCTTTAGAAGAGGGACCAAATTGGTTTATCCAATGGATTGGCCAAAACCTTTTTGTTAAACTTGGTGTATTTTCACTGGTCCTTGCTTCCATATGGTTTTTTTATTTGGCCATCGAAGAATATTGGATCAATGAATCGGTTCGCATTTGGATTGGGATTCTTTCCTCACTACCAATCTTATGGTATGGTTACAAAACTCGAGAAACTCGACCTTATCTTTCGCCGAGTTTACTCGGACTCGGTGTTGCCGTTCTCTTCTCTGCATATTATTCAGGGTATGTTTGGTATGATTTGTATGGAACAGAAACATGTTTTGTTGGATTAATACTTTTAAGTCTAACGGCGGTCGGTGTTTCGTATTCTGAAAAAAGCGAAGTTTTGTTTGGATTCGCAAGTCTTGGAGTATTTTTGTCTCCGATTTTGGTATCCACTGGCCAAAACTCGTATCCATTTTTATTCACCTACCTGCTAATTTGGAATTTGCTTTTCTTTTGGATCCGAAAAGAAATGCCGTGGAAAGTTGTCCCACTTTTGATCTTATTTGCCAACCACCTAATTTTTGTAACATGGGCAGAAAGTAAACTTTCAGAAGCAAAAATATTTTTCCCTTTGGTATTTCAGTTAGGTGTGTATCTCCTATTTTTATTTAGAGAATTTCAAATCCTAAAGGATACAAAAGAATCAAATCCGATTCTCACATTAGTGAGCATTGGTTTTACGTTAGGACTTGGTTTTCTACAATCGTTTTGGATCTTTGGAATCTTCTACCCAACTCTCAAACCATTTTTACTCACATTGGTTCTCATTGTTTTCTATGGAATATACCAAAGATCCTTAAAAGAAACCACTCTCACAGTGGAATCAAAAAAACTCTACGATATAATCGGGTTATTTGGGTTACCACTCATCATCAGTGTGATTGTGATGGGTATGACAGGAAAAGCATTAGCATTTAGCTTGATTAGCTTTGCATTTATAGTAACTATTGCTGCGACTTATTCCAAACAGATGTACATGTATTTGGCAACCTTCCCTGTTTGGTTTTTTGCTTTGGTCTTCATATTTTCCTTCACTTACCGTTCGTTTAATGAAATCCCATTTCTTAACGGAAGGTTTTTTATATTTTTTACAGGAAGTTTGTATTTAGTATTT
Organism: Leptospira bouyouniensis; assembly: GCF_004769525.1. Classification (NCBI taxonomy): domain Bacteria; kingdom Pseudomonadati; phylum Spirochaetota; class Leptospiria; order Leptospirales; family Leptospiraceae; genus Leptospira; species Leptospira bouyouniensis. The sequence continues at coordinate 452,585 of NZ_RQFT01000012.1, read as the reverse complement.
TCTTACTTTTATAGTAAGAATTTCTCTCCATTTTCCAAATTATTTTTATACGCTGCTTATCCTTACTTTCTATTGGGAAACTTCGTAGAAATTTATTTGGGATTTGCACCTGAAAAAAGACTATTTTTATACTCCATCAATTTGATTTTTTACGGACTGATCACTCTCGTCATAGGATTCCAGAAACACATACAATCATTAAAAGTAGCTGGTTTTGTGTCTCTTGCACTAGTCGTTGCAAAATTCTATTTATATGACTTTTGGAATTTATCACTTGGATATCGTATCCTGGCAGGATTATTTTTAGGAATCACACTCATTGTCACAGGAACATTCTACAATCGAATTAAAAAGGAAACCACATGAACAAGTTCTACCAATTCACAATTTTACTTTTCCTACTTTCTCAATCATCACTCATTGCACGGCCATTGCCTGTTGAAAATTTTAAGTACAAAAAAGAGATTTCAATCTCACAAAAAAATTCTGAAAACAAAATCATCAAAGTATTACTCGATGAAGAGTTTTACAAACATTCGTTTTATGGGGACCTTCGTTTGACAAAAAATGGAGAAATTGTCCCATACAAAATTCGAAATGCAGAAGAGATCAGCAAATACACAGAAAAACTAAAACCTGAATTACTATTCACCAAAAAAGATGAGTTGGAAATATATGTATTAGAACTTCCGAAACTCCCAGAAGGTATGAGTTATTCAAAATTAACTGTTTCGAGTGCCTATGATTATGAAACATCCATCACCTTAAAACTTGGAGACAACCCAGATAAATTTTCTGAAACGAAAAATGTATTTTTGTATAAGTATGGGACACAAAGTTCTGGAGAAATTGATTTAGGAAATACAAAATTTCGTTATGTTCGCTTAGAAGTAGAAACTGGCTCAAATCTCAAATTCCCTTCCGTTACAAGAACCAAAGAAAATAAAAATCTGTATTTTGAAAGGACTCACCAAGTAACAAGCCCTACTCTCGAGGAAAGTTCTGTCCTTTTTTCTTTTCCAAATGAAAATCAATCTAGCTTTCAAACTTTGAAGTTATCCTTTGAAGAAAAAAACTGGGAACGATACATCACCGTCCGAGGGAAAGTGAACAAAAAAGAATGGGACACTGTCTTCCAAGGAACAATCAACCATACAGAAAAAGATGGGCTTTTTACAGAAATTCCTATGTCTAGTACATTGAGTTCTGAATTTACAGTCCAAATCGAAGATGGAGAAAATGAAACCCTTCATCTAAAAGATGTTGTCACCATACAACCGCTAGAAGAGATATTATTTTTTGCAGACAATCTTTCGAATGATACGAATTATACTTTGTATTATGGAAATCCATACCAATGGGCTGCAAACTTTGACCCTTATACCTATCCATCTGAAGATGATCTAAGAGAGATTACTCCAACATATGCAAAGTTAGAGAAAGAAGTGGAAAATCCAAACTTTGGATACAACTTAATCTATCCACCAATTTCAGGTTATATCACTACGGCTCTATTTTATTTAGGTATTTTCACTTTACTATTCTTTATTTTTTCAATTCTGAAATCAAAAAGACTCGTAGTTAAAGAAACAGTCTAAATGGAAAAATAAAAACAGGATTAAATTCAATTAAGAAGGACCCAATGAGAAAACAAGATTCAAACAAATTCATGAGTATATTCACTTGTATGGCATTCACCATATTATTTATGGCAAACTGTACCGGCACTAGACCAGACAATTTAGGGATTCGATCTGGGAAGTTATTAGAATGTCCGAAAACTCCGAATTGTATCAGTAGTTATTCTGATCCAGCTGACAAAGAACATTTCCGTTCTCCTGCACCTTACACAAAATCTACGAGTGATGCACTTCTTCTTTTGAAAAAAAGGATTCTTGACTCACCTAGAACAAAGATTGTAAAAGAAGAGAACAATTATTTATACATTGAATTTACATCATTACTCATGCGATATGTTGATGATGTTGAATTCTATTTTGATGAAAAAACAAAACTCTTACACTTTCGATCCGCATCGAGACTTGGCAAATCAGATTTTGGTGTGAACCGAAAACGAATCGAAACACTCCTTAAGGACATTGAAATTTAATAGTTGGGAATCTTCCCCCTTTATCAAATTTTTTAACCAAGTATCAATCTAGCGAATCCTGATTTGAAAAGGATTCGCTTCTTGTGATCTAATTGATTCTAGTTATTTTTTCTTATGAATTTCCTGAAGGGAGTTCACAGAATATCCTTTATCCTTCATTTCCACAAGTCCATGGATTAGAGCCTTTGCTGCTTGAGAAGTGGTGAGACAAGGAACTTTGTATTTAATAGCCGCTTGTCTGATCGTAAACGCGTTCTCGCGTGTTACCCTTGAAAGCGGAGTATTGATGATGAGATGTATTTTTTTCTCTTTGATGTAATCAATTACGTTTGGAAAATACCCATCATAGATCTTATTGATTTTACTCGATAAAATTCCATTGTCTGATAAAAACTTATGGGTTCCTTCTGTTGCTATGATATTATAACCAAGGTTCGAAAGAGATCTCACTGATTCCAATAATTCTTTTTTTGTTTTATCATTGATTGTAACAAAAACAGTTCCGTGTTTTGGCGGCTCTTCACCAGCCATAATTTGAGCTTTGACAAATGCTTCACCTTTTGTTGCTGCAACACCCATCACTTCGCCTGTTGATCTCATTTCTGGACCAAGAATAGTATCTACACCAGGGAACTTACTAAAAGGAAGCACTGCTTCTTTGACAGTGATCATTGGTGCAGAATAACGTTTCCCCAATTTAAAAGATGAAAGTGGTTCACCGAGCATCAATCGTACAGCAATTTTCACGATTGGGATTCCAATTGATTTTGCAACAAACGGAACTGTCCTTGAAGCTCTTGGGTTTACTTCTAATACATATAATGTTTCATCTTTAATGGCATACTGGACATTGATAAGTCCTTTTACATCTAATTCCAAAGCTAGACGATAAGTTGCCTCTTCAATCTCTAGGATCATTTTTTGTGAAATACTTTGAGGTGGTAATACACATGCTGAGTCACCAGAATGGATTCCTGCTTCTTCAATATGTTCCATAACTCCTGCAATAAAAACATCCTTTCCATCACAAAGTGCGTCCACATCAACTTCCGTTGCATCTTGTAAAAAGGAATCCACAAGTAGAGGTCTGTCTTCTGAAACTTCTTCTGCTTCTTCCATGTACTTGTCTAATTCTGTTTCTTCATTGACAATTAGCATTGCTCGACCACCTAACACATATGATGGTCTTACTAGGACTGGGTAACCTATTTTTCTGGCAATTTCTCTCGCTTTGTCTTTGGAAGATGCAATTCCATTTTCAGGAGATTTAAGATTTAATTTTTCTAACACTTCAGCAAATCGTTTTCTGTCTTCTGCACGGTCGATTGAATCGGGACTTGTTCCCAAAATAGGAACTCCTCTTTTTTCCAAAGATTTTGCGAGTTTCAATGGAGTTTGACCACCTAATTGAACAATGACTCCATCCGGTCTTTCTTTTTTGAAAATTGCCATCACATCTTCTAAACTGAGTGGCTCAAAGTACAATCTGTCCGAAGTATCATAATCGGTAGAAACCGTTTCTGGATTTGAATTGACCATGATGGATTCAACACCTGCTTCTTGTAAGGAAAAAGATGCATGGCAACAGCAATAATCGAATTCAATCCCTTGTCCAATTCGGTTTGGTCCCCCACCAAGAATCATAACTTTTTTCTTTGAGGTGACATCTGATTCATCTTCATCATCATAGGTTGAATACATGTAAGGAGTAAAGGCTTCAAACTCACCTGCACAAGTATCAATTCGTTTGTAAACTGGTTGGATGTTTTTTTCTTCTAAGTAAGATTCAATTTTTTCTTCTTCTTCCCTAAGAGTTTTGTCCACTTTCGCTTTTGTGATGTCAATGGCAGCACCACTTCTTACCTGCGCTAAAATTTGTTCTTCTTTAGAAAGGAAGGCTAGTTGGCGATTCGAAAAACCAGCTTGTTTCATTTCCTCGATGATTGTATTCCCTTCTTTACGGTATTTGTTTTCCAGTTGGAAAAGTTCCTCAAATTGATATAAAAACCAAGGATCAATTTTACAAATTTCATGGATTTCTTCCACGCTCATTCCAAAATCAAACGCCATCTTTACATAAAAAATTCGTTTGTCGGTTGGGCGTTTTACTTTAGCAGTTAACCATTCTTTTCTTTGTTCGATTGGAACGGCTTCCCATTCCATAAGCTCTTTTAAATAACCGTCACTTCCAAATCCAAATCTGTCTGTCTCTAACGATCGTAAGGCTTTTTGAAAACTTTCTTTGAAGTTTCGTCCGATGGCCATTGCTTCCCCAACAGCTTTCATTTGAACGCCTAATGTATTGTCAGATCCCGGGAATTTTTCAAATGCAAACCTCGGAATTTTTGTAACTACGTAATCAATTGATGGTTCAAAACTAGCAGGAGTTACGCGAGTTATATCATTTCGGATTTCATCTAAAGTATAACCTATCGAAAGCAGTGCTGCGATTTTTGCGATTGGGAATCCTGTCGCTTTTGAAGCTAGTGCTGAGGAACGAGAAACCCTTGGATTCATTTCAATCACAATCACATCACCGTTCTCCGGGTTCACTGCAAATTGGATATTGGATCCACCTGTTTCCACACCAATCTCACGAATGATATCAATCGACATATCTCGTAATCTTTGGTATTCTTTATCACTTAATGTTTGTTGTGGGGCGACAGTAATTGAATCTCCTGTATGGACTCCCATTGGGTCCAAGTTTTCGATTGAACAAATGATAACCACATTATCATTCAAATCTCGCATTACTTCTAATTCGAATTCTTTCCATCCCATGACAGATTCTTCGACTAATACTTGAGAAATTGGCGATGCAGATAAACCTTTTTGAGCGATCTCTTCAAATTCAGATTCGTCGTAACAAGTTCCACCTCCCGTCCCACCTAAAGTGAAGGCAGGACGAATGATAATTGGAAATCCAATTTCATCTTTTGCTTTCCTTGCAGCTTCCATATCAGAAACCATAAAAGACTTCGCCACCCGAATTCCAAGTTTTTCCATTGCGAGTTTGAATAACTCACGATCTTCTGCTTTCCGAATGGCTTCTACTTTGGCACCGATCAACTCCACATTATATTTTTCTAATATTCCTTCTCGGTGTAAGGCTAGTGCTAGGTTAAGTGCGGTTTGTCCTCCGACAGTTGGTAAGATGGCATCAGGCTTTTCTTTTTTAATGATTTTCTCAAGGACAGGAACCGTAAGAGGTTCAATATAAGTGGCATCGGCTAGATCGGGATCGGTCATGATGGTTGCTGGATTCGAATTTACCAATATGACTCGAATTCCTTTTTCCCGAAGCGCCTTTGTTGCTTGGGTTCCAGAATAGTCAAACTCACATGCCTGCCCGATTACGATAGGTCCGGATCCGATGATCAAAATTGATTTTAAGTCGTTACGTTGCGGCATAGTTTCCTCTTATTTTTCTTCTTAGTTTTCATTTATATCAGATAAAGAACTTGGGATCAAATATTCACCAGCTAATGAGGCACTTTCCCACCTCATTACGGTTTGGTACAAGGTTTCCTTCATTTTGGAAGCCATTGGATGATTGGGATATAAATTATTCTTGTTGAGTGGATCTTTTTTACGATCGTATAACTCAAACTTCACTCCTTCCCGAGTCGGTATGTAAATGAGTTTGAAATCAGAATTTTGGATGCTTCTGTGTTTAGAGAACGCAATGGTTTCTCTATAAATTGGATCGGTGATCATAATTTGGTAGTCCTCTTCTGGGACTACTTGATGTAATGTTAATATATTTGGATATGGGATTCTTTGTTTTTGGAAAAAATGATTCCCAACATCGGAAAACCAAATACCAGTCTCCGCATATACGAAGCGATTTTCTTTCCAATCCTTTTCTCCAAGAACAGCTAACAGTGATTTACCGGGGTATTCTTTTTGTAATGGAATTTCAAAATAGTCAAGGAGAGTTGGAACCAAATCTATACTTGATGTGATCCCATAAAAATCTTTTTCCTTTGTTTGGTTTTGGTAAAATTTTGGAAACTTGATCATTAGGGGAACATGAGTGACAGATTCTCCACGTAAATGTTCCCCATGGCCTTGTCCGTGGACATCCTCATAAAGTGCCTCCCCATGGTCAGCAGTAAGAATGATGATTGCATCATCATAAATTCCTTTCTCTTTTAAAAAACCAACCATTTCACCAAATTCTTGATCAAAGGCAAATACAGCGCTATCAAATAAGCTACGAATTTGTAAGATTTCCTCTGAGTTGGGAAGATTTGCATCCGTAGGATCGACAAATTTGAGATACTTGTATTTACCATAATAGTTGGGATTTGTGAATTGTTTGTAATAAGGGTATGCTGGTGTATAAGGAAAGTGGATCACACTGGAAAAATATGTTATTGAATATGGAGATTGTTTCCGTTCGTTGACTAGACTACGAAACCGACCTAGTAACCTTTCGCCATCCCCCCAAGTGGACAGACCATCAAGTTCTTCTAAATACATCCCTCCAGAAAACCAGGAACCTACAAGGAATGGTAATAAAAGGATTTGAGTTTCCGCCGTCCGTTGCACTGTCATGATCCTTGCATTGAAGTTAGGTGCATATACCTCATCAAATCCAAAATTCGCACGTGGGAATATATCCGCTGCGAAACTACCAATAGCAAAGTGATCATAATTTAATTTTTTTAAAATTTGTTGAAGGGTAGGAAATGATGCAGAACCAATCCTTTGTTTTTCATCTGGTGAAGGAAACATATCCCTAACTTTGTGTTCCATCGCATATTTACCAGTCAGAGTATCTGCCCAACTTGGAAATGTTCGCGGAATCGTTGTATGGTGGTCATGGAATACAAAACTATCTTCTTTAAATAAATCTATGTTTGGTGTGATCGATTTTCCATTTATCTGAGTTCCAATTTTATCATATCTGAGAGAATCTGCAGATAAAATGAAAATTGGGGGTTTTCCTTCTGTTCCCGAATAACGAAAAGAAGATATCAATATCCAAAGGTTTGGTAAAAGATACAAAAACAAAATGAAAAGAATTAATATTCCATATGTTTTGATATGGATATTTTGGTATTTCTTACCTTGCCATAAGATAAGGGCTAAATACAAAATCCCAATCACATACAATCCATGGATATGGAAAAAAACTAATAGCAAAACATGAAGGATAACAAAAAAACTTTCTTTGTTTTTATGAAAGTATACTTGTCTTAATAAAGTTCCCAACAAAACAAAAAGCAGAACTAACAAACAAACGCTAGGTACAATCGGCGAGATAAAATCAGTTAAAAAATATAAAAAAGGTGCAAAACTTGGATACCGAAAGAAAAAGAATTCTCCATAAATTTGTGGGAATTTAACCATCGACTGACAAAGTGCCAAACATTCAATTCCAAACACAATCAAAGCTAAGAGATACCACTTGGTTTCCGGTTTTTTAAAAAAATAAAAAACAAGGTAAACCAAGGAAAATAAACTTGAGTTGAGAAACAAAGAGACGGAAAAAACCTTTAAGGTCGTGGATAAATAAACACCAAAAAAGGCACCTAAGTATTGTTTTAGGAAGTCGCCGACATCAACTCCCATAATAGTAAAACTAGTATTAAAGACTAGGAAAAATAGATAAAAAAAAACCGAATAGAATAGGGATATTTTAAAAACTCGGATTGGGAAAAGAGGGGCTTGGATCGGACCCATTAGAGTCATCATTCCAAACCCTCTTTATCCGTAAACTTTTCCTATTCCTTATTTTCCGAAATCCTCACGATTTCGTTAGGCCATTCGGCATGGGTTTCCGGCGAATACATCGCCTCTATTCGAGTCGATGGCATCACAAACGTACCAACATGGTTCAGACGGTAACTATGTTCAATGGTATGTTTACCTTTTGGCAAATACTCAAAATAGGCACGGTAAAGTGAGAGGGTTTTCTCTTCAAAACTGAGGTAATAGGAAGTATCCCCCGGTTTGTCTTGCCCAATTTGACTTTCACGCCCGAATCCACGCCCAAGTGGGAGGGAACCTGGTGGGATTGGGTCTTCCACAACCACCCAAGTTTTATCAGAATCGGCATCGATTTCAATTTTCACTTTGATGGTATCCCCTTTGGACAATACCCCAGATTTTGCCACTTGGATTGGTTCCCAACTTCGTTTCAAACGATACCCACTCGCGATTGGTTCCTTGAGAGGGAGAATACTTTGCACCGACCATTCGATCCAAGGTTTTCCTTTTCCTTCATAGGAGACAGTTACGAATTGTGGACTAGTATCAAGTGTTTGTGTGACAGTTTGTTTTCCATTCGGTTCTAACAACAAATTCTCTTTCTCCGTTTGGACCTTAACTTTCCCTCCTGTCACCTTTTCCCCTTCCAAAAGTTTACTCACACGATCAAACACAAGAACTGAATAAGCATTTCCTAATGTACTGTCATACCTACCTTGTTTTTGCATTTTGACAAAGGCTTTGATGATACGAGGTAGATCTTTTTTATAAGATGGTTCCGAAATCACCCAAAGTAAAAACTTTGACATCGTATAATCACGACTTCCTAAAATCCACCAAGGATTAGTAAATCCCGAATCGGCAATGATTAACTCTGATCCTTGAAGGTTTAATCTTGATCGCAAAACACTATAAAGTCGATTTTTTACTTTCGGATCGGCTCCATTCACCCTACCATAAATATCTGACAAATCAATGAGTGACGCCGTTGGTAAAAATTCGATCCCTTCAAAAATCGGACGAACCTGCTCCCAATCATATGTTTGGTAACGAGTGAGTGCCTCCCAAACGATAATCTTTCGAACCACAAGGTCTGCACCAAATCGATACCTTTCGCCATACACCCTTCCATCCAAAAATCCTTGTAAACCAGCTAACATCCGAGATAGAGTTTCTTCGGGAATGGTTTTGTTAGTTAATTTAGCAGATGTTAATACATATGAAGTTAGAATTTCACTTCCATGTTCCATCCTTGCAAAGTATTTAACCAATCCATCATAATCCAAAAATGAATTTAAATCTCCAATCACTTCATTCCATAAAGTATCTGATCGTAAACCGATTGCTTTGGAAACTCGTTGTTCCATACACGAATATGGATAGGTTTGGAAATATTTCTGGATCCCTCCGATGCTAGTGAGAATAGTTGGAGAAGCCTTCCAAACCATCTTACCTGAATTTTCTTTGGATCCAGGTGGTGTCTGAACGGATTCTTTGAACGGAGATTCATATAAAAAGAGACCAGCTTGGTAGACTCGTTCTGTAAAGGCAGGAATAACAGTTTGTTCTACTGATAGTGAATCCATAACAGTTCCATTCGGTGAAGACACTTCGAGAGAAAACTTTCGTTTGGTGCTATCTTCAGGAACCGTCAAATCCCAAGTAATTTGTTTTGTTTCCCCTGGAGAAAGAAATGCCGACTTTGTTTCTAATTCAGATTTTACTTCTGCTCCATTTTTTATGTCTACAACACTCATACGGACACGGAGTTGTTCTTTCATATCCCCAGCATTGCGAAGGTTTACTTCATGTTGCAATGTATCACCTAATCGTACAACAGGTGGTATTCCAGAAAAAGTCTGGATTTTTTGTGAGGTTTGGATTTTGGCCATCCCTGTCCCAAACTCTCTCGCTCCTGAAGTGGCTATGGCAACGATTCGAAAGGTGGTAAGTGAATCATTCAAAGGAAAACTAAATTTGAATTTCCCTTCTTTTCCAACAATGGCTTTTCCTTTCCAATATAATAAAGTTTCAAACAAGGAACGTGTAGATTGTTTCCCACCGCCCCCTCCTTCGGGTTTTGCTTTCAAACCAAAATGCCGTTTCCCAATAATTTGGGATTGGGCAGTGGAAGTTACCACTTGGTGAGGCCTTGACCCCATCATAACATCAAGTAAATTCCAGGTATGATTCGGAGAAAGTTCAAGGAGTGCTTCGTCCACAACGGCGAGAGTCACTTCCGTCCCTTCTGTTGGTATTTTCCCATCTGATGTTTTGATTTCTAGTTCTACGTCTGCAGTCTCTCGCACTTGGTATTGTTTTTTGTTGGGAGTGACTGATACGGACAAACTGTACGGTTTGTATCCTACTTTTAACATCGAAAGACCCAAACGGTAACTTGGTTTGGCTAAATCCACAAGGCCTGTTGGTTTTGGATCTCCCATTCGACCTCGAACAAGAAATACTGAAATATAAACATTAGGTGCATATTCTTTTTTTATTGGAACACTTATGAATGGATCTTTTCCACTGACCGGAGTGACAAAGTAATCTATCACACCTTCTCTTTCCATACTAACAAGTGCAGTCGCTTCTCGAAAGGGAGACTTGATTTGAACCTTTATCGTCTCACCTGGTTCCACAGAACGTTTTTCAGGTAAGATATCCATTCGGTTGTGGTCACTTACATCAAACCAAACTTCTTCCTTGGCACTGACCCAAACATTATAACTCGAATTTGTTAGATTTCCATTTTTATCTTTTGTTTCTGCAAGAAAAACAATATCTCCTGTTGAAGGAGATTTGCCTTCACATATCAAGATACCTTTGTTATCTGTTTTCCCTTCACAAAACTCACCTAGTTTGTTTACTTCCTCATAATGTTCGTAAGCATAAAATCCTCCAACAAGGCGTTTTCTGTTCGAATAAAATTCTTTTTTATAAGCATTCACTTTTATTTTTTGTGAAGGTACGGGTTTGTCTTTGGCATCCAGAACGATCAATTGTAATTTTACTTTGTCTTCAGTGAAATACCATCCGTCTGGCAAAACGCCTAAATGAAGTTCTGCGGGAGATACGGGAAAACTACGTGAAATTGTATGGATCTCACCAGTTGGATCAGAGTATTCCATTTCCACTTGGAAATTTCCATACCCAGGTATTGATTTTAGGTCTTGGAATTTATGTTCAAAAAATCCCTTGGCATCGGTTTTAGCAATAGTAGAAATAACTTTTGGTTTTATTTCTTCAACTTCCTCTTCCTCATACCCACTTACTTTCCACTTCCCTTCTTTTATGTTGTCTGGTGAAAAACTAAATGTAGAGTATTCTTCCTTTGCCGTATAATAACTTGGGACAACTTGTGAACGAACCTTAACAGGAACAAGCGAAGCTCCTCCTCCAGAAAGATATTCCAATCCAAAAAGGACCTTGGCTTCTTTTGGTGAAACAAGGTTTTGTGAATCACCACTCAATTGAATATTCCCTTTGAGAACAGGCAGACGAAACTCTTCAACACGAAATTGTGTGACAGTGCGGCCATAACTCTCATCTTCATTGTTATATGGATACGTTACAAGATACACACCATGTTTAGCATTTTTCGGTATTTTAAATTCTGATTCGGCATGACCAGGAAAAGACCAAACAAGTGGAGTAGAAAAACTCTCACCAGATCCTTCGTGTTTGATCACAACTGTCGATGGATAATCTTTTGAATCAGCAGGTTGTAAACCTTTGTTTCCAAAACTACGACGAATATGTTTTAGGTGAACAGTTTCCCCCTTTTTAAAAAGAGTGCGGTCAAGTACAATTGACTCTAAATAATTAGAATACCCGGTGTTTGCTTGTGGGAGTTGGTAACGCCAACTTTCGATCCCTTTTTCCCAAGTGCTCGATGTAAAACTAATATCATCATTTTTTTGTGCAAATATGGTTAATCCAGAACCTAACTCATGATAACCACAATATGGTACTTCTTGGAAATTGATGTTACCAAAAAGCATAGTTCCATCTTTTCCAGTGATACCTGCTCCCCTCACATTCCCTTGGCAATCTAAGATTTTGATTTGTACTCCTGCTTCAGGAAGTCCTGTATTTAAACTTGTGACCCATACAAGGCTTGTGTCTTTCCCCCATTTGAAATGAGGGGAAAGGTTAGTCACAAGGGCCGCACTCGAAACATACATTTTTTTTCCTTCCCCTTCGGCAAAGAGATGGTTTGCAAGTACTTCACTTGCAATTTCCACCACATAAAACCCAGGAGTCTCCAAAGGAATGCCAACTACTTCCATTGGTTTTTTCCCATTGGGTTTTGGCATTTGGAAAGAATTTATTTTTGCATTCGAGATTGGTGTTTGGAAAACAGATTGGTTCCGTTCTACTTTTGATAATGTTTGGAACCATTTTTGGATTTCCAAAATATCCAATGTTTTTTGACTTTTTCCATCCAAACCAAGGGAAGTGGATTTAACAGGCAAGTTTGCCTCTAAGTTCCGTAAGGTGACTGGAAGTGCTGGATTTGCTTTCGATTCTAAGATTCCAAACTTTGCGCTAAATTTGGCAAGAGGGGGAAATTCATCTGTTTTAAACTTCAAAGGAAAAGCGGCAACATTTGCCAAACTTCTATTGGCATCATCGACAAGGTCTGGTATTTTGATTGTGAATTCTGCATTTTCAGGAAACGGCCCAGGAAAACTCACCCAATCCGAAAATTCATTCCCCTTTCCAGTTACTTTGTTTTTTGGGTATTCCTTACCGTCCTTTCCAACCAGAGTTATTTTATCAAGTAACTCTTGTGATACGAGAGAGTTAAAAGACAAACTGACAGGAAGTATTGGAATACAGTTGGCATCGGCTGTTGTCCGTTCACAACTAAACCTTGCAGAAAAAACTGGCCTGACTGTAAAAGATAAAACTTCATCTTCTGGAATCTCTCCACCCCACACAGATTTAAAACCTTTACCAAGAACTAATTGGATTTGCCGATCGGGTAAAAACGTTTGTTTTGCTTTGATTACTATGGTTTCTTCTTTGTCTTTTTTACCAATTGTTTGTAAAAAGGTTTTCCTTTCAGATCCTGTTACTAAAATCACAGGGATTCTGTTTCCTAATTCTTCTGAACGAAAATATACAAATTTTTGAAAGCTGGAAAGGTCTGGTTTCCCATCCAAATGTAATAAAAAAACTTGGTCTTCTGAAATCGAACTACCGTTATATGGTGAAGAATACTTTACAGAGGGTCCACCTGTATGGAAGGAAAAATTCTTTTCCCCTTGAATCTTTTCTCCGCTAAAAGATTTGATCCCATCTTTTAAAACAAAGGAACAATGAACCCCACCAGGGATTTGATTTTCAAATTCATATACCCAAGTTGTTGAATCGATAAAGCGGCTTGTCCCTGGGAATGGACATTTTACTTGGAAAATATCTGTTTCTGGGCGAATGTCTCCGAGTGCCACCATCGGTTTTGTGAACCGAGCAGTCACTTGTTTGGGTTCTTTGACAAAACCATTCGGAGTGAAAAATTCAATACTCGGTGGAGCACTTTGGGTAAAATCAGACTGTACCAAAACAAGGGAAAGGAAAAGAAGGACAAGGACTTGGAAACGAAAGTGCATGGAAGGAAATTAGAAAGAGGAATGGGATTGAAAAGAAAAAAAAGAAAATCAGGGATATTGGCCCCTCCCTGCGGGTCTCATAAGGAGAAACATCTATGAACAATTTTTAGACCAAAAGTCCTTCCAAAAAGTTTCTATTTTACTTGAAAACAATTAGGACCATTCCTGTAAATTAGCTTAAAACTTCATGGAAAACGCTACAACAAAGAAGTCTTCTTTTTTTGAGGTTTGGGCATCCCGGTAGGCAAACAATGAGTCGGCAGACCTACGGTAAACGTATTCAAAACGAAGTAAAGCAGGTTCAAAACTAAGAATATCAAATGTGGTAGTGTATCCATTACTCATAAAACCATTCGGAGTTCCAGTTGAAACCATCACTTGTTTTGGATCGTAAAATCGTTCCACACGAAAACTCAATCGGTATTCTGGAGCCAAAAGAAAACTCGCCCAGATAGTTCCATGATACCAATGTCTAAAAGCTTTCGATGCTGTTTCTCGATACACACCTAAACTCGGATCATATTCAGCTAACCAAGGTTCGTAAACAAAACTTTGTTTTTCTTTTTGAGCACCAACATCAAATTGTCCAACTAACTTGACTCTATCTGTTACAATCCATTCCAAAATGGTATTGTTATAGTATCGCATTTGTTTCCTTTCTGAATTCGGTGCCTCATTTCCGGCAAATTGATTGAGGGTTAGAATAAGATGTTCACTAAAATTATACTTTAATTGACTACCAAAAGATTTATCCTTATTGTTATCAGTTATATTTTGCCAACCATTCAAAATTTGTAATTGGGCACTCAATTTGTCGGTGAATTGATGTGATAACCTAACTCCCGAAGAATAATAAGGAACGTAATCTAGCGCATATGCCCTAGTGTAATTCACATTATTGTGTGAAATCCAAGATTCGTACCCTATGTTACCAAAAAAGATTCCCCCATCAATCCAAGTATCACGACCAATCTTAAAACCTGCGTAAGCCTCTTGGATATTTTTCACAGAGTTTTGATTTGAATATCTTTCAGTTGTCAGTTCTGCCGCATAATTTGTGTTTACTGATGTCCCCCACTGGAATGCAATTCTACCTCTATATTTATTTTCCTCAACTCTGGCATCCAAATATGCAAGATTGATATTAAACTCTCCGTTTCGAACTGCTTGTGTTGTATAATTTCGTTCTGTATCTTTTGGAAGATTGTGATTGTAAAGATAATACGAATCGATCATACCCCCAAATTGAAATGAATTTGGTAAAGGTATCGATTTTTGGTTTTCCGCTTGTTTGTTTTCTTCCTGTCCTAAAACTTTCTCTTCCGAATAAATGGAAGAAGTAGTAAATAATCCGACTAACCAAAGAAGTAAGAAAAAACCATATTGTCTAATTTTCTCTATAACTCGTTGCAACGAATAAATAAAATTTTGATTCAACATAATAGAATCAAATTATCATAAAAAACACTAATTCACAATCGCTCAAACATTATGATCTTTAGATTCACCTTAAGAAAGGATTAAGATTTCATTTTATTTAAATTCGAAACTATGGAAAATCTTTTCAAATTTTATTTATACTCAATTGACCAAAGGTATCCAACACCTGGAATCGTTTTGATCAACTTAGGTTGATTTGGTTTATCTTCAATTTTCTTTCGCAATTGAGTGATATGAACACGAAGCGAATTCATTTCATTTTGTGCTGCATCACCCCATATTTTTTTAATCAATATATCATGCGAAATTATCTTACCTGCATTTTTAATTAGATACGTTAACAACTGAAATTCAGTTGGCGTTAATCGCACTTTTTTATCGTTTTTTTGGACTTCATAATTTAGAAAATCGATAACTAAATTTCCCATCTCCCAATTGGAAGGAGTTTCTTCCGCAGGCAATCTCCTAAACGCTGTCCTTATTCTTGCGAGAAGTTCTCCCATGCTAAAGGGTTTCGTGATATAATCATCTGCACCTGCATCAAGTAAGGCAATTTTATCTTCTTCGGAATCCATAACTGATAAAACAATAAATGGTAGTTCGGAAAACGTCCTAACTTCATGGATCACATCCAATCCACTTCCATCAGGAAGTTGTAAATCCAACAATACTAATTTAGGCGATCTGAGTGCAATGGATTCGATAGCATCCTTTTTAGAGATTGCTTCAATGATTTGGTATCCTTTTGCTTCAAGTGCAATTCGTAACATTTTGCGTATGGCACTATCATCATCAACTAAAAGGATTAAATCATGATTCATACATTTTGATTATTGAAACTTACAGGGAATGTCAATGACAAACCTTGCTCCACCCTCTTTTCGATTCAAAGCTTCAATGTGTCCTCCATGCAAATCAACGATAGACTTAGTAATGGCAAGACCAAGTCCAGTTCCAATTTTCCCAGAGGATTCACCACGATAAAATTTTTGAAAGATACGAGACGAATCAAAAGGTAAACCAGTGCCATTGTCCTCAACAATCCAACGAAGCGATTCGTTATCGCTATTTTCTAATGAAATCCAAATTGTTGATCCTTCCTGAGTGTACAAACAAGCATTATACAATAAATTAAAAATAGCATGGGAAAATAGAATTCGATCCATTTCTATGGGAAAATCAAAATCACCAAGTTTGACCTCGATTGTATGATTTGATTTTGTTCTACCTAGGTAGGAAATAGCATCTTGGATTATTTCCGATGGATAAACCTTTTCTTTCTTTAACGATAAATATCCAGACTCTATCCGACTAATATCCAAAAGATTCCCAAGTAATAAATTCAAAACCAATGAATTTTCTTGGATTTCTTCTAAAAGAGCTCGTCTTGCAATCGGATTTGATTCTATCTCGGGATCAAGTAATGCCGAAGCAGAGCCTCTAATGGCAGTTAAGGGAGTTTTTAACTCATGTGACAAAGAGTTAAAAACTAAATTGTATAACTTTTCGGATTCTTTCAGTAAATAATTCTTTTTTGAATCTTCAGATAATACATCTCTATCAAGAGCAAGCGCCACCTGGCTTGCCACTGTATTTAACATTATTTCTTGTTCTAAAGTAGGTTCATATAATGAAACAACATTTATGACACCGGTGATTCCTCCGGGCGAAACAAGTGGATAAAAGGTTGCATTCGAAAGAGACAAGGTTTCAGTAAATCTTCCTGCGGGTTTTCCATTTTTTACTGTCCATGTGGCAACCGCTAGATCTTTGGAATCTACGATCATCGGTAAAAATTCACCCGACTGGTATAAATGTAATTTCACAGGGAAAGGGAAAATTCTTTTAAAATAAGTATCGCCTGTTTGTACAATCTCCTTTGATGAGGATGTTTTTGATAAATTCTGAGCTAATTCATATAAAATGGATAACTTTTCCTCTCTCGATCTAAGTTTGGTTTCATTTTTCTTTAATCTTGCTGTTAATCCGCCATTAATTAAGGCAATCAACATAAATATAACAAACATTAAGGCATCTTCTAACTTTGAAATATAAAAAGTATATAAAGGAGGGATAAATAAAAAATTCCAAAAACTTGCGGATAAAATGGCTGCAAGTAGGACTGGTCCTCTACTAAAAAACATTCCTAGTAGGGCAACATAAAACAAATACAAAATCGAAATAGTCCAATAACTGATAAAATTTAGGAGTAATAAGTTAATGAGTGTAACAAAAGAAGTTAAAACAAATATTGCTGCATATTGGCGAAAACTAGAGGAAGGTATCAATCTTTTATAAAAATCAAAATTAAATTTTCTATTTTCTTGGTAAGGAATGATTATCAATTCAACATCACGTAAGTAATTTAAAATTTTTTCCGTTATGTTTTTCTGGAATAAGGAATGGAAAAATCTTTTTTTGGAACCACCCATGACCAATCTATGGATTCTTTTTTCATGGACTGCG
The DNA here is from genome assembly GCF_004769525.1 of Leptospira bouyouniensis. NCBI lineage: Bacteria > Pseudomonadati > Spirochaetota > Leptospiria > Leptospirales > Leptospiraceae > Leptospira > Leptospira bouyouniensis. The sequence goes on along the minus strand of NZ_RQFT01000012.1, from coordinate 435,230 downwards.
GATAAAATACCAAAAACTGGATCTGATTCAAATGAATGAATGACTTCTGCCCCTAACTCTTTTGCAAGCCTGATGTGAGAACGAATTGCCAATGCTGACTCTGTATCATTAACTTCTTCACTTTCAGAAAAGAACGCATAAAAATCAGAATTTCTTTCCAATGACAATCGTTTGGCGGTTCTAAGGAGTGTTTTGGAATGTGGGCTAGCCGAAATTGCAACCATAATCCGTTCCCTTCCTTGAGGCATTTTTTTCTCTACATACTTTGCTGTATAAGAAAGTGATAGTTCTCTCAAATAAGTTAGATTTTCTTTACGAAAAAAATTTTCTTTTGCGGCATTGATTTTTTCTGGTACGTAAACTCTACCATCAGATAATCGTTTTAATAACTCATCAGGAATAATATCGATGAGAACAAGTTCGTCTGCCCTCTCCAAAATTTTATCGGGAATGGTTTCCTTTACGGGACTTTGCAATATTTTTTCCACCGAATCAACCTGACTTTCTAAGTGTTGAACATTAACTGTTGATAAAACATTGATTCCTGCATCTAACAGGAGAAAAACATCTTGGTATCTTTTGTTATTCAGTGATCCAGGGATATTGGTATGGGCCAATTCATCCACTAATACATAATTTGGTTTCTCTTTTAGAATAGATTCCACATCCATTTCTTCCCAAACTTTCCCACGATATTCAATTTTTTTTAAAGGGAAGGAGCTTAGACCATCGAGTAAATTTTTTGTTTCTGAACGTCCATGTGTTTCCACAATTCCTATTTTGACGTCTTCACCTTCTTCGATTAAATGGTGAGCTTCGGTAAGCATCGCATACGTTTTTCCAACTCCAGGAGACATCCCGAAGTAAATTTTCAAACTTCCAAATTTGCGAGGCTCCGATTGGTTCGCTAGTGACAAAAAATCTTCGGGACGACGGCCTTCATTCATGTGTAAATTGTTTCCAAGCTATGTTTAATTTTGTAACGTTTACTCTTTCTCTGCCTATAAAACCAAAGTATGATTTTTCAACAAATTGGTCGATCATACCATCGATTGTTTCGATAGGAATTTTAGTTATAAAACTTAAAACTTTTCCTTGTTCTCTAGCGCATTCGGAAGTTATATGAGGATCCAAACCTGAACCTGATGTATAAAGCAATTCTTGGCAATGTTCAGGACGAATCCCAGCGGAGATTAAAACTTTTTTCCTCTCTTCCACTTGTTTTTTCAATTCCATACTCGATGGACCCAAATTGGATGCGCTACTGGGAATGGTATCATATTGATTGGCACTTGGCCGATATAAAAACAAATCAGTCCGTTCCTCATTTTTCGCTAAAAGTGATGAACCTATCACTTGTTTGTCTTGGTATATCAAACTTCCGTTCGCCAAATGAGTTCCCAAAGACTGACTGAGAAGTGTAATTATTAGAGGATACATAAATCCCAAAACCAAAATGGAAATAAACAAAAACCGAATGCTCACTTCCCAATCATTTGCAATATTTTTAGAATTCATAAACTTACTCCGGATAAAATCATATCAATTAATTTAATCCCAAAAAATGGAAATACCATTCCTCCACCTCCATAGATGATAAAATTTCTAAGTAAAGCTTGGTCTGGTGATTTCGGAACATATTTCACTCCTCGAAGAGCAAGTGGGATTAATGTTGGGATCACTAATGCATTAAAAATTACCGCAGATAAAATCGCATTATCAGGATTCGATAATCGCATGATGTTGAGAGATCCTAGTGGTAAAAATAAGGCAGGAATGATTGCAAAATATTTTGCAACATCATTTGCGATGCTAAAGGTAGTTAATGCGCCTCTCGTCATCAAAAGTTGTTTTCCAATTTCTACAATTTCAATGAGTTTGCTTGGATTGCTATCTAAATCGATCATATTTCCTGCTTCCCTTGCTGTTTGAGTACCCGTATTCATGGCGACTCCCACATCTGATTGAGCAAGTGCGGGGGCATCATTAGTTCCATCTCCAATCATTGCCACCAAATACCCGTTTGCTTGTTCTTCTCGGATTCTTTTTAATTTTGCTTCAGGAGTTGCTTCTGCAATGAAATCATCAACACCAGCTTCCGCTGCAATTGCAGCTGCTGTCAGTGGATTATCGCCGGTAATCATTACTGTCCGAATTCCCATTCTTCTGAGATATGCGAATCTTTCTTTAAGCCCACCTTTCACAATGTCTTTAAGTTCTATGATTCCTAAAAGTCGATTCCCTTCTGATACAAGAATTGGAGTGCTTCCTTTTCTTGAAATTTCATCTGAAATTTTTTGGTGATCTAAATTAAATACCCCACCTAGAGATTCAATATGTTTACGAATGGCATCAATAGCCCCCTTTCGTATATTTCGAATGACATTTCCTTTCTCATAAATTTCAACTCCACTCATTCTTGTGGAGGCAGTAAACGGAATCCATCGAACATCTAGCGAATTTAAATTTCTTTCTCGTATTGAATATTTTTGTTTTGCAAGAATTACGATTGAACGACCTTCAGGTGTCTCATCTGACAACGAAGAGAGTTGGGAAGCATCAGCTAATTCCTCTTCCGATACACCGTCCACCGGATAAAAACGATGTGCTTCTCGATTGCCTAAAGTTATGGTGCCTGTTTTATCTAATAATAAAACATGTATATCACCGGCAGCTTCGACAGCTTTTCCACTCTTTGCGATTACATTATATCGAATGAGTCTTTCCATACCAGAAATACCAATCGCACTCAGTAATGCAGCAATCGTAGTAGGAATCAAACAAACAAAGAGCGCAAGCCAAACGGAAAAACTAAAATGCCAATTTTCACCGATTTGATTCCCTACAAAGTTTGCGATTGGGATCAGAGTGACGACACCCAAAAAAAACAAAATTGTCAGTGCAAAAAGTAAAATTCCCAATGCAATTTCATTTGGTGTTTTTTGTCTTGTTGCACCTTCTATCATCGAAATCATTTTATCGATAAAACTTTCACCAGGTTTCGATGTAATTTTGATATAAAGAAAATCGGAAATCACTTTTGTACCACCGGTGACGGCGGAGCGATCGCCTCCACTTTCACGGATCACTGGAGCCGACTCTCCCGTTACTGCGGATTCGTCCACACTTGCAATACCAGAAATTACTTCACCATCAGATGGAATGATTGCACCTGCTTCGACTAACACGATATCATCGATCTTTAGTTCATTCGATGTGATTAGTGTAAATTGTGTATCTCCGACAGCATTCACTTTTTTTGTAGCAGTTGATGATCTAGTTTTCTTAAGACTATCTGCCCTTGCCTTACCTCTACTTTCCGCTACACTTTCGGCAAAATTCGCAAAGAAAAGTGTAAGGATTAACCATAACAAAATAGGAACTTCATTTTGAAGTGGCGTATTGGTTAACAAGAAATAGATAGTCTGAATCAATAGGATACTTGTACCGACCCAAACGGTTGCCATCACTGGATTGGAAAAAGCATATTTTGGAGAAAATTTTTGAATCGAATTCCAAATAGATTCCTGAATCAGATCTTTTGAGAATAAGGTTTTAGAGTTCATATTTTATGTTACCTATTTAAAAAAAGACACCACTTTGAATGAACAATTCTTCTAGAATTGGTCCCAAAGCTAAAACTGGAAAAAAAGACAATCCACAGACAATAATGATCACTGAGAAAGTTAAGATTCCGAACAATAGCGAATCGATTTTAAAATTTCCTTCAGACGTTTTCGTTGTAATTTTGCTTCCAAAACTCCCACATACCATCACAACTGCACAAATCACGCCAAATCGACCAACTAACATTGATATTCCAAGTGATAAATTCCCCCAAAGAGTATCCGCTCCAAAACCTGCAAATGCCGATCCATTGTTCCCTGCTGCAGAACTAAAAGCATATAAAATTTGGGATAAAGCATGAGGACCATTCGCCGTATAACCGTTATTCAAAAGTAATGTGAAAGTAGTCCCTATAAGTATGCATAGAGTGGGTGCCAATATCCCAAACAAAGTCCATTTAATTTCATAACTTCCTATTTTTTTACCAAAGTATTCTGGAGTTCGACCTGTCATTAGTCCAGATAAAAAAACGGTTAAAATTAAAAATAGGATCATTCCATACATACCAGTTCCGATACCACCAAAGATAATTTCACCTAACATCATTTGAAATATTGCAATTCCACCTGCTAGCGGAGAATAACTATCGTGCATTGAGTTCACAGAGCCATTTGATGCAGCTGTAGTTGCTGATAACCAAAGAGAAGATTCTGTTAAAGTGAATCTAGCTTCCTTACCTTCCCAAAACCCAGGATGGTTCATTTCAGAATAGAATACGCATAGAAATCCAATTACAAACAAACTCAGCATAACGAAGAACACAACCCAAGCATGCCGGAACGAATTTGTAATTTTACCATATAAAAACACACAAGAGGCAGGTAAGACTAGAATGGAAAAGAGTTCTATAAAATTGGAAATTGGAGTTGGATTTTCAAAAGGATGAGCACTATTGACTCCAAAAAAACCCCCACCATTCGTACCTAATTGTTTGATTGCTATTTGGGAGGCAGCAGTACCCATCGGAATGATTCGAATATTTCCTGTAGAACTAACACTTGTAATCGGTTCCGCAAAACTTTGTATCACTCCTTGCGAAACCAATAACAATGCAATGATTATAGAGATTGGTAGAAGTATATAGAAACTCGAACGAAATAAATCTAACCAAAAATTTCCAAAATGTTTCGTTTCTGAGGATGTGATTGCTCGACTCACATATGCTAAAACTGATACTCCTACCCCAGCACTTAGAAAATTTTGAGGAGTGAGTCCGACCATTTGCGAAAAATTGCTGAGTTGGCTTTCTCCAGAATAAGCCTGCCAATTTGTATTTGTGATAAAAGAAATTGTTGTATTTAACGCCAAATCCCAATCCATTCCAACAAGTTTTAAAGAATTCATTGGCAATAAGTTTTGGTATCTTAAAATCAAAAATAATAGGATCCCACCAAAGAGATGGAAAATGATTAAACTTTGTAAATATTGTTTTGGAGTTTGGCTTCTTGGTTCTCCCGAAAACAAAAATCGTTTCAAGGCTCCTTCTAATGGTAATCCTTTAGCATTGAGTATGAATGCCATGTAATAACCGATGAATGGTGAGACTAGTAGCAGTAATCCTATAAAAAACGGAAAGTAAAGTAATTCAACCATACACAAATTCTCGCATGGGAAAACCTATTGGTAAAGATCAGAGGAGTTAAGAAGAGAAAAGAAGAGATTAAGAAAAGATTAAGAAAATCTCCGAAGTCTCTCCTTAGAAGGTATGAAAAATATCATTCTCTAGTCGGGAAATACACCACAATCCCCCAAACCAAATGGACAAAGACCAAAAACAATAAAGAATAAATCCCTTTCGTTTCATATTCATGATCCAAACGGTCTTTCCAAACAATAAAGATTGCACCTTGTTCAAAATTGGGTTCACTGTTTTCCCATATGAATTCGCGGAGTAACACTCCACCTGTGTAAAGACTAGAAATTTGGCAATTTCTAGTTTCTTTTGAATAACAAATTGCATATAACGGATATTTGGTGTCATTTCCTAATAGAGACCGAATTCTTTTGTAGTGAAATGTAATGACTGGCCCGTACACAGATGCTCCGGATCGACGCCTGATAAGAAGTGGTGAATTAAAACTCCCAGAATCCGAATCATCCAAACGAAAATCTCTTAAATACAAATACCGATACCCAAGGGAAAGATGTACATCTTCAGGTGGTACATCAAATTTGGAAGTAAGGCCGAAATGATAACCAATCGAATCACCTAAAAACAACAAAACATTTCCACCAGCAATAAGAGATAAAAAAACGGCAAAAATAATTTTATAACCGTATCCTTTAGTAAAGTGGATTCCAAGAAAAACCAAAGGTAAAAAAAAGATAAACAATACCCAAATTGAATTTGATAAGGGCCAATACACACCAAACGGGAGTAAGATGAGAGAGAATACAAATATCATAAGTGACCCGATCCAAAGGATGACTAGCAATGGAGGAGATCCTTCATTAGGTTCTCTTTTTTTGGGGTTTTTGTTTTCCACAAAGGAAGTTAACATTCAGATATCCTCCCCTAATCTTTTACAGTAAAACTAGTGCGAATTGTATTCCAATACTTGTCAGCTTTATCCTTTTCTCTTTTGGGATAGGACAATGATAAAAAATATCCTCTCGGTGCATTATAAACATAATATTCTTTCATCTCCATAGGGATTGGATTTCCGATATCATCCACCTCCACCCATTCACTTACATACTGACCGTTCACATCGGAACGTTTGAATTGGAGTCGATTCATTAAACTTTTTGTTAAGGAACGAACTGAATCCCAGAATACAAAATAATTTTTGGTATCTCTTAGCGGTTTTACTTTATCAAAACTTGAACCAATTGACAAAATGATTTTTGGAACTGTTTTCTTTTTTTTACCTGAAGTTTGTAGTTTTAAGGCTTCATCCCATTCTGTTTGCCCCTCTGGCAAATAATTGGATAAAAATTCAACAAAACGTACTAGACGATAGATACTATCTCGGTTCTCTCCATAGATTCCGAGACGATTTCCATACAAACCTTCATATCGTAAGGAAGATGGAATTTTCAATCGATACCGAAATGACTCTGACTCAAGGTATAAAAAATCCATCGGAGATCTCTCATCCACATAACAACCATAAGGATCACTAACTAAATCCAATGGAATTGTTTGGTCCGACCATTCATTTGCTGCTCTGTTTGTGATTTCATTGGATCGGATAAGCCATTCTGGGAAAAATCCTGAGTCTTTTTCTTTTTTTAAACGATAACAAAGATGAATTCCTTTTCCAAGAAACACTACATCCTTTTCCTTTCTTACTTCATATAATACTTCTAACTCTTTCGAAGCAATATCAGCTTCCTTTTGGATGGGAAATTCTTTATAATACTCATCATCAATTAAAAACCGAATTTTACCTGCGGGGGACATGAGGTAGTTCCTTCCAAAACTATCTTTTTTTTTCACTGAGGATTGTTTGTTTTTGAATTCAGTTAAAAAGCGATGGTAACTTCGACTTTCCTCTTCTTCTGCATCAGGGATCCAAGGTTTTTGCAAGAGTGGGTCAACGATGATATCATTTCGCGTTTGCGAGAATACGGAAGTGCTTACAAAACAAAAAAGCACAATGAAATTTATGATTAGGTTTTTCCAATGAGTCTGGCAGAATAAAAGATACCCTTTCGAATGGTTCTTTTTGAGAGATTGATTCTCTCGGCCCATATCTTAGACCTGGTATTTTGATTGGATAAAATTGAGAGCCATAGTGAATATTTTTGAAAAATCTTTTTTATGAGATTCGTCATTCACTCGAGATAAAATTCCACGGAGTAAAGTCTGCACCTGTTGGTAATTTGGCACTTCATAAAATGATTTTTGGATATGAGGCCATGCCATTTTGACCATTTGCATAAACTCAGGACTTCCCTTTTTGAATTCCTGTATCATTCGGTCTAACGTTAGTTTCACGATCTGAAAGTTCTTGATTTTTTTAACTATACCTTGTAAAACTTCAGGTTTTAACTCAGATTTACTGCTCATCATTTGAAAAAGGGCTTTCCAATCGACGGCTTCATTTTTTTGTTCTTTTAAAACTTGGGTTCGCAAGGAAACCACTGCTTTGTCAAATTCTGAGATGGAACGTAACCAATTTTGATATCCTACTTGATCACCTTTTGTCTGATAGGTGGTGATGGTTTGCACCAAATCCATAAATTCTTTTACCGAAAAATTACCAAGTCTTACCAAATTCAAATCAATTTGTTTCGGAGGAGGTGGTGGTTCCTCCTCTTCATATTCAATCCCTAAATCGTCAGAAAAATCATCATGTTCTTCTGCACCATTTGATGTATTTGAATTGGATTGGCCGGAATCAGAATCATCAAATTCTAAATCTTCTATTTCGTATTCTTCGTTAACTTTTGTGGAGTTTGTATTTGAACTTGTATCGGCAAGTGAAGGCTCTGTCACTTCAGGACCAATTTTAATTTCGAGCTTTTCGCCTGTTAAGATGTCACTAAAGGTTTCTGTGATTTCTTGTAAGATTGATTTATCTTTTTCGGGAATTAACGATTGTTTTTTTGTGACCGGTGTTGGAGGTGCATTTGCAACCGCTAGGGCTTCGGTTAATGAGACTGGTTCTTTTTCCGAATCAGTCCCTTGTGGCATCGCTAATGCCGCTTTAGCGGAAGCTGCCATAAGACCTTGTGGTTCGATGATCTCCCCTGTGATTGGATTTTCCAATACCATCAAAATGCCTTTTTGGGCAAAAACATAATCCTTTGGGTGAGTGACTTGTAATCGTTCTACAATTTCTTCTGTGATTGATGAGAAACTTGGTGCAGGTGCATTTGTCAGTTTTTCTAATTCTTGGGTTTTCAGTTTCTCTTGGACTTTGGTTAAAACTTCGATGAAATTGGAATTGAGATAGGAAGAAACTTCCTCTTTGGAAACCCCAAGGATTGTAGCAAATTGAGGGAGGTGCTCAAAAAACTGGTCAGTTTTTTTGATGTTCCCCGTCATGTAGGATTTGATTTGTTTGGCGACCTCTTCCACTCTGGTGGGGTCCATTTTTTTGGATTTGAGAAGCCTTTTGAAAATATCTATATGGGCATGGAAATAGGACAAAAATTCCCCGTAAGCGGTGAATTCATATTCGCCTTGTCCTTTTTTCTCTAAAACTTTTTTGGAAGAATCTGCCATATTGGAATCTCATCCAATGCATAGGAAAAGTCACAAGGGTCAAGATTTTTACGAACCGATTGACGAAATGCTAATCAAGTGAGTCTATGTGTTATGAAACGTTTTTTTTTACTGATGGTGCTTAGTTTTGTCGTGTTCTTTTCTACATCTTGCCAAAAGCGAGAAGACAAAACCTTGGAGAGAAACTTGTTCACTTTCCTTGTTTCGTGTACGGGTGGAAGTCTGACTGCCTGCAATGCAGATTGTGCAGCGAAATACCCGGACATCACGGGTGAAAATTATACAGTGGCTTCAACATGTTTTAGCAATTGTTCGACCAATTGTAGTCTTTCGAGCACCCTTCTCCTTTTAACCAATAAATAATTTTTTTAAGTTCCATAGACCAAAAAACTTGCGGCTACGATTCCGCAAGTTTCCGTGCGGAGAACTCCCCCAGGTAGTGTAAGTTTTGGAATTTGATTCTTGTCCATCCATTCCTCTTCCTCTGCATGATATCCACCTTCAGGTCCAATCACTGGAATTTTCCCAACCAAACTTTGGATTTGGAAAGAATCTTTTGCAAATGGATGGAATACCACCAAACTTTCTTTATGTGCATCCATCCATTCTTTCGCTGATTCAATAGATAAATTTAAAATTTCTGTTTGTTTCGATTGAGCCGCAGCTTCTCTTACAATTTTTTCAGCCCGTTCCAAATTAAATTCCTTTCGGATTGAATGACGAAAGACCAAAAATACGACTTCATCCAAACCTACTTCGGTCACTTTTTGTAAAAAAAAATCCAGACGATTCCCTTTTGGTAAAGCGATCGCAATTTTTTTACGATTCATTTTTCTCGGGATCAATTCTTCGTTTTGGAAAACTAAATTTTTAGAATTGGGAGTGTAGAGATAATTATATAACCCACCTATACCATCTCGAATTTGGATGGTTGTTTGTGCTTGTTGTAAACGGAGTGCTCTTAAATGATTTAACTCTTCTTTTGTGAGTTCGATCTGATTTTGTTTTTGAAATGGTGTTCGAAAAAGTATCAGACCAGGTTCGGACAATGGCAAACCACTCTACCTGCTTAGATTATCAACGTTAAACAGTGATGCATCTGGATTCACTGTTTTGTCCACTTCTTGGATTTCCCAAACAGTGATACTACCTGTATTCAAATCTAACATTTCCAATCGAGATGCTTTTTGCACTTCTTCCACTTTACCAGTGGCATCCTTGATTTTGACAGGACCATACTTTAAGTTTAAAGTTTTGAATAAAATTCCATCACGGTCGTGAAAGTCCACACGGTATGGTTTTAAATCTTTTTTACCAACAAGAAGGACTAATTTCTTATAAAAGTAAGGTAGAATGGGTTTAAGCGAAACACGGTAATAAATCTCACCTCCAATTTCCAAATCTCCATTGACTAAAGGATTGTAGTTTGCCTGATACGAATAACCAGATAAATCCACATAAAAAAATCCAGTCCCCATTAGGGACTCGTATTTTTCATCATCAGTTTTACGGAAAAGTTTGGCACTAAGAACATTGAAGAAAAATACATTTTCCCCTTCGTCCTTAGTGAGAAGTTTTGACTCAAGTCCTCTTCCCTTTCGATCAAATAACAAAAGGGCATCCTCGCCATTAAAGAACCGATTGATTTTCCACGTTTCGGATGTTCCATTCCTACGAATGAGAACGTAAGTTCCTTTCACAAGGCCTTTCCCGAAATCCATTTCTCGGTCAAGCCTTGCCAAAAGTTCCTGTGCTGACAAACTCGTATCAGGTGCTTGTGCCGCAAGCGAGGTAAAAGAAATCAAAAAAATAAATATCCAAAGTTTTCGCATGTGATTTCTTTATTCAGCTCTCATCGAAGGTTTTGTATAAGAATACAACCCGTGCACACTTCCTTGTGCTTGAGCCGATTCCGTTCTCCGTTCAAAACGAAGTTTTCCTTCGCGTAATGCTTTATGCAAATCAGGGATGTTTCGATAACCCATATCTTGGAAACTTTGTCTAAGGCCTTGCACTAGATATGGAATGAGATTGAGAACAGAACCCTTATCTACCACATAACCAGAAACACCTTGTGCTACCTTGATCTTTTGTGACTCTGAGAAATACCGTTTGTCCCCACCTTTGCTCATTGCTTCCAAACTAGCCATCCCTCTATACTTCTTTAGACGAATGCCGTTCTCATAAAAATACTCACCAGGTGCTTCTTTTGTTCCAGCAAACATGGAACCCATCATACACATGGAAGCTCCAATCGCGAGTGCATTGGCAATGTCGCCAATGTTAGAAATCCCTCCATCGGCAATGACTGGAACTCCGTGAGCCTGTGCATACTCCGCTGTTTTGAAAACAGCCGTCGCTTGTGCTCGACCAACTGCCATCGTATCTTGTGTGATACAAATGGAACCAGGTCCCATTCCAATCCGTAGTCCATCTGCCCCAGCACCAATGAGATTGGCAGCTTGTGCTTTTGTGACCACATTCCCACCTATCACATCAATGTTTGGAAAATTAGATTTAATCCATTGGATCATTTCGATTTGGTAACTGGAGTTCCCTTGTGCGGAATCAATGATGATCGCATCCACTCCCACACCTGCAAGAGCAGCCATACGATCGCGTGACTCTGGTAAGGTGGAAAGTGCGGCACCCACACGTAATCTTTTTTGGTCATCTTTGGAGGATTGAGGGAACTCTTTATTTTTTTTCAGGTCACTTCGACAGATGAGTGCTACAAGTTTTCCTTGTTTGTCCACAATGGGAAGTTTTCCTTTTTTACTTGTACGAAGAATATCGTTTGCCTCAAGTAAACTGATCCCCACGTTTGCTGTGATCAGATCTGTTGTCATCACCTTACCTAATTTGATGTTTCGGTCTTTTTCAAAGTCCACATCTCGGTTTGTGACAATTCCAACTAACTTAGTACTGGCGGTTCCGTTTTCGGTAATGGGGATTCCACTAAATCCATATTTTTCTTTGACTGCGTCTAAATCGGCAACAGTATGTTCTGGCGAAAGAAGGATTGGATCTTTAATGAATCCGTTTTCGTATCGTTTCACTTTCCGAACGAGATCTACTTGTTCTTCTATCGAGTTATTATAATGAATGATACCGATTCCACCCATAAGTGCTTGTGCGATCGCCATCTCAGACTCTGTCACTGTGTCCATGGGGGAACTCATGAGTGGTCTTTTGAGTGAAATATTTTTGGAAAGTTTCGTTTCTAGTTCTACATCGCTTGGATTGAAGTCTATATACCCAGGTAGTACTAAAAAATCTCGATACGTGAGTCCCATGTTGACCGAGAAGAGCTCTTGTCCACTGACTCCATCGAGAAGCTCAGATCCTGGTAGGGGGTGATTTGACATAATTATCCTTCCTTTTTCTACTTTAGGTAAGAAAACTCTGCGTGCAAGAGAATTTCAGGAGAAAATTGACCGATAATAGTAAGTACCACGACCTTTTATGGAAACAGTAGAAAGAAACAAACGTTCCTTGGATGTTTTTTCCGACACGGAAAAAAAACTGCATGTTTTGACCAAATTTTTATTAAACCAGGAATTGAATCTGAAGGATGACATCCATTCAGGTGAGATTTGTTATCTCAAAAAAGTTTCTCAAGATGGAAACAAAATCTTAGTGGGTGTTCGCCCTACCATCACCCTATCAGTAGGCCAAAAAATCACCCTCTACAAAATCCTTGGTCGTTACCTCCACTTGGAATGTACGGTGGAACAGGATAAAGGTGAATCACAATACGTTTTACAATTGAATAAAATTGCGATCGCCAAAAAAGACAGAGAAAGTTCAAGAATCCCTGTCCCTCCCGGATCTGCATGGATTACGAATGTTGTTTCAAGTAAGGCAAAAATTGAAACAGATATGTTTCATGTTCCGACAGCAGTCAAAGTCAATTTCCAAGATTACGAAACTAAATTAAAAAACACTGTCGATTTTATTAAAATTTCAACTTTCAATTCTCGCGAAGACAATGAAGTCATTCGCCTAATCAAAAAAACAAAAAAAGGATTACTTCTCGAAGATGTGAATAACAAAGAATGTTATGAAACGTCTCCAAACGAAGACTTTATTGTTTTCGCTGATGAAATAGAAGAAGATATCAATAAAGAAATTAACAACCGTAGGAATTTAAAAATCAAATCAGAACTCATTCTTCCCATTTTGTATTTAAATGATGAAGAAGAGTCCATCCCCATCGGTTACATTCATATGCAAAGTAAAACAGAAAATTTTGATCTGATCAAGGCAATGGAGATGAAAACTTTGTGTTTTGAAATGGTTGATCGAATCCGCCATTCGAACATGATCAAATCCGATGGAAAATTTCCTGTGATCGATATTTCAGAAGGTGGTCTTAAAGTGATTGTGGATCACCCTGATCTCATGCAAAGTTTGCCTAAACTCTCAGGGTTTCAGTTTGATATCTTTTTTAAGATGCAGTCGCCCCTCACTGCTTTTGGACAAATCAAAACCATCACAAAAAACGAAGAAGGCCATTTAACAGTAGGACTTGCCATCGCAGGGCATTCTTCAAGAGCCGGTGAGAAAAAAAGATTTTTGGAAAACGTAGAATTTTTTCGAAAACAAATCCAAAAGACTTAAACTTGTTTTTTATGGGTATCGAGTACCGATTGCCTAGACAACTTTCGTATCACAAGAATTTTGTTTTCGGATTGGTTCCTACGATAGAGAACAATTGAATGATTGGTTTTTAAATTTCTCCGTATCCCAATACTTCGATACACCACCTCTCTTCCATCACCCGAGACGAAAAGGTTATGGTTTCAGGATCCATCACTTCTTTTAAAAAATTCCAATCTGTTTCAGTTATCTGATCCCCTTTCAACAGATAAAAATGTGTTACATCAGCATCTATTTTGGAAATTTCAGACGGCGAAATGGTTTGATAGACTAAATATGATTCTGATCCATCTAGGCTTTGGCACCATTTCCTGAAACTTACATTTCCTTCTGGAATCACAAAAACCAAACGGTGTTGTAAATTCTCTCCCCGGTAAGCCAACGTTTTGGAAAGATACGAATTTCGTTTCGATTCAAGTAATGATACGAGAGATTTGATTTCATTTGATTTGGGAACCTCTTTTAGTTCGATCACAAAATCCATTGTACAAAAGGGTTCCCGTTCTATTTTTTTCCCAATGAGATTTTGGATTTGTGAAAGATCTTTTGAGAGAGAAACGGGATGGAACCAAACGCTTTGGTGTCTGGTTCCAGGTTCCAACAAACGATCGCGAATTGTGACTCCTTGGATGGAATCCTCTGGATACCAGTCAAATCGGTCAGCTATTCCTGTTATAGTATCACATAAAAATGGTCTCGGGAATTCATCTAACCTTCGTTCCAAGAGATCTTCAGCAAAATAAACAGAATCACGTAAAGCATCAGGACTAAAATTAGGAGTTTGGATGATTCGGTAAGGTGGGGTTGGCATATAAATCAGTCCTTCTTTTGCTGCGTCTTTTCGCATACTAGTCCCAGGAAGGACCGAAAGTGGAAATGCTTGTACCCACTCACCCAAACCATGTTCTAAGAAAAAATGTATCCCTCGTTCCACATCGTCCGGTGTGTCTCCCGGAAGCCCGATGATGAGATCGAGGAGTAAATCGATTCCTTCTCCTGCAAGCATCTTTGCCACTTCTGCAACTTTATCTGGACTACCATATCGTTTGACTCGTTTTAGGGTTTCTTCGTTTACAGATTGTAATCCAAGTTCAATTCGATTAAACCCAGCTTTTCGAAGTTTGGTGGCAAGTTTCGGAGTCACACCTTCCGATCTAAGTTCTGCAAACATGGTCATTTGGCCATCTGCATTCACTTCAGCAATGGCATCGAGAAACGCTTCAAACCCAGGGCGGTGGTTAAACGTTGGGTCTAAAAATACAAGTTCCCTTGCTCCCTTCTCTTTTAAGTTTGAAATCAATTGAATGGTTTCTTTGATATCGAGTGTCCGCAGGTTTTGAGATGATTTAGGATAAAAACAATAAGTGCACTGTGATTTACATCCTCTTACCGTTTCCAAATATGTGGAACGTTTGGGATTCACCTGTATGTGGCCTGTTGTATAGGGTGAAGGAAAATCTGTTAAAGGGAAGTTTGCTGGTGAGGAAACTCCAAAAGCACTGAGACTCCCATCTTTTTTTCGATAGGCAATATTTTCTACGTTCTCTATTGATTCTTTGTTTAATAAAGATTTCATTAGGGTGCGGAAATTATGTTCCGCCTCTCCTGAAACTGCTATGTCGAATCCAGTTTCACCTAACACATAAGGATTATCTTCATTGACTTCTGGTCCACCGACAAGGATTTGAATTTCAGGATTTCTTTTTTTGACTTCGTTTGCAATATAAAGGCTACGTTCAGTATTCCATAAATACAATGAGAGTCCTAAAAAATCAGGGCCTTCTTTACAAATCCGATCAATTAAGTTGATGTCGCCGAGTGAGTCTGTATCTTCTGGTGAAATCACAGAGGCGGTGATCCCTTTGACGGGATCATCCTTCGATTCCAGACAACTGGCTAAACTAGCTGCTGCTAGGGGAACGTTTCCTGTGGCCGCAAAATAACTTGGGGGTGGAACGGGTAATTGCAAAAACTGGATTTTTGCCATATCTCTTACCAAGATTCACCATCCAAACCATAGGGCAAAAACTTTCAGCCTCTTGAAACAACCACATCGATAAATAATATCAAATTTTCAGAAAGATTTCTAGCAAATGTCCGTAACATCATTCTTTCAGAAATATCATGGTACATCTGGGAAAGGGTCCAAGCATCACGACTCGTTTTCGATTTATGGAGGTGTTCGAAAAAATAAGGCCGAAACGACCAGTTTTTCCCAAGAAAAGAATAATCTGGTTTCATTACTTCTAATTCTGATCTCGCATAATTGGGTGAGACTTGAAACCCCATATGATTTGTGATGTACATTCGGAAAAAATCAGTATCACCAAAAACCGATGTATTAAAATTTTCTTGCCATTCCCAAATCCCATCTTCTTCCCCAAATCCCATTACAATTTCGGAAAGTTTATTTTTCCAAATGGTTTCCCATTCAATTTGGGAATTCATTTCTTTTTGTTTCCTTGCATGAAAGTATTCTAAGGAAGATTGCATTTCGGATCTAAATTCAAACCGATTGGCAAAATTTAGTTCAGGTTTAGCAAAATAATAACCTTGGATATAACGTGCGCCATAATTTAAGGCATTGTACAATTCATCTTCTGACTCGATGCCTTCAAATAACAAACTACTCCCAAGTGATTCACCTAACTTTGATAAATTAAGTAGGATTTCTTTAAAGTTTCGAGAGAATGTAGATCGACGTAACATTTGTAAGTCTACTTTAATGATTTCAGGATGGAATAATCCAATCCGATCCAAGTTACTTGCTTCAGAACCTGCATCATCAACGGCGATGGAAAACCCTTCCTTTCGATATAAATTCAATACAGGTTTTAATAATTCTAAATTATGTGGGAAACGTTCTTCAGTAATTTCAATCACAATCCGCGTTGGATCAAGTCCGACTTCTCTCACCATAAGAATCGTTTGAGGTAACGTTGTTTCCAAATTGAGAAGGGCATGGTACAATATGTTCGGAGAAATATTTAGGAATAATTTTGTTTCAGGTGGTGCTTCTCTTGCAAACTTTTGTAAGGCGGCAAATCGTATTTCTTCATCCACCTGTTTTTTAAGAAAAAATACTTCATCATAACCTAAAGTGTGTGTTAAAAAAAAGTCACCTAAACTATGTAGTCCTTGTGCAGTGGACAGTCTTCCAAGGACTTCATAGCCGTAAATCCCTGTGGATTCGGAAGATAAGATGGGTTGGAAAACAGGGGTGAGTTCACCACTGGAAAGCCACTCTTTCCATTCCCTGACTAATTTATGACTTTCGCTTTCTATTTGCATAGAGGGGTACATACTCTCTTATTGCAAGATCGGTACCAATGAGCAATGTAGTGAAGTTTACTGCATCATGCGTATATTATCAGCATTAATGAACAATCGATTCGAGATTTCGTGAATTCTGTAGAAACTTTTAGCAAAATGGTAAAAAAAAAGCCACCCAAGTCTCCTTGAGTGGCCTCTTGCAATCGAATCAATTACTTGATGTCTCTTGTTCTTGTTTTGAATGATTCATCCAATTTTGGCTTTTTAGAAGGTTTTGGTTCTTCTACCACTGGCTGAGTCGGTTGTTTTACTTCTTCAGAGGCACAGTTGATCATAAATACAGCCAAAAAAGCAATGATTAGCATAGACGAAATTTTTTTCATGTATTTGCTCCTTAGACTAAACTGTCGAAATTCATAAATAAGTCGAGGAAAAAACGATGATTCTAATGATGGAGGAGATATGCCAGTAAAGTCGCAATTTTTTGTCTTCGAAGGGATTGATGGTTCAGGGAAAACGACAGTCTCCAAGAAAGTTTCCGAAATACTTAGTACAAAATCCATTAGTAACGTATGGCACAGAGAACCAACAGACAGTGTACATGGACAAAAAATCCGAGAATTCTTACAAGGGAAACTGAAACTCTCCCAAGAGGAACAACTCAAACTCTTTTTATCGGATAGGGAAATCTCAGTTCAGAATACCATCTTACCAACGTTAAAGAATGGAAAATGTGTGGTACAAGACAGATATTATTTTTCTACAGCAGCGTACCAAGGCAAAGATGAAGAACATGCAGCAGACATTTTGTA
This sequence comes from Leptospira bouyouniensis, assembly GCF_004769525.1. Classification (NCBI taxonomy): domain Bacteria; kingdom Pseudomonadati; phylum Spirochaetota; class Leptospiria; order Leptospirales; family Leptospiraceae; genus Leptospira; species Leptospira bouyouniensis. The sequence goes on along the minus strand of NZ_RQFT01000012.1, from coordinate 417,680 downwards.
CATGAACGAAGACAAAGGATTTCCAGAACCCAATCGTGTTTATTTTTTAGACCTATCTCCTGAAGAAGCATTGGAACGAAGGAATACGCGAGGTGGGAAGAAAGAAGTTTTCGATGAACAAAATGAACAAACACGTATTTACCAAAACTATTTGGCTATCTTACCCGATTCCACAATCTTTGTCGATGCGACTGCCGACCTTGAGGAAGTTGTTAATTTTTGTGTAGAAGATATTTTAAAATCTCTATCCATCAATGTTTAGTCTTTCACAACCGAAAAGACCATCATATCTCCCATTTGGAACCATTTGACAAATCTATCACAAAAGATTTTCGCCAACCGAAAAAATAAACTCGCGTTTTTTCTGCTAGTGAGCCCACTCCCGTAAGTAAACGCGTTTGGTGAATGGTATCCAAGGGAAACCAAAACTTGTTTTAACCCTTTAAATGAATAATAATATAGATGTTCAGGTACATTCAAATACCGCCAATGTAAACCTTTCCTTTTCGCAAGTAGTCCATACCGACATGTGGACAATATAAGGATTCCACCAGGTAACAAATGTTTTTTGATCTTCTCCAGAGTTTCTTTGGGTTTGTGTAAATGTTCAATCGTCGCCCAAAGTGTGATCACATCAAATTGATGTTTAAAGCCCAAATCCCATTCTAAAAAATTATCCTGAAATATTGAAAGGCCAAGTGATTCTCTCGCAAACTGAACCGGCCCATCTGCAATTTCAATTCCCTTTGCCTCATACCCTCTTTCTTTCATGTATGAGACAAAATATCCGGCTGCACAACCAATATCGAGTGAAGATAAAGTTTTTCCCGAGTCATTTTGTTTTTTTCGATTCTTTTCCCATTTAAAAAAATCTAAATCTTTCAGATTCAATTGGAAAACACGGGAAATTTCTTTCCTTAGTTCGCTAGAATAATAATTATCATACCCTCGTTCGGTCCTTTGCGTGAAGTAAGAATCATCATAATATTTTTTAACCGCTTCCAAACTGGGTTGGGGATTCACTTGCACAAGGCCACATTGATTGCAACTAACAATCGAAAATGTTTCACCCAGTGGGCTATTTTTTAAGAATAAAGAAGTGAAGGTTTGATGACCGCAGGTATTACAAGGAATAGTTTCCACAAATAACCTATCGGCCCTTTTTAGAAAAAAAGGAAGTGATTACATAACGAGAAATATGAAGAAAAAATGCAAAAAAACAAAGCACAAGGATAATACTCGAGGAAGTGGGGAAATAAATCATTTCGCCATTACGTTCAAGTCCAATGAGCGAGACCATAAATCCAAGACAAGTTGATAGCACAGAAAATAATACACAAACAATCGTTAGAATTTTTAATGAACGAATGATAGGAAGTAAGGCAAATACCGGCAATAATAAATGAGCAATGCTATAAAACGTTCCAAGTAAATTCACAGCCACCGTCAGAGAGGCCGCAAGGATAATGTAAAATAACAAATCAAATGGTAATGGATTTCCGACTTGGATTTTATACTCGTCTCGGTCAAAACTGATAAACAAAAACCGTCTAAAAAAACTTAAGTATAAGAAAAAAAAGAAAATGCCTACATAAATGCCAAGGGAATCGGCTCTCACTTGGGAAATCAAAATATCACCGAAAAAAGCTGCCATCAAATGATTTTGCACATTCCCACCGAGTGCGAGCATAAACTGGGAAGCTGCCGAAAAGAAGACAAATAAGATCCCAAGAATCACCTCCTCCTTCATTCCAGGGAGTTTACGCACATAGAGGAGAGGGAAAACCAAAATACAGGAAAATAATATGGGGAAAATTTCGCCGTGCCATTCCATAAATAGAGACAAGGAAACAGAAAACGTAACAGCTTGTGAAAGAGTCACTCCAAAGAAAGTCATACCTCTTAGGACAATCAGTATGCCAAGGACTGAGAGTAATGCTCCCACAAGACTTCCCACCAAAACTTGAGGTAAAAATAAATTCCAACTGGAGACGATGTTAGTCATGGTGGTGGCAGTTAGGAGGCCTTTCTCCATTTGTGATGTTATACAACTTACCTTCGTCAATTTCAAACACTTCATCAAACCCAAAACCCCAATCATGTTCAAGGCTATGTGTGATAAAAAAAAGTGACCTATTACCAGTTTTCAAATATTCTGATAAAACCGATTGGAATAACTCTCTAGCGTTATGATCCAAAGAATCCATTGGTTCATCTAAAAAAATCAAATTGGCTTTTGTGAGTAAAGATCTTAAAATCAAAACCTTTTGTAATTGTCCCCCACTACAAAGTGAAATCTGTTTTTTTAAATAGGAACTAACACCTGTTTTTTCAATGAGTGCCAAATCTTCTTCCGAAAACCTACGTTTTGGTAAAAAACTAAATCCAATGTTTTTTGGCATTAAGAGGACGTCTTCCACTCGCAAAGGAAAATCCAATGCCATTTTTTTGGCTTGAGGAACATATGACGTGGATATCTCTTTAGAAAACTGAATGGAACCAGAAAGTGGTGGGAGTAAATCTGTTAACGTGCGAAATAGAGTCGTTTTGCCAGCCCCATTCCCACCAACAAGTGCATAGGTTTTTCCAGCCTCTATGTGAAGATGGATGTCAGAAACAACAGGGAATTCTTTTCTATATCCTACAGTCAAATGATCTGCATGGATAAAAGAGATAGGTTTTAAAATACTATTTGGTTTTGTCGCTTGCATCGCGTATTTTTTGTAAACTCAACCGTAAAGCATCTTCGTAACTTGAGGTATCAAGTGCACCAACAGATACAGGGAGTGTGACTACCACTGATCCAGGGACTTTCGAAGAGACATACTCTGCATACTTTGGATTGTGATAGGGTCCAATCAAGATAATTTTTATCTTTTCTGCAATCATATAACCAATGACTTGATCCATATAACGGACTGAAGGTGGAACTCCAGGGCGTTCTTCTATCGTTAAATTGGCATTGAACTTAAATCTTGAAGCAAGGTATACAAATTGGTCGTGAAAAACAGCTACTTTTAAACCAAAGTACGGTTCCATTTTTTTCATCTCTTCTTTTGTCACTTGGATGAGACGTTTTTTAAAGGTATTAAAATTCCCTTCATAATATTCCCCGTTTAAAGGGTCAACGCGGGTTAGTGCATTTTTTATATTTTGAGCCATTTGGATGGCATTAATTGGATCATTCCAATAATGTGGGTTTCCATAAATATGCATGTCTCCCATAGAACGGTCCATCATTACTGTTGGTTCACCCAAAATTTTTACACCAAAGGATGTATCACAATACCCAGGTTGTCCTTTTTGGATTTTCATATTACGAGATTGTTGTTGCAGGTACGGGACCCAACCCACTTCTAAATCAAGTCCAACCACACATAAAACATCAGCTTCACTGAGTTTGACCAAAAAATCTGGTCTTGTCATCACGAAATGAGGGTCGTCCACGCCACGGATCATTCCATATACATCTGCACGTTCACCTGCGATTTGTTCGGCGATATACTTGATATCGGAGATACTAGCCACAAGGGTAACTTTTGCAAAGATAGGCGTGGAAAAAAATAAGGAAACAAACAAAAACAATCTAAGAACATCCAAAGTATGTTTGGTTTTGTTTTTCTTTGGGTTTTGATGATTACATTCAAACATATTTGTTCTTTCCTCTTAATAACTATGTGCTGGATGAGATCCTAAAATGGCCACGGCTTGCACATAAAATCTCCATTCCCTTTGTTCTTGGAATTCCGTTTTGGAAAAATCCTGGATATAACGCCTTTCCACAGAGCCTCGAATCCGTCCAAACTCAGAACTATGGAATGTGATTTGAGTGGAATGTGCTTCGATTGCATTGTCTGCAAGTTTTCCATTTTTGTCGACTAGTGATTTGTCAGTAAAATAATCATAACGATACCCGAGAGACCAAAGTTGGTGGAATTTATAATCCACAAAAAAGTAATACCCCCATTGGTCGCGAGATGGGGCTTTTGACCTTTGGTACGTACTTGGGTCCATTTGTTCAGGGAAAATTTCTTGTTGGTACCAACCTTCAGACATGATCATGAGTTCTCGGAGATTAGAACGATTCCAACGTAATACAGCATCCATTCCATATAAGTATCTTTGGTTTCGCCTATCCGTTGTTGGTTCAAAACGTACGCCGGAGAATCCAAATTGAGTCCCCCAGTTATTTCCAAAATAATAAAAATGTTTCAGGTGGGCATAACCCATCGGGTTATTTTTTTGTTGGCCTTCCGAATGGGAATGTCCCCATTTTTTTCCATTTGTGGCACCTAGCACGAGTTCCTGGGTGATCCATTTCCAAGGGAGTAAGACACTAAACTCGGCACCCGTATCCATCGCAGACTCAAATCCAATGAATTTCTCATGGACAATGGGGTTCATGGTAAAAGGCCTATCATGCAAATGGATACGATTCAACCGTCCGATATCGATAAACATTTGTCCCACTTTCAACGAGGTGTTAAACGGCAAAAAAGGAAACAGTACATTGGCTTCATGGACTTCGAAGTAGTATTTACCATCTTCCCCGTGCGCTGCTCCAAGGAAATTGGCTCGCATCCATTGGTCAACAGCTGCAGTGAATCCAAACTCAGCTGATCGTACATCCAGTTTGTTATCGATGCGTTCCCCAGTGCCCCTTGGTTTGTTTCTGTCCCAAGCACCAACGATATCAATGGCTGCCGAAACATCCATCATCAGATTTTGTGCGGAACGATTGATTTGGTTCGGTTGTTGGACATTGGATGTCACACCCCGACTACCTTCTGTTACTTTACTACGAGTTTCTTGGTCTTTTAAGTCTTTGTCGAGTTCGGCTTCCCAATCTTCTGTGTTAACGTTCTTTGGATTTGATTTGTTTGTGGAACTTGTTTTGGAATCCTTAGGATCCTCCAATTCTTTTTCCCAATCATTGGTGTCTGCATACAACCAAAACGCAAAAAAAACTGGCAGGAACAATCCCACCAGTCGCGCCAAAGAATTAAATTTAGAAAATCCGAGTTTCACTGTTTTAAATGTTTTTCCTGACTTTATCCTAAATCAAGTGTGATTTTGACGATGTCATTATTGGAAGGAACCAGCAGTTCCGATGGATTGATTGTAAATGGTCAAACTTTTAATGGTTGCTCCATTAATTCGAAGGGCAATCCTATCTCCCCCTAAACTTACCACTACATCTTCTTCTTCAAAATTGTAACTACCTCGATCTATAGTTGAGCATGCTCCTTGCCAACCAAAAATATGAGCACCGGCTCCTTCTTGATGAACTTCTAAACAGAGAGTCTTATCTTGACCAACGGAAGAGCCCCAAGTAGCAGCAGCTCCACCAAATGCAGATGCAGTTCCATCCACCAATTTCTGAGCTGTTGTAGGCAGTAAGGAAAAACCAGGTCCAGCAAAGGAAGTAGTGGAAGGTAAAATTGCGGAGATCGACGATGAAGCCGCATTCAATTGATAAACAATTTCGATTGATGCTTTTTTATTTCCGCCAGAATTTGAAAGACTAGAAGCATTGGTAACGATAGTTGAATTATTGCTCGTACCAACCAATCCACCGCTTAAAGTGACATTACTGGCTTGGAATCCAGAACCAGAAAGCGCTAAGTTTGCATCTCCAGAACAATTTGCAAAATCGAAACGAGTTCCATTGGTTGGGGTTGTTACCGTCGTAGAAGGACAACGTGTTCCGGCAAGCAACGCAAGAATTACTTGATCATTATTATTATCTTCTTTTGAAGAAAATAACTCAGCACAATTGCCCAGAGAAAAAAGAACCGTAAAAATCATGATTGGTTTTAAGAATTTCATAACTACCTCTGTTTGCCTATCATTTGCAACGCTGTTGCAAATGCAACCACGTTTCATTTGAAAAATCGATTTTTTGCGTTTTGGTATAGGATTTTTTGTTTGGCTTTGTCCGAGATTGGTAAGCCAAGAAGTTTAGAAATGGGGTGGTTTAGATTGTAAGGGATATTGGGAAAATCCGATCCAAAATAAATTTGGTTTTGGTAGGTTTCCAAAAGAGGGACCACTGCATCCACATCATCCGCTTTCCCTGTGGCAAGAAAGTCAACAAATACCATGGTTGTATCCAGTGCTAAGTTCGGATAATCACCAAGTAACGATGCATAGTCGGATATTTCATGGGCACCCATATGGGCAACAATCACATGTAATTTCGGATAGGATTGGATAAACGGTTTAAAAAATTGAATTCCCGTAAATTCACCTGGAAGTGGTGCCGTCCCAGTATGGATGACAATGGGAATTTCTTTTTTTTCCAAATACAAAAAACAATCGGTTAATTCAGGATCATTTAAATTGAGTTTAGAAACTTCACAATGGAGCTTAAAACCAAGAAACTTGTAATCTTCCACGGCTTGTTTCACATACTGGAGTACACCATCTTCTGGATAAAACGTTCCGAAGGGAATGGCACCGTCCCAATTTTTATAATTCGCAAAGGTCCAATCATTGAGTGAGGCAGCCATATTTTTTTTGTGCGCATAGTTGAGAGTCGTGAAGTCCTTGATTCCATTATGGTGGAGACGTTTCACTCGTTCTATCTCCGGCAATCGGTAGCCGATAGCCCAGTTATCATTGTCAAACCATCGCCAAATCAACTTCATGATGGTCTCAGGAAAAAAATGAGTGTGGATATCAAAAATGGAAGGAATTCCTAAATCAGAAATTTGTTTTAGATGTTCTGGAGTTTCTGAATCAGTGATTGGTGGGAATGAATCCCCCCTCCATGAAAAAGGAGAGGAAATTCGAGTGTCGGTAAGATTTGCGGAAATACCAGCCTCATTTCCCCCCGCAAAACAAGCGTAACAGGGAAGTAAGGCATGGTTTAAATTTTCCTTATGCAGTGACTGGAGTTTTTTTCTTTCCACGAATTTTGGTTAGGTTAGAAGCAAGGATTGCCGCACTATCCAAAATATAACTTTCAGTCAGCGATTTACGGTGTGCTCTTCTTTCTACTTTTGACCTACCAATACTCCTTTCGAGTAACAAACTGTTATGAAATCTTGCTGCCGATTCTACCACTTCAAAAGCTAATTCTTCGCGCAGTGGGGTCGAATCAATTTCTGCATACTCAGCCACAACTGTTTCAAATTGTTTGAAAAGATCGTTTAACTCGGAAGAAGACACAAATCCGGACATTTCCGATTTTAAATATTCACGGTAAATTCCGGTATCTGTCATACCAGAAACAATCCCTCCAATACAAGCTACAGTTTGGAGTTGAGTCGTTCCTTCATAGATGTTTGTAATCCTTACATCACGATACAACCTTGCAACATCATAGTCTTCCGTATAACCAGATCCACCATGGATTTGTAAAGCGTCGTAAGCGACAACGTTTGCCATTTCAGTGATGTAATATTTGGAAAGTGGTGTGAAAAGTGAGGCAAGTTTTTCCCATTTTTTGAAGGATTCATCTTTTTTGATATCCTTCTCGGAAAGACCTTTCATTTTTCCTCGTTCTTCTTTCCATCTATACTGATCTACAGCAAAACTTGCTTCGTATAAAATACAACGCATGGCCGCCACTTCTCTTTCCATTCGTTCTATCATCTTTTTGACAGCGGTGATGTTACTGATTGTTTTCCCAAATTGGACTCGTTCTTCTGCATACTTTTTCCCTTCGAAATAAGCAGCAGTCGCAATGCCCATCGCTTGCGCAGCAATGTTTAAACGTGCTTGGTTCATCATCGCCATGGAATACTTCACAAGGCCTTTTCCTTCATCCCCGATCAGAATTCCTGGAGCATTTTCGAAAACCACTTCACAAGTAGGAGAACAATGGAGTCCCATTTTCTTTTCAATGGAGGCAACAAAGACATCTTTGGAATGAACTAAGAAAAAAGAAAGTCCACGAGCACCACTCGTTGTCGATCCTGTTCGTGCTAACGTTAAAATGATCGAAGGTGCATTACCAAATCCACATGCGTGAGTGATGAAACGTTTGGTTCCAGTGATTCTCCAAACACCATCTTCGCCTTTTACAGCTTTCGTTTGTATGTTCGGAAGGTCTGAACCATAATTGGGTTCTGTAAGTGCCATCGCACCACAAAGTTCACCAGCTGCCATTTTTGGCACATATTCGTGAATCATTTCTTCAGTACCGAATCGTTCGACAGTTTCCGCAAGGTTCATACAACCAAGTGTGATGGCAAGTGATCCATCACCACGTGATACACATTCAGATAACATCGATTGAACAACAGAAGGTAATCCAAGCCCACCGTAATGTCTATGGATTCCATACGGCAATAAACCTGCAGATTTAATTTTTTCAACTACGTCTAACATTGGTTTTGGAAAACCAACTTGTCCGTCTTTGTATTTGAGTCCCTCTTCATCCATTTGTTTTGCGATTTGAGAGATGTCATTCCCTGCAATGTCCCCACCTGCTTCCAATGTGGAGCGGTAAAATTCGATTGCATCTTCATAATTGCCAGGGGCATAAGCTAACTCTTCTTTCCCTGTTTTTTGAAATTCGGCAAAATCTTCAAACCCTTGTTCGTATTGATCAACCACCTCATTCCAAGGTGTGAGTGAATCAAAATGATCAATTAAATCATCATTATCATTAAAATAGTTATTAGATATCATACAATTATTGGCTCCAGACCAGGACTTTCACTCACAGTTAAATATCACGAAAAGAATTACAAATAATTTTCCCTGAGCTTTTTCTGAACGAATGTCCAATCCGTTAAGTTAATGGTGTTAAACAAGGATCATTTAATCCGATTGGCAAGGACTTGGATGTCTTCGATGTGTTCGGCAAGGACCCTTGTATTTTCTGCTACCACTTGGACAGCATCTTCAATATTTTGAGCCGCACGCATCACTTCCCTGTTTCCAATGGATTGTTCTTTGGCAATGATTTCCAGTTGGGAAGAAATATCTTTTAATTCTTTTTGAGATTCCACAACTCTTGCATTTAACTTCTGCATATCGATAATCTTTTCATTGAACAAAATGACTTTGGATTGGATGTTTTTCATTTCTTTTTCTTGGTTAGATGCCAGCGAATTAGCTTCTTTTGCAGATAAATTCCCTTTCATCAAATCAGATTTAGATTTTAGAATGGTTTTGGAAATAATACTAGCATTGGATGCAGAATTATCCGCGAGTTTTGCAACTTCTTGTGCTACTACCGCAAAACCCCTTCCATGCTCCCCTGCCCTTGCGGCTTCTATCGATGCATTTAAGGCAAGTAAGTTGGTCTGATCCGCAATTTCTTTCATGATTTGATTGACATCTTCGACTTTTTGGAAACTAGAACTTACTTCAGCAAGTATATTGTTTAAATTTTCCATAGCCAAAGTGACAAGATTACTAAATTTTGAAGACTCACTAATTTGACCAGAGATCAATTCAATTTCGTTTCTAACCGTCGTGACAATTCCTTCTAAAGTTTGGCTCTCTTCATTTAAAGTTTCGATACGTTGGTATTGGTCTTTGACAAATGAAAAAGAATTTTCTGTGGATTGAGCGATTTCTGTAAGCGAGGCAGAGATTTCTTCTATAGATGCTGCCTGATTTTGTACAAGTCCATTCAGATCATCGGTAAACACTTTCAAGGCGGCAACAGACTGGTTTAGGTTTTCTCCCGTTTCGACCATTGCTTCTTTTTGTTCCGATACCACTTTAGAATGTGCATCTGCTTCTTTTTTCCCTTTCAGTGCTTCTTCTCGAATTGATGTGAGGAGACCAACCATCTTACTCATAAAGTATGTAGCTAAAATCAAAAATATTACTTTGACAATTTCAATCGGCAATGAAACCGAATGTGCCAAATGGTGGACATCATTTCGGTCCACAAAATTCACACCTTCACGATATGAAAAATACAAGGACCCAATATGAATGATGATAAGTAAACAACCAACAATAATCGTTTGCCTTGCAGAAAACAAAAAACCAGAATATAGGATCAGAAAAAAACAAATTGTATAATTGATTCCAATTTTTAAGGCCGCTGCTGATAAATCCAAGGTAATCATGGATTGGCCCCATGTAGAAAGACCTACAAGGATCACATCGCCTACTACAAACCAAAAAGGATATGGATTTTTTTGTTTGTGGAACAAATACAATTGAAAAAACGCTAACACTCCATACAAGGTAGTGGAGATTACCATCACTACCAATTGGTCAGGACGAATGGATCCCAGACTCCCCAAAATTCCTAATACATATATACCAAATAAAATAAAACGAATGGTATTGATGATTTTTGCAGATTTTAATTTATATTCATCCATGGCATCTTTCTTGTTAAACTTCCTCTATTAAAACTACAGGGGAAGCAATCATTAACAATTCAATTGAATCCTAGTTTTTTATTTTTTGTTTAATAATCGATTCCGCAAAGCGAGGAATGGCTTTTCAGTCATTAGATAATATAAATACGCATAACCGAGGATAATAACACCAATAGGAATTGTCCAGATTATGATTTCATAGTAGTGAATTTTATGGTAACCAATGAATTTTTTTGAAAGAAAACCTAAGCATAATAAATGAATGATATAGGCACAATAGGATAATTTTGCAACAGGAGAAAAGATTGGTACTGACAAAACTTTTGCAGTCCAACTTTTTTCATCCAAGGTTTTGATTAAGATAATGGACCAAGCCAAAGACGCAAAAAGAAATCGAAACACACAGGTAAATAAATCGGGTCTATCTTCTGATGTGAAAAACATAATTGATAATAAAGTAACTAAAGACAACAAAACAAAATAAATTGAATTTCGATCCTTCAAAAATTTATCGATTTTTTCAGGATAATAAATTTGTATCGCTGCAACTAGGACACCAAGAAACAATCCATCCATTCTCGAATGAAATGGATAATAAAAAGTAACTGAATATGTCCAAAAACTCAAATTTTCAGGGCTGATTTGCAAAAATTGAATCAATCGAAAGATAGTTGGTAAAATCACTAGAATACTGAGTGAAAACAGGATTTGATTTTTTTGTTTCAGTTTTAAAATTAAAAAAAGTAAAATCGGTAACAAAATATAAAATTTTTCTTCAACACTGAGTGACCATCCATGAATCATTATACCTGCAAAATAATCACTCATATATGCATAATCCCATACAACTCTTTTCAACAACTGAAGCGATTCTGTTTTAACAAGTTCATCAGTAGCGAATTTTGAAAGATTATAGATAATTATAAATTGAAATGTTAGGAATATATAATAAGGTGGAAAAATTCTTAACACACGTTTTGTGATAAAATTCCCATAATTGATTGAATTTGTTTTAATTTTTTCTTTTAATAATTGTCCGCCAATCAAATATCCACTTAAAACAAAAAAGGCATCCATACATAAGGAACCATTGTTTAAAAAATTTTCAATCCAGACGTTAGGTTCGTGAAAACCAAAATATTTATATGGCCTGAACATGTGAGTGTAAATCACCATAAAAAAAGCGATTCCACGGATCCCATTGAGTCCCTTCATTTCGAGGGGATTGGTTTTAAAAACGGAAAAAAAATAGTCTTTCATGAATTAATCTGCCGTCTTAAGGAAACCAAACGAACCCTTACGGTCACTTTATTTTTTTATTCAATGTAAAAATAACCTCTAAACCAGCTTTCATCCAAATTAGCTTTTTTGGAAATCCATTCCAAATTTTCTGCAACTTTGTTGCATTTGAATTTGACAAAAAATCCAGCAGTTTTTAAATGCAACTTAATTGCAGAAGGTGGATTCCAATGGATCAAAAAATACCCGTCACAGTCTTATCAGGATTTTTGGGAGCAGGCAAAACAACCCTACTCAATCACATTCTTTCGAACCGAGATGGACTTCGTGTGGCAGTCATTGTCAACGATATGAGCGAAGTGAATATTGATGCAAAGTTAGTTGCCAACGGTGCTTCCCTCAGTCGAACAAACGAATCACTTGTAGAAATGTCCAATGGATGTATTTGTTGCACCTTACGCGAAGACCTTTTGATTGAAGTCACAAAGCTTGCAAAGGAAAATCGATTCGATTCGATTCTCATAGAATCCACCGGAATATCAGAGCCTTTACCAATCGCAGAAACCTTTACCTTTGAAGATGAAACTGGTGTTAGTTTGAAAGATCTTGTAAAACTTGATTCAATGATCACGGTTGTTGATGCAGTGAATTTTCTGAAGGATTTTGAGAGTTTAGATTCTCTGAAAGAACGAGAATTAGGTGCTGGTGAAGAAGATGATCGAGACCTAGTGGACTTACTTGTTGACCAAGTGGAATTTTCTAATACCTTAGTTGTCAATAAAATTAGCCTTTTATCGGAAACCAAAAAGAACAAACTACTGACAATTTTACGCTCATTAAATGCAGAAGCCGAAATTATAACGACAGATTTTGGAAAAGTACCTCTCAATAAAGTTCTCAATACAGGTAAGTTTGATTTTGATAAAGCCAGTCAATTCCCGTTGTGGCTGAAAGAATTAAGAGGAGAACATGTTCCAGAAACGGAAGAGTATGGAATCAAAAGTTTTGTTTACGGTAACAGAAGGCCTATGCATCCGAAACGTTTTTATGATTGGTTGGATTCTGAAAAAGAAGGCCTTGTCAGAGCAAAAGGTTTTGTCTGGCTTGCGTCCAAAATGGATTGGGTATTACTCTATTCACAAGCTGGGTTTCTTTCATCTTATAAACCAGAAGGTTACTGGTGGGCAAGTATCAGAGAAGAAGACATTCCCGATGATCCAGACGTATTGGAAAATTTAAAACAACATTGGTTAGAACCTTGGGGAGATCGTAGGCAAGAAATTGTCCTTATAGGTCGGGATATGAATGAAAAAAAAATCAGGGCATCTCTCGACAAATGCCTATTAACTGATGAGGAATACAAAAAGGGACCCGAATTTTGGGAAACATTAGAAGACCCATTCCCGAATTGGGATGAAATGATATCCTCTGCCGGACAAGATACGGATATTAATGAGGAAACTGAGGTTGTTTCCAAATGAAAGTTTATTTAGGAGATTTGCCAGTGGAGCTCACTGGCAGAAGACCAAAACTTGGGGATCCTATAGAAGGGAAATTTGGATTTAAACCTGCACTCAATACAAAGTCTAAATTTCCTGATTTACAGAACATAAAGGGACTAGTATTCCTTTCCACCTTACCCAATGTGAAATCGTTTGCTTGCTCTACACAAGTTTTAAATTTAGAAGAAGAAATTTCGAAAAGAAACATAAGAGCTAAAATTTTTCATCTTGCTTCCTGTGGAATTAATTCCTGGACTGAAATCAAAAAGTTACATCCACAACTGAAAGCAAACGGTTATTCACTTCAAAATTGTGATACCGATGAAGTTACTACATTTAAACAAAAATTAGGTGTAGGGGTCACAAATTCACATCGATTGGCTCATGGACTCTTTGTATTAAAAAATGGAAAATTCATCGCAAGTTATATCCCAAAACAACAGTATGGTGTGCCAAACATAAAACGATTTTTAAATCGATTAGAAAAAGGTCTATCTTCCTAATGCACAATTCTTTAGAAGTTGTCGAAAGTTTCAGAATCTCATCTCAAATAGAAGTTTTTAATGAAATCCAAAGAAAAGGTGTTAATGTAAGTATTTGGAAACGTAGACCCTCTAAAAATATAATAAAATATTTAGATTCGATCATAAACAATAAAAATTTTTCATTTGAAATTGATGCAGAGGATATAGATCGAGTAGAGCATTTTTTACCAATTCATAATAATATATCAAATCTTGAATTTGCAAATGAAATCAAAAAACTTTCTTCTATCTTTGCAAATATAACGAACAAAAAACATCATACAATTCAAATCACTACAGTGAACAAAATGCAATGTCCCTTGTTTCATGTAGATTTTTTATCATATCGTATGATGTGCACATATAAGGGTCCAGGTACATTATGGATTCCAAATTCGAGTGTCGATAGAAGTCATTTAGGTTGCGGACGGAATAATCATGTCATTCAAGATTTTCGACTGATCAGAGAAACTGAAAATTTTGATGTGATTTTAATGAAAGGAGATTTGCACCCAGAAGATCCAAACAACGGATGCATCCACAAATCTCCAGAAGTCCTTTTTAATCCACGAATCTTCTTAAAAATAGACTAAAATTCAAATTAAGTTATGGATTGTCTTTCACCCAAACATTCCATTCTTTTGCTGTTCTAAATTTTTGACCCGTAATAGCAGTCAGTGCATAATAACTTAACTTCCGTTTTTCGGCATCATCACCATTAGTAAATTGAATCAGTACTGGGATAGATTTTTTATCTTTGCGTTTTGCAATTTCTTCCATCGCAGGTCGATACACTTCTGCATTTTTCGATTTTGTTGCTTCTTCGATTAGAAGTCTTGCTTCTTCAGAAGGAATAAGTGCAACCGTTGATAAAATCTGTGGAGCCATTTTAGGACGATCATTCAAAAGTACTTTTAGTTTTGGTAAACTGCTGGGATCGGCAATGGATCCTAAAGCTTCTAAAGCATAACTCATAAGTTTAGCATCACCTTTGTCTAAGGCAAGTAATAGGTCAGGAACTGCTTCTTTTGCTCCCATTACACCGAGTGCCCAAGCAGAACCATAAGGCCCTTCCTTTTCACCAGATAACAATATTTTTCTTAAAACAGGAATGGAACTTGGATCCCCAATCCAACCAAGTGCCTCCGCAAAATTGTCCCGTTCTGGTGTACTTGGTTTCACAAGTAGTTCTTCTAAACGATTTTTTGCTTCTTTGTATTTTTGCCTTCCAATAATTTTTGCCGCATAACCCCAGTTTTTTGTCTCTTCAGAATTTAATAATGCGAAAGCAAGTTTTGATGCTTCTTTAGAAGGGATTGCACATAATACATCAGTAGCATACATTTTAGATTCTAAATTCTCTGATTTTAAAACACTAAATACTTTCGGAACAACCAAAGGATTTCCAATTTCAATGAGTGCCATTGATGCATTTTCCTTCCCTTTATCATATGGTAAAGTTAAAGCTGAAATCAAAACATCGTTTGCATTTTTCGCGTTTATCCTACCAAGCGCAAGGTATGAAGCGGCAAGTGTTGGTGATTCATCCTGAATTTTTGTGAGTCCAATCAAATATGTTTCAGCGGAAGAAACCTTTAGTTTTCCAAGTGCCATCGCAAATGTTTTATCTTTCTCTCTGTTTTTGTTTTTCTGCGCCATTAACAGAATTTGAGAACCAACAGAAGTTGCACCAATTTGAACCAAAGCATCCACAGTTTGCAATCGGAGTGTAGCATTTTCATCATTTAACAAAGGATAAATTCGAGAAGCAACTGATGTATCTTTCATACGAGTCAGTGCATCCAAATACACATCCTTTGGATTTTCTGTATCTGACCACATTAGATTGGCAATATTTGAAGAAGAATTTTTATCTTTTAGATCTCCTAATGCAATGGCAGCCCCTGCTCTGAGACCAGGATCTTTATCACTTAACATCTTTCGAAGAGTTGGAATTGCTTTTGTTACCCCTCGATTCCCAAGTTGGATGGCCGCTTGGCCTCGATCAAAATTAGATCCAGATTCTAAAGTTTTCAGAAGGACTTCCGTTGGAATTTCCTCTTCCACAGGGATAACCTCCGGAGTTTCAGGTTCGTTAGGTCCACCAAAACAATTTTGGCTTAAAGAGAATATAATCAGTAAAATGGATAATTGAAGAAAAAAGCGCATGAGGTTACTTATCAATATGAGTTGAGAATTGTAAAACAAAAAGCCTCTTAACCAATAAGAGGCTTTTGATGAAATTGGTTGAAAGATTAACTATTAGGTACTTGGTTTCTTACTTCTCTGAGTGTTGCGAGTTCTTTTTTCCAGATTTGTAAATCTTTCTCTGCAGAACCTTTCACATCACTATTAGGTTTTTTATTTTCTAACCAATACTCAACCATTTGGATCCTAGATTCCAATTCGTTGATCTTAAAATCGAAATATGCTTTTTGAGTTTTTGCAGAAGGTCGTTCATTTACATTTGGTTCTTCAGTTGATGGTTTGTCTGACCATTTTTCTTTTGAAACATTTGCAGAAAAACTGGCATCCATTGCCGTAAAAGAATCCAACATTTCCAATTGGTCTTTCTCTTGTTTTTCCGTCATAGGTGCACGTATTTCACGAGGAATGTAGAAATTGTTTGGATATTTCGCCGCAAAATCTCTCCACTCCTCTTTGATTTCTTCTTTACGATTTGGTTTTTTTTCGAGAGCAAACGGCCAAAGAACTTCTGCTTGTGCCAATTCCAATTCTTCTGGATTGGGAGCATCTGCAAATTCTGGATCATCAAATAACGAATTTGCATGTTTCTCTGAACTGCCAAAATCAGAATTTGACACAACAGTTGTTTGTTTGGTTTTACTGGAAGAAAATTTCCAAATGGTAATTCCAAATAAAACTAAGAAAAAACTACAAACCGAAATAATTCCAATAGACCGTTTACTCATCGTTCTAACCTCTTATGTAAAGATGGATACTACCCAAGAAATTGCCTGACCAAAAATATTCTCGGTTAAGAATTTTTTCAAATCAATTGGGTTTCTGTTAAGTGTATCGTAATACCAAGCAGTATATTCACTCACTTGTGGAATTGAAAATCCATAACGAGTGTTAATTGCTTTGATTAACTCATTTGCAAATAATGAGTGACCATACATGTTCGGGTGAACACCATCTAAACCAAACACACCTGGTTGGTTAGGAAGTGGCCAGTTTGCACGAGCATTACCAGGAGACCATCCAGAAGCACTACGAATTGGTCTTCCATTTTCTTTGAGGTCATCAAAAATCACACGTAAATCAGCAACAGCAAAACGCATAGTTGCCGCCTGAGCTTTGATTTCATTGTTCAACATGTTTAAAAAATTAGAAATAGTGGCGACTTCATTCGCATCCAAAACTTGATTTGGATCTGATACTGAATTTCTAAAGAAAGCTTTGAGTCCAGAATAGTTAGCTCTTCCGTTTGGATCTCTGTAGTTTTCAAGGAAAGCAATTGCAGTTACGTTAGGAACAGTAAACAAAACCCCACCTTTTAAACTTCCCATGGCAGCCATTCTGCGGAAAAATTCACGAATATCTCTTTTGAACCTAACTTCGTCTAAACAATCAGTTGATGTGTGAAGAGCTGTACAAAGCACGTGGTTGGCACCAGCAGAACCAAATAAGAAAGTTGGTTTTACTTTTTCCATCACTTGCGCTTGTGTTCCTGCATCACGTAAACCAAAACGGTGGAATTTGTCTGGTTCTTTACAATCAGCAACAGTCACCCAACGGTAAGTGTACCAATACCATTTCGCCCAATACCATTCTTTCTCTTGTTTGGTGGCAGTGATGTCTTCACATTTACCTGAAGTTCGGAGAACGGTTGTATATTCAGCACCTGTGATTCCTGCATGTGATGGAAGTGAAACAGTGGACTGATTTCCCCCAATTATGCTTTCTGCGATACAAAAGATTCCACAATCCCATTTGAGAACGTCTTCTAAGTTTACAAATGGCCCTTTCAGAACATTGTAAGAAACAGAAGCACCTGCTTGTTTCGATACGAGGACTGGATAAGCCCAATCTTGTGTTTTTTTCTCAACCGTGACACCAAAGAAACCTTGGCTCAAGGAATCCCCAATGACACCTACTTTTTGGAACATTTCGCCTTGCGTTTGTGCAGATAAAGAACCTGCCAATAGCAAAGAGAGCACCAATCCGAATGCTTTTTTTGTGTTCATATTTCCTCCCAATCGGAACATTTTTAACATACTTTGAACAATTGAGACATTTTGGTGTCTTTTTTGAACGAGTGTCAAATAATTTATTTCCGAACCAATGAGAATTTTTGAACCAAGTTCACAAAAATCAAAAAAGCAGTGACGTTTTGTTTTGAAATGTAGCATTTTTAAAGACAAAAATGAACGAATTCAGTGATTTTTACGGAATTCACGTTCCTTGTTCAGAAAAAAAATGAAAATGGGCAGGAGAGTAACAAACGTTGTTAAAAATATTTACCCACTCGATCATAATTGGAAAGAGCTGATTTTACCGTGGTTTCCTCCCAAGCATCGAGTACTACCCCATTCCCTCTCAGGTAGATCAATACATCACTTCGATCAATGCTTGGAATTTTTGTCAGTTCTTTCAATACTTGAGACAGACGATGGGAATCTCTTTCTTTTGGCGTGAGATTTGACTCGTGTTTTAAATCGTATTTGTCTTTTAAGTCTAAACAAAACGTTTCCCAAACATGGATCGAGTCTAAGATGTTTTCTAATCGTTTTCGATTTTCTTTTTCTTTGTCATCGGCGATGGCAATTTCTTGTTTTCCCGATACCATCATCATTCGTAAATAATAATATAATGTATGACTATTTAATAGAATTTTTCGAATTTCGTTTTCCCTTAGATTTGAAAAAATCCCAAGAAGGGTTTGCATCGTCATATTCTTTTCTTCAAGTAAATCAAAGTATGCTTCCCAAGTTTGAGGATCCAGATTTGACAATAAATGAATTTTCAAAGTTGGATCACGATCCATTTCTTCACCTAACGAAAGGATACGCAAACTTTGAGCCGAATCAAATAATTCTCGAATTTGAAGGAAGTATGAATTGGAATCAAATTTTTCGGCTAAAAATTGTTTTCCGTATCCGAAATAAATAAAACGCATAAGAAGTTCTGGTGTGATACTTTCATCGTTTAAAAATTTTTTTGTGGCATCTTCAGACCGTAATAACCATAAGTATTCGAAGACCAAATCGCAGAATTCAATATCAGCCAACATATGTTCGGCTAATGATTTCAGGTCCTCTCCTTTATCGATGGTTAAAAAGAAGGATAGGAGTTCATTTGGAGATGCGTTTTTCCAAAACTGAGACGCTTTCCATCGCATACTCATTCATAATTGCAAAAACGAACAAAGTCAATTGAAATTTGAATGGTTCAATTTTTTAGCATATTAATATACGTTCCAATAGTAACTCAATAATAGATTTTTGCAAATTCTACCTTTCGAACCAGGATTGATGGAAAGTACTAAATCATTGGTATGTGGTACAGCCATAATTTTTCCGTTAGGTGAAAGAACTCCGTCTCCCCATTTATTCCCTGTTCCAATTCCAGTATCAGTAGAAGTATATGTTAAAGTAATGGGATCAATTGCAATAATATTCGGAATATCAGCTGGGATCCCAATGATCCGACCATCAGCAGTAAAGATACCCCCTCGCCATTTTCCAGTTCCACCGATCGGCGAAACCTGCAAAGTAACAGAATCATTTTTGGGATCTAAAAAAATAAAATCTGAATCATTAGAAGGAATTCCCACTAATTTCCCATCGGAAGTGACGACTCCATGCCGCCATTTCCCAAGACCCGACTTTGTAGAAGGAATGGTATAAGTCCTCTCAGAATACGGATCCAAAACAAAAATCAGATCAATGTCAACAGGAAAGGCATAAATTTTTCCATTGGGTGCAAGAACACCACCTTCCCACATATTCGATGAAGCCATTGGTGAAGGAATTGTTCTGACATGATCAGTTTGTGGGTCGATCACTAAGATTTGAGGTGATGTATTGGGAATTCCATAAATCAGTCCATTCGGAGCAAGAACTCCTCCCCGCCATTTCCCAACTCCAGTCACTGGAGAATTGAGAAAGTAGGTACTATTGTTAGTTGTATTGATGACTAAAATTTGAGATGCATCTCGAGGCATCGCATATATTTTTCCATTGGGAGCATATACTGCTCCTTCCCATAAGGCAGAACCACTTGTTCCTGATTCAAAAGTAGAAAATGTATTCTTGTTTGGATCAAGCAATTGGATATCCGA
The DNA here is from genome assembly GCF_004769525.1 of Leptospira bouyouniensis. Lineage (NCBI taxonomy): Bacteria > Pseudomonadati > Spirochaetota > Leptospiria > Leptospirales > Leptospiraceae > Leptospira > Leptospira bouyouniensis. Next base: position 397,807 of record NZ_RQFT01000012.1, on the reverse strand, counting down.
CCGATTGTAAGGCATCGCATATATTTTTTCATGATCGGTTAGTATAGCTCCTAACCACTTCGCAGTGCCAGTGTTAGGTTGCACATAGGTTTCAAAACTTACACCATCTGTTCCTAATGCCGCTTGTTTTTTTAACTCAGCAGAGACATACTTCCAACGCCGTGGTTGGATGATGGAAAGTGGATCCATTTCACAGATAGAACGATTGGGGGCTACCGATCCGCAATACTCCCTTTCATCATCAAATAAAATGCGAGCTAAGTAAAAATTTTGAAAGGATTCGGAACCTGGGTCACATCCATTTCCCAATTCTGGTGATTGGCAGGAAACAATCAAAAATAAGAGGGATATAGGGAAACAAATATGATATGACCAAGTTTGAAACTTCAAATTGTTTCCCCAAATATAGCAATGGTTCCTACAAGATTCCAATTTTGTCAAATGAAAGAAATTTCCAAAATTGATAGTTCCCAAGAAAAAATGAAATAGGTCCGAAGTTTTCGGTATGAATCACTCCCTCTAAATCGTATCCTAATCTATCAGATGGACTTCCTCCATGAATCCAAACCAGAAAGAACGGTTTTAACTCGATTTCAGAACGTAATGAGCGGAAAAAATAAACTATTTTCTCTTACTCTCTGATTTCCGAATGACAAAATTTTAAATTCAAAGAATATACCAAACTAAGAATCGAACTTTTGTTATTTGTGGTTCCAAAATAGATAAAAAAATTATATCAATCATATAAAATGCATCAGAATTTTGAAATAAATCTTTATCATACAATTTCAGAATATAAACATAAACGGATTCTTTTCTTTTTTATACTTATATTGTCTTTATTATTCTCGTCATGTATGACTAGCAAATTAGCAACCAATATCGGTTACATTGAACCCAAACGATCAGACAAACCGCACGCCCGCACCAACAAATTCCAACATTGTGTCGGGATTTATCCCCGTATCCTAGAGAATGCTCTCAACCAATTTGAAATCAAAACGAAAAAAAGTAGGTTTGATGATATCGAGATAGAAATTAGCAAAGATTATCTAATTGCTCAGTGTATCAATATTTATTATGACACGAAGTAAACGCATGGTAAAGAAACTCTTATTCCTAGGAATATTGCTCCTACTATCCCATTGTCAAAATTGGGGGAGATACAACCGTATTGAACTCACTCCTCGCACTGTTATGAGTGAGGATGTTTTTGTGGAAGGAAAAAGTTGTCGTTATTTTTTTAACCCATTTTACCCAGATTTATATGATGCCGTCACCGATGCTCTCTCAAAAGCTCCCGGGAAAAAAGCGATCAAAAATCCAGAAATCATAGATATACATTATATGTTTTCTCCAATCAACCGTTGCACAATCGTTAAGGGGTATGCGACAAGTGAGGATTGACCTAAATCAATTTTACATTCTATCCAAATATAATCTTGTTAATCGTTCCAAGTATACGATCTTGTTGTTTTGTTTTGGATTGAGTTTCTATTCTAATTGTTCGTACCAAAAAGAAGTACCAAACGATCCGCTCGTCCAACTTTTTGTGATCAATTTTGCAAATGAATACTATTCCAATTCTTGCAAAAACCCAAAATTGGTTTTGCGGAAAAACACAAACCATACAATCGAATTAAAACCAAATGAAAAATCATGGTTTCGTTTTTCATACGAAGATTATAAAGCACAGTCAGGGGTGACTGATTATTTTTTTAAAATCACAAAGCAATCCGGAACTGCAGTGCAGTTTTATACCAATAACAATTGCCTTACCTATGCCGATTCCGCTTACAAACGATTACCAATAGCAACGTCTGCAACTGAAGACACCTATCGTTTGTACAAATCTGATTTTGAATCATATTCGACTTTTGGAGCCTCAGAAAACGGCTACTATCTCGAAATCCTGTCTGGAAATCCCAATCTCATCATTAGGCAATATTAAACATTATGAATTTGATCAAAACAAACAATCTGCATACAACTGTTTTTATTTTCCTATCTCTATTTCTTTCCTTAACTTGCATCTTACCAGTGCCGGATAAAAAGGATACCAGCACAGATGGAAATAATTTTTCAAATAACTTTGTATTTTCATATATGTTACTATTAAACCAAATACAAACTGCAAATTACTGTCCGAAACCAAGTCAAATCCTTCGGAAAAATACAGATTATCCCATTACTTTAACATTTGGTCAACCTTACTATTTTCATTACCATTACTTGGATAATGCAAAACCTCAAGAAGAGATTAGAAACTATACATTTAAAATCACAAAACAAACAGGAACAACTGTTACATACAAAGAAAACTCCAGGTGTAATTCATCTGGCGTAAGTTTTGCAACAATCACGCCAACGACGACAAGTGCTACTGAAGAAAATTATACCTTATCATATTCCCAAAACTTTATTCCGTCTTGGCAAATCCAGAATATCTATTCCTTAGAACTCATATCAGGTGATCCGAATGTTAAGCTAAGACAAGATTAGAAGGGCAAAAATGATTCCTTCTACGTCTTCCTTGGGGAATACCATATAAAGAGAGGAACACGTTTATTCCAACAATACCATTTCCAATCGTTAGGAAAACCAATCTTATTGTTTAAGTGATGTATGATATGTAACAAAGCTTTAAAACCTAGTTACGTTTCATTTATTCTTTACCAATAATCTATCCAGAAAATAGATATATGCAGTGAACATCAGTTTTTTTATCATATGACTCGTATTTGGTGGAATTTTTACTTTGACATTTTTATTCAAATATTCGAATTTACTCTATATGAAAAACATCATCTCTTTTTTAATCCTAACTATTTTCCTTGGAATGTCTCTCAATTGCAACCAACCCGTGATAGGTGGCCTGAGCTCGAAAAACATTACAGGAAAAGAAGCAATCAAAAAACTTGTGGATGCAGCTTCACAAATTGACACAATCTATATCCGGTCAGTTGCCGGTTCTTCCACTTCTTCGTCTACTATATCTTCGGCTACTTTGCTTGCCAGTTTGTTAAATGGACTTTTAGTGCCGATAGCCGCAGGAATCGAAGAGGACAAGTATTATCTAAAGGATGGAGTCGAAAAATGTGTGACTAATATTTATGCCCTTGGATTAATATTAGAAAACTTCGTGACTGTAGGTTTAAGTTGCGACATCAGACCAGCTCCTGTTCTTGGTTTACCTTAAAGAATCACTTTCGTTTGATACTTTTTATGCGAAATGTCGAAGTACATTGCCAATGACAAAAATCCATCAAATCAAACACTCAATTTGATGGATTTTTTCGCAAATTTCGATATCATCTTTTCCAACATTACATACTGTCCATTCCCAATCATAGGTTACTCATTGTCAAAAGTTTCCATGAAAAAATCCCTTAGATGGATTGCGATTTTATCCTTTCTATAACAAATGAAAAACTCGAACACTTTCAAATTTTAAATTCTATTGTTTCCTTATTCCATCAAAGCACCCAAATATTAATTTGTTTCATCTCCACCAAATTTTTTCCATTTAGAAGGTACTCAATCGAACTGATTCTACTATTACGAGCTTAACCACCAAATTTGCATAACGATCTGCCCAACCACTCGATGGCAAGAGTATTACTGATTCAAATTTACAGTCAAACAGTCTATGTTCCCATACAATTCATATGTATATTTTACAATAATACAATATTTGTATATATGAATGATACGATAAATAATCTTTAACAATCTATTTTTCTTATATTTTGGGTCCAAAATCAGATTCTACTTCCGAGAAAGAGTCATCCCTCTTCTAAAATAGGAATGGCATAACACTAAATGAAGCAATGCAACCAAAATGGCCCCTGGTAATAGATTTATTACGACAAGATACTGGAAATTTTTTGCTAAAATAATCTCCAAACCATTGTATGTAAAGGAACCCGAAGGTTTTGCAATCAAATAAAGAATTAACATTGAAGTATGTAACGATGTCAACGTCACATGTAAAATATATTCTATCGAACTCAATCCTCCGAATCGATTTCTGGCTCTCTTCTCTTCCCACATGTCAAAAACCTGTACGATTAGGTCAATCACTGTGATCGTTAGAACCAAAACATACAACCAACCTTTGATCTCGAATAAAAATAATCCAATGAGTACGATCGGGAATAAAACCGCTCTTACCGTATGTAATTTGTGCTCATAAAACGTATCATCATAATAGTAAAGTTTATACTTCCACAGATGTAACACAAATCCGTCAAAAAAAGCCAAACCTGAAAAAGCGATTAGAAAAACCAAACTTAGTTCAGAAATACTCATACTTATCTCCTAAAATGCATATATGCACCTACATGCACTTAATGAATACGAGGATTTTGTTGTCAATGGAAAAATGAAAAAAGCTAGACTACGTCAAATTCTGGAAAAATGATAGAGCCGATGGCTGTAAAATCGCGAACAGTTTCCGATAAAAAGAAAGAAATGGCAATAGATGCTTTGAACCAAGTACTAGATTCAAAGTTTTTAGCAGCCCTCGCCGAACCAAGCAGAATCGAAGTATTAAAACAAGTCATCCGGTTTGGAAAGGCAGATATTTCTGAACTATCAGAGGGATTGTCATTAGATCGGTCTGTAATATCTAGACACCTTATTACACTACAAGAAGCTGGAATTTTAATTAGAGACAAACAAGGGAAACACGTATATTACCAATTGGATCCAAACCAGGCGATACAAAAATTCAAAGTCATTTTAAATCACTTAGAAGAAATGGTAGCAATTTGTTGTCCTCCCATAAATTCGTAATTTTTTTTAAGACAAACAATCTGTTTCCGATTTTTATCTAAAAAACTAACAAAGAATCAATACATTCTTGTTACTAAATCAATTTCTGATTCTTGGGCAAAAACAAAAATTACGCATACGAACCATTCTACAAGTTATGAACCATTGGAACGTTTAGAAGTCACATTTTTTCTTGAAAGTGCGGCCAAAGATTTGTGTAAATCCTACGCTTATTGGGAATTACCTGAATATGAAAAGGAATTACAAAATTCAAAATATTCTGATTTCAAATCGAAGTTAGATATCAACTTCGAAAATAAAAGGATCATGGAAATCGAATTAAAACTTATAATCGTTTATCCAGTTCCGTTGCTTTTCTTTTCATGATTTTACGGAATACAAATCCAACCATGATGACAATCATACCAACAATGACAGGCCACCAAGATACTGTCGTGCGTTGAATAAAATCATTGGTAACGGCTGTTTGAATTGGATTTTCTGGATCATATAAAACGTCTACTTTTTGTCCTTTTTTGTATTTTTCGAAACTATGATTCCAAAACAATTTATCTAAAAAACGAATGGTTTGACCTTTTTCTGTTTTAAATTCAACCCAAGCTTGTCGGTAAGGTTCAGTGATTTCCAATGCATACACTTCCCCTTTTGTTTTTTTCCCTTTTGTATCTAACTGCTTTTCAATAGTGAGATGGTAGAATCCATAGAGACACAGAACAATTCCTATTTTTTATATTCTAAATCAATAAGAATCATGTTACGAACTAAGAAATTTGATGAATTGAAGATATAAGGTCTTTATTTCGTCACTTAAGAATAGAAAAAATCCTAGATTCAGTGATGGCGTGATTTGAACCATTGAATTGTATTTGTATTTCCAAATGTTTACCTAATTGAATTCATTCTTTTTTGAATCATCAATCGATCGCTTAGTTTATCCGACAAGGAATATGCTTTTTGAAAATACTCTTTAGCTTTTTTTGGATCAAACTCAGAATATATTTCGGCTAATAAAGAAAAATAATATCGATTTGATTGAAAATTCAATTGTTTTAACTCTTCGAGAGCACTCTCCCTACCCTTAAAACGAAATAACGCATACGCACGATTTAATATTAAAATTTCCGAAGTTTCAAATTCGATAAGGCCTGAATAAAGTGTATAAATTGTATCCCATTTTTCCGTCGTATCTTCTGGAAAAGTATGCCAATATGCGATGGCAGCTTCTAAATGATATTTAGAAATATTCAGATCCTTATTTGACTGCATAAAAAAATACTCACCTTTTTTTATGAATTCTTGGTTCCATAATGAACGATTCTGCTCTTCAAATAAAACCATTTCTCCTTCATCATTCAATCTCGCATCAAATCTTGAAATATGAAAACAAAACAGGGAGATGAGTGCATTCACCTCAGGTGTATTTGTGTCTTTACTTTCCAACAAAAAAGTACAAAGCCGAATTGCCTCCAAACAAAAATCTTTTCTTAAAATTTTATCTTGGCTATGAGAGCAGTACCCTTCATTAAAAATTAGATAGATTGTCCGAATCACGGAAGTTAATCGATGTTTCAAATCACTGGGGGATGGCAATTCGATCGTAAGATTGGACTCTCTAAGCTTTTGTTTAGCCCGAAACAAACGTTTTCTTATTGTTTCCTCATTTGAAAGAAATGCTTTTGCAATCTCATCAATTCCAAAACCACACAAAATCCTAAGTGATAAACAAATTTGAGATTCTAAAGGAATCGAAGGATGACAAAGTGCAAAAAGCACTCTTAACTGACTATCTTTTATATTTTCATCTGATAGATCGAATTCGAAATCATAACCATTACAATCGTGATCTATTTGGTAGAGAGGTAATACTTTTTTTTGATAAAGAGAATCTCGTTGGAGTAAATTTTTAGCCTTATTTTTTGCTACTGTATATAACCAACCAATGGGATTCTCAGGAATCCCATTGATACCCCATGTCTGGGAAGCAGCTAAAAAAGTATCACTTGCAATATCTTCAGCCGTTTCAATCTGATGGAATCCAAACTGTTTGCAGAGTACTGATACAATTTTGGAATATTCCAATCGAAATAAATGAGGTAAAACATCTAAGTTATCCATATAGATTTTTGAATCAAAATCAGCCTTTAGTCTTCAGTATGTATCCCCATTACCTTTCGGATTTCCACACTATTCCCTTCACCTAACAGAATGGGGCATAATTTTGCAAATTCCAATGCTTCCTCAAAACTCTCAGCTAAAATTGTGAGAAAACCAGCTAGTGACTCTTTGGTTTCGACAAATGGTCCATCTGTCACAAGTGTTTTATGTTGGATGACTCGTCCCTCGGTAGACAAGGCTGTTCCAGACACAAATTTCTTTTGTTTTACAATTAAATTTACCCATTCCCTATACTGTTTCATATAAACCTGCAATTGTTCCGGTGAAGGTTGAGATTCTTTAGTCAGTAGATCGAGCCGCATTAAAATTAAGTATTCTTCCATTATTTCTCTCTTCATCATTTTATATTCTTATGAATGAAACTTTCCACTTTTGTTTCATATTCCAATTGATTTGAATCCCATACTTTTCCGTGAAAACCTAAATCAGGAAACCAAAATTCTACTGTACCTTTGTAAAGTTTAACGAGTTTCTCTGAATGATGGTAATTCACGACAGAATCTTCTTTACTATGAATGATGAGTATTGGTATATCATTAACAAATGGCAAAGAATTTTTGGGACTAAGCATATAATCAAACTTACCACGAATTGAAACAATTTCTAAAAGTGTTTGCATCATCCAGTTGGGTAAATTGGATGATTCTGGAGAATCAAAAATTAAACTCTTAAAATCAATCATGGGATTTTCTAAAACCAAACCCTTCACAGATTTCAAAAATGGAAGAGATATTAAAATTGAAGACGCTCCAACAGAAGAGCCAATCATTAGAATATTCTTATATTGTTTCTCGACAAAAAGATAAGCCGAAAGAGCATCTCTAAATTCCCTGCTACCAAAGGTCAAACCTGGGAATAAACATGGCGCTTCTCCATGACAAGAAAGATCAAAACTAATGGTATCAAAACCTTGTTTGAGATAAAATGAAATGAAGCGAGAAAATTCTCTCCGATCAGCGCCTCCACCATGCACAAAAAGAACGACACCTCTTTTCTTTAAAATACCGTTTTCATGTGTCGCAACAATCCATCCAGGTAAATCATACCCGTTGATTGAGGGTATCATGATTTCTCGGTAATGATATTGGTTCGATATTCGAAGATTCCCACAATTCTTACCCCAGTTTTTTTCACCTTCCGCATTACATTCCTTAAAATCCTTACTGATTCCAATTAGCGCCGGAAATAAAATCTGATTGCTTGCCTTCCACAAACCCACAAACAAAATAACTAATACCAAAACTACGATTAGGATTACATAAAAGCCATAGAGAAGGTTTCGATTCCTTCGACTTTTTCCGTTTTCTTTCTCGATTTTTATATCCATTTCCCTCTCCATTCTATCTCTATATCCATTGAAATTCCGGAAAAGGGACAATATGTTGGAAAAAATTTAGATATTAGAAGAAAATTTTTATGTTTGGATGGCTGAACCAACTCACAGGGTACTTTGGTTTAAAAGTAGAATGATTGAGTCTCCTTCATTTTACAAGTTTCACAGATAACCTTCCTTGACGAATTTCAAAAATTAAATTACCTTAATGCCTATGGATGATCATTACTTGAACCGATTCTACCAAGCGACTTTGATACCACTTTACCTTCGTATCAGTATATGTTTGTTAATTGTATCCTTTTCAACAGAGCAAGATATAAAAACTAACACAGAAGCACAACCGAATCCAGAATTTGAAGTGGTCGCCGACATCGAATTTAGTCAAAAATATCATTATCGACCATGGATCGAAGCACAATCATTTTGTTTGAGCCAGAACTTAAAACTTCCCAAAAGAGAACAACTTTTAGCCGTATACCAATTTCAAAAGTATTTTGCTGGGGATGGACCTGAAAATTCATCTTAATGGACTAATGAAAAAAATGTTTTTATCTATGGTGGCAATGTTTTGATTGGAAATGATGAAACTAGATCCTCCGTACGTTGTGTCAAATAATTGCATTTGATACATTTTAACTGATGATCAAAACCTTTCCATGGCAAATGAAACACAATATATAGACCTTACTTTACTCCTTTGCTACAATTCAATTGCCGTGCTTTTCGTAATGGCCATTACATATCTTGTAATGTATCGTCAAACGCTCTTACTCATTCTCGTATTCGCCTTTACGCTCTTCGTTTGCATACAATCCTTTGGGAAATTTTTTTCAAATCCGATGCAAAATATGGGTTTCATCAAGCTGATGTTACTTTTACCGATGGGTTTAGGTGTTATCCTTCTATTGATTCGTCTGCCAAAAGAGATACGAAATCAATACTATATATGGTATTCTAATTATATCAACATGGCTGTGTTACTCAATATCTTTGCGATGTTATTTACACCTGATGGAGGAACATACCGAGGTAATCTGAGTCGATTAGTTTGCTTAGCACTCTTAATTTGGTTACTCCAGGAAATGAGAAAAAAACGTTTCCAAACAATTCATTTTGACCAAGGATTATTCCTCTTTCGTTCATCCCCATTACATTGGATCTTTTGTCATGCAACTTATCGTATCGTATTACTATCTTTACCAAGCTTTGAAACTCAAAAATTCCTACTTCTTGAACCATTGAGTTTGATTGTTATGTTTAGCCTCTTTTCTTTTCATAAAAAACGTTTTGCTCTCGAACAATATTTTGGATTTGCTGATACTCTTGTCGTTACGACGATTACTGTGTTAAGTTGGTATCCGATTTTACTTCCATTTAAGACCAATGGTCCTTATATCAAAAACTTAAATCAAAATGAATGGGACATGATATTGATTCCCCTCCAATTGATGGTCATTGGCTTCGCCTTACTCGCCATATTCAAAAACACAAAACAGATTAGATTGACAACCGAAAACTAAATCACTCAAAGTTCACTTGCCAAAAATATTACACTCGTTAGCATTTGACTTATGACCTATTTAATTTTCTATGAAAGATCAAAATGTCTCCTTCAGTTATTCGAAAAAACTCATAATAGTATTCTGAAACTTTCTTATTTTCCTTCAATAAAATCTAAAAAACCTAACAAACCTCTCACAAAAATACTAATCGCACTTTATCTCGTGGTTATTTTTTCACACTGTGTTTCTGCTCCCGCAACAAAGCCAAAACCAAAGTTGGACTTAACACAAACAGTCAAATCGGGAGATTGGTATGCAACCCAAGAATTCCTCGTGAGCAATCCAGATAGTGTCAATTCAGTAAACAATTCTGGAGGGTTTGCCATTCACGAAGCAGCAATACTTGGTGATGCAAAACAAATCAGAGTGCTAATTAGGTTCAAAGCTAATGTTAATGCGAAAAACAAAGAAGGTATGACACCCTTACATATTGCAAGCGCAGAAGGTTATACAGATTGTGTAAAGGTTTTATTAGATGCAGGTGCTTTACCAAACGAAAAAGATAAAAAAGGACGGTTACCAATTCACTATGCTGTTTCCACTGCTTCCGGAAATATCAGTGTATTAAAACTCTTGGTCAAATATGGCTCAGAACTTGATGCGAAAGACTTAAAAGGTGCATCTCCTCTATTGACTGCGATTCGAAAGAAAAATTATCAGTTCGCTAAATACCTCATAAACAACCGATCGTCAATTGATATTGTTGATTCAGACGGATTCAATGTATTACATCTATTAGCTTTAAAAGGCAACACCGAATTACTAAAAATTTTACTAGAGTTAGGTGCAAATCCAAACAAAGTTATTGAAAAAGGAAACATTTCTCCGCTTCACTTTGCTGCGATGAATGGACATCTAGAATTTGTACAATTACTATTAAATCGAGGAGCTAATCCTGACATCCAAGATGAAACAGGTTACACAGCGCTCCATTATGCTGTAAAGGAAGGTGATTTAGATATCGTAACTACTCTCTTACAAAAAAAAGCAAATCCTAATCTTAAAACGTCAGATGGGTATACTCCGCTCTTTGTCGCCGCCCAAGAAAATCATGCAAATATCGCTCGTGTTTTATTAGAAAATCATGCAGATCCGAATTCACAAGGAAACGATAATCGTGCAGCAATCCATAAGGCATGTTATGAAGGCCATCTAGATGTATTGAAGGTATTATTGGAATTTAAAGCTAACAAAGAACTTCGATCTCGTCAAGGTTGGACTCCAATGATCGCAGCTGCCAGCGGTGGCCATTTAAAATTGGTCCAGTTATTGATTGAACATAAAGTAGATTTGAATGCTGTCACTGAATACAAAACAACTGCACTATATGGTGCGGCATCTGATGGATATTTAGAAGTTGTGGAAACCTTGCTGAATGCGGGGGCCTTGACTGATGTACCAGGTACAAGTTCTCCGCTAGGTGCCGCCAGAGCCCATGGTCACACTCAAATCGCTGACCTCATTCAAAGTAAAAGTAAGTGATGGTTTTCTGAAAAAAATCGACGTATTTTTCATTTCCCTTCGTCTCATCGGACAAAGGAGAACTAAGTTCAGTCTATCAGTTGGATGGCAGGTCCTTAGGTTTTGTCCGCATGTTTAATTCACTTGCATGGTGATTTTCGAATTTGACCTGCAATTTACAAACATCTGTCGGGTTTCAGGACGTTTCTTGCCAAAAGATTCCATTTTGAAAGTATGACCTTATCCATTCCCTTTCGATAGAAGGTGTAGCTTGTTTTCTAATTTTTTTTCCCCAAAGAAAGCCATGACAATTTCCGATGACCTCTTCACGGAAGTAATGTTACGAAACAACAAACGGATGTTCTTGTCGTTTCTCTCCATCCTTGCTCTTGCAAACATTGCTACCCTTTCCATCAAAATTGCAGGAAAGGGATCAGATTACTTAACCTACCAAAGTATCCTCATAGAATTTGTTTTGGCAACTTCTATATTAATTCTTGGCTTTTTGTTATCTTCAAGATTAAAAACCCATTGGGTATCAAGTTACATTTCAATAACTGGCGTTACATTGTGTTTGTTAGTATTTCAGTATGTAATTTATGGAGCAACGGAACTTTCAGCTACGTTTTATATCTCTTTTGTTTTAAGTGTTTTATATTTCAATCGCAATGCATCGATATATAATTTTATTTTGATCATAGTTTCTGAAATTTTATTATTTAGTTTGCGACCAGAATTAATTCCAGGTGGTCCTAAAAGTAATATTATTGTTAGATTTTTGATTTTTGTATGGGTTGGGATAGGAGCAACTGTTGGCGCCACAGCAACAAGGACTCTACTGAACTTAGCTGTTGAAAAACAAAAAGAAGCCAAAAAGGCCTTGGACAATTTATTACAAATGGCAAAAACCATTCTCAATACAATTGATATGATGAAACAACAAATCAAGAACCAAGATACAATTTCAGAAGAACTAAAAAATATTTCAGAACACCAAGCAACATCTCTTTCTGAAATTTCTACGTCCCTACAAGAATTATCATCAAAGGCAGATTCCAATAACAAGATAGCCAAATCATTATATCGTGAATCTGAAACTTCCATTCAATCCGTTAATGATCTAAAAACAATTAACGAAACTGTACAAATCGGAACGAATAGGATTTATAAAAACTTAGATGTTGTTACGGAATATTCAAGTGATACATCAAAACACATTCACCTTTCTATTAATAAATTTAACATACTCCAGGAAAAAAGTACTGAAATTTCTAATTTTGTCTCTGTGATCAATGAAATTGCCGACAAAGTCAACTTGTTATCATTGAATGCTTCAATCGAAGCAGCAAGAGCCGGAGAACACGGTAGAGGTTTTGCAGTTGTTGCAGAAGAAATATCGAAACTTGCAGCAGCAACGACAAAAAACTCCAAAGAAATTTCAAATATCATCAAAGAAAATCTATCGTTGATTGGTGAAAGTAGTGAACTCATCAACCGTTCGTCTGAAATGATGGGAAAACTAGACACAGCAATCGGACTCATTAAAACTGAAATCACAGGTGTTGGTACAAAAATCATAGAAATTGACAAAGCAATTGAAACAATCGACAATCTCAATTCAAGAATTTACGAAACTAGTAAAACGATCGAGAATTCCACAAACTTCCAGAAAGTTGAAACGGAAGAATCTACAAAAATTACGACCAATATCTCAGAATATGCAGCAAGCATAGTCCAAATTTCTAAACAAATATCCGAAAGTAGCAAATCGACAGGTGAAATCATAACACAGCTAGATGGAATGGCAAAAAAGATGACGAACTGAAGAGGCATTGATCGTGTCTTCAGCATCTCAAATTTCTCTTCCTTGATTCCAAAATATAAACTGATAAGTAACCTAGGTAACTTACAAACATTATAATGTTTTGGATCAATCAATTATATTTTAGTCAAAATATTTATTACAAAAATACGCTATAGTTGAATTCATGAGAATCATATGATTTTTTTAATATAGATTTCTCTAAAAATGCCACCAATATTCTTTCATAAAGAAAAAATAAGTTGAGTAAAGCTAACAAATTCCGAAAGCTTAGTCTATGTTGAAAAATATATGCATTTTTATCATTTTAATCCCCCATCTTCTCTCCGCTGAAGGATTTCAAAAAGGAAATCTTATGTTATTTGGTTCTGGATCGTATGGACTCGGTTTGACTTCTGGAAGTTTAGAACGAAATATTGAAGCATATAACTTTCCTACATATTTAATTTTTCGCGATGGTCTAAGCTCGGATACAAGAGCATTTTCTACCTATGGACTAATTGAGTATAACGCTGATCAAATTCGATTGAACAGCCATTTGGGGGAAGTGGGAGTACAGTATGCTCTATTTAAATATATTTCCGTTGGTCTAACGGGTGTTTCTCAGACAATTCAATCTTCCAATTTGAGACAAATAGATCCTTTTATTGTTCCTTTATGGGCAAGTCAATTGCAACGCCAAAATCTCTCGAGTTCATTTAATGATAATCTCTTTTCAGCAGAACTACTATCTTTTTTAATACGAAGAGACCAAAAAACCTCTTCGATCACATCAGGAAATTTAGATATTGGAATCCATTTTATTCCAAATTCCGTTTTTGATCCATACATTCGTTTTGGAGGAGGAATAGGAAACGAACGTCAGTCAGGTGGGAAAGTCGAACGTTTGTTTGCAGGCGTAGGACTACGATATCATTTTGCAACCTCTTATTTTCTTTTTTTAGAAGCATTAAAAACGAATACTTATATCGTAGATTATAAAGGACAAACAAATACACTTCGTAACCATGGTAATTTCGAAGAGAGTTTTGTAAGTTTAGGATTTGGAAAACAATTAACACCAAATTCTTTCAGTGATGAACCTAATGTAACTAACATAACTCAATCTTCTGAAAAAAATCAGCTACAAGAACTGCCTCCGCGGATCAAAACGTTTTCATTCCTTTCCAGTGAGATTTTTGAACCGAAAACAACTCGGATACATGTCGAAGGTAGAGCCAAGTTGGATGCCCTTGCTCGTAGTCTAACAATTGAATACCCAGAATATGAAATTGTGATTATCAATTTTGTGGCGCCTTTCCCTGGCACAGAAGAGGAAGACCCATTACACGAACAATTTGGAATCAATCGTTCATTTGCAATTTTCCAAATCTTACGGGAAAAAAACATTCCAGCCTCACGCATCGTAAACGCTACTGCTGGTTCAACTCGTTATGATTTGGACTCATCGGAACGTGTGATTTTTGAACTCCGAGCAAAACCATAATACGAATTCTTTTCAATTCTTCTCAAACCGTACCTTAAGAACTTTCATATTTCACAAGCATGAAAGTTCTCAAGTTCTATCATAAAAGGAAGGTAATTGGCTTCCTTATCAATCTAAACGGTTGAAGCATTTCGAAATGACGAAAAATCGATGCTAATTTATCGTTTTAAAAAAAAGAATTGGTGATTTCGATACCAGTTGTGTTTAAAACATCATTCGCAACTAGCAGTCATGATCCGACTAGCAGTAAAACCAGATACAGCAACAAATTTATTATCAACATATATAATTAATTTCCAACCAACTTGTTCGGGAGCAAGTTGTGGTTTCCAATTTATCCCATCTTGCGAAGTCAAAATCCGATTGGTTCCACTTAACGAAAGTGCTAAATAAATTCCCTTCGCATTAATAACAGCTCACCAATCGTTTGCTTCTGCAGCTGACCGCGCTTTCCAACTGGGGAGAGCAAGTTACTGCGAAAGAAATAATCATATTTGATAAAAAAACAAATCGTAAAATTTTTCTCATTTTGAAACACCAATAAAAAAGTTAACGCTCATTATTTGTATCGGCGAATTGTATATCAAATTGCAATTCTTTCATGTAACATAAATTAGCAAAAATGATGAATAAAATTTCTCTGTTATATGAATTAATTAAATATTTTGTATAAGATTTTGCTACAGATGGAATCAATTGCATCTTTTTTGATCACTGCCTAAAACATACTTCGATGTTAGGGTTTGACATACAGAATCAACCAAATCGATATTTAGCCAACTCATGCTTAAACCAAAAAAATATTTTCTCAACACTCTTACCAAACTTCCATGTGAATTCCACTTTTTAAAAAAATAAAACTTAATTGAATGAAGGACTTTGCATTTCCATTATTTAGCAATAACAATGTTTTTTGCGAATTGAAGGTTTACAATTTAAAGATTTGGTTTCCTTCCATCAATCGCAATGATTCAAATGGTTTCTATTACGATACTTGATTATCTATATGATTTAGAATATTTTGAAAAAATAACTCTCTAAAGCAATTGGATCACCCATCATCCGAAACTTATAATGCATAACATATACATATTCTTTAATTCCACATTGTATGAAGAAGTAATCGACAAGATAGAAGTGATTACTCTCTAAGTTTCGTTTAAATATTGTTTTAGATTAAAAATCTGTTCACAATGATCCGCCAAATAATAAGCTTGCAAAGATCTTGACTCAGCTAACTGTTTGGATATAAATTCAGGCAGGTGTATCCAATGGAATGTCGTCCGATTTGTAGTTTCATCCATTGCTCCACAAATGACACCGACTCCACCTCCTGGAATTGCAAATATTTTGGATCCTGAAAGTTTAGCGACTCTAGTAGTAGAAGCTGTACGCGAAGTATTAAAATCTTTACTATGATAAAAACCCGAGATTTTGTAATAACCTTGCGTAAATGTCGCCTCATCCTCATAATCTCCAGTTGGTTTTTTTGCTCCACCAGGAGATTTCTGAATCGGATTCCCTTTTTCATCGGTTCTTTCGTATAAAGCGCTTATAACTTTATTAAATTTAACGGTAACTGATAAATTCTTATCTGCATCTCGTTTTTGAATGTAAGTCCGATTCTGAATACTATTAAGGTCTACTTTAAAATTGGATTTTTGATCCAAATCAACTTCAACCCATCGATTGTAATGCAAATAAGATCCTGAAAAATAATCAACTGCGAAGCCAATCGGAGCTCCTACTAAGAAAATTAAATTCCATCCAAATAGCATATGAATTTCTTTTGTTACTTCTACTTCTTTCGGTTCATATCCGTCTTTTTCAATTCTTAGTTTATATTGTTTATTCGGATTTATTTTGGGTGTATCAATTACACTTGCGCCAAATGATTCTCCAATTTTCTCGCCATCTAAAAAAATATGACTATTAGCAGGCGCTTTGACAAAAATTGCCTGTTTTCCATCGTCCCTACTACTCATCGTCGCACAGTTGAATATGGAAAAATAGATAAAAAAGAAACTCAAATGAATCGGAAATATTTTGTACACGTTGTAAATCCTATAAAGTTCGTTGGAACGACTATACATTTCAATAGTAAGAAATTAGTGCAACTATTTTTCAATAAACGAATTGTTAGGTGGAATTTCTGTTTGCAAGCCTCTCTTCGTATCTCATAACTGGGGAGTGACTTTAAGATTTAACTCAAAAGTGCATTTCCAAGCTGTTAAGGAGAGCTCTTGGCGAGTCCCATATGGAGCAGAGATTCCCAGGGCTTCGGTCTCAAAGTATCCGCTACGCACCCTTGGTATCCCTATGGCAAAATAATGATAAGTCCTTTATTTCGAGTTATACGGGGAAATTTGAATCCAAATTTGGGAAGATTCCAATCTGAAAACTCATCGAGGTCGAAAAACATTTAGCCTACGGGAAATTTAGTCGCAGCTTTAAATGGAACGAATTCCATGATTGCAAAATCGTATTAGATGTCCCATTCTACTGCAAAAGTAGACTCTATCTCTTTTGCTTTCTTAAAAAGCTTTTCTGCCTGTCATTCCACCATTACAGAATTCTAATCCATGAACTTCCCCGCTTTCATATCATTTCCACATTACCCGAAAGACTCAACTAACAGTTATTTTCGCATCTGATATATCCCCATTTTCTAAATGGTCTCGCCGCAGCGGCTTTTTCAAAAAACTTAGCGCCATCGCCAAGGCAGATGAAAATTCCAAACCTGGCATTCTCAAGCCTTCTTCACCTAGCAGGAAATCACCTTTATTTCAACCTTAATGTTTACGATCGTAATCTACATTATAGGAAGACGGTCAACTTCAGTGCGACTACATTTGATTCACACTTCAAATAGCAGAAAGCATCAATTTTTTCCTATTGCGAAGAAAAATAGCAAAGAATTGTTCAATGAACCCTCCTTTTGCCTAGAATAATAGTTACGATTTGATTAAGTGGAAAAACGAATCTTGATTAAAATTTAAGCATGGAAGAAAGTAGTCACTTAGGAATCAAAAAGCGAGGAGCGTACTTTGAAATTCTATATTCCAATATTATTTTTGTTTTTAAATTTAACTTTAAACGCACAATCGAAATCAATTTACGAGATTTGTAAATCTGAAATTGCCTCTTACTGCCAAGGGGTTAAACCAA